>CAZJLW010000238.1:0-1640 GCA_964546895.1 uncultured Eubacteriales bacterium | reverse complement strand
CAGGTATAACGCCGCCGTGGATAAATTATGAGGGGATGGGTTTATTATGCGCAGCTTGAACTATGACTTAATCGTTGTCGGGGGTGGATTCGCCGGAGCCGCCGCGGCCATCGCAGCCGCGAGGGAAGGCTTGTCGGTACTGCTTGTCGAAAAAGGCAACGCCCTAGGCGGCGCCGCCGCGAACTGCCTTGTCAATCCGTTTATGAAAAACAGAACGAAAATAAACGGCGAAATGACAATGCTTTCGCGCGGGTTGTTTCTGGAAATCATCGACGAAATGAAAAAGCTCGAAAGCACCGCGAACGTCAAGGCTATCATGGGCGACGTTTTCAGCGAAGAGTATTTGAAAATAGTGCTGAACGACATGGTCATTAACGCCGGTGTGAACCTGCTGTTTCATTCCTTCCTCGTCGGCGTAAACAAGGACGGCTCGAACGTCAAATCCGTCGTGCTTAACGGCAAGTCTGGCGAGATCGAATGCTCCGCGAGGTATTTCATAGATGCAACGGGCGACGGCGACTTGGCAGCGCTCGCCGGGTGTCCGTACCGCTTGGGACGCGAGCAAGACAACCTCTGCCAGCCCATGACGCTGTGCTTCCGGGTTATCGGTGTAGACCACGAGGCGTATGCTGAGGAGCGGAAACGGATTAACCAGCTTTATGCCGAGAAACAGGCGAAGGGCGATATAAAAAATCTGCGCGAGGACGTGCTGGTGTTCAGGAATGTGAACGACGGAGTGCTGCATTTTAATTCGACTAGGATCGTTAAGCTTAACCCGACCGATGTTTTTGACTTGACGCGGGCTGAGATTGATGCGCGGAAGCAGGTTTTGGAGTTGTTGACGTTTTTGAAGGAGAATTTCGAGGCGTTTAAGGACGCGCAGTTGCTTGCGACTGCCGCGAATATCGGCGTGCGCGAGAGTAGAATGATCGACGGCGAGTATGTGCTAACCGGCGAGGATTTGATGTCTTGCGTGAAGTTTGATGATACGATTGCGTTCGGTAATTATGATTTGGACATTCATAACCCCGAGGGGAGCGGCACCAGCCACTATTATTTCAAAGAAGGGGAGTATTATACGATTCCGTATCGCAGTTTAGTGCCGAAGGCGGTTGATAATCTGCTGGTTACGGGTAGGTGCATTTCCGCGACGCATGAGGCGCAGGTTTCGATTCGGATTTTGCCTATCGTGTGCTGTCTTGGCGAGGCGTCCGGGACTGCGATTGGGGTAGCGGCGGCGGCATGTGTTGCGACGCGGGAGGTTGATGTTGCGGCGGTGCAGGAGAAGTTGAAGGGGAATAATGCGTTTGTTTGAAAAGAAGGGGCTGTATCGGCGATGTGTTAACCGCTGATACAACCCCTGTTTTTATTTTTGTGGAACGCTTTCTATGTGCAGGTATTCCTTCAAAGCATTCTGGAGCAGCTGTGAAAAATTCACATTCTGTTCCTCTGCCAATTCCTTTAACCACGCCGGTAGTGTGAGATTGGTTTTTACGGCTCGGTTATCAAGCTCGTTCCTAACCATATCGGGATAAACGGTTACGGCTGATCTGATACAGTCACTTTTCGCTCGTTATACGCCTTACCAATGCGTACGTCAATAATTTTTCTTCCTGATAATTACCCCCCTTTTTCAATTA
>CAZJLW010000237.1:0-1745 GCA_964546895.1 uncultured Eubacteriales bacterium | reverse complement strand
TCATCCTCACCACCATAAGCCAGCGTTATATGCGGGGTATACGGCTGCCTATGCTCCGCAGTCGGTAAATCCTGCGTACCAAACCGTGCGGCAATCTTCTCATGCAGCTCGGCTAGCTCACGCGCCCCGTTCTCCACGCCGATCCAAAGAACACTTTCGTTGCCTTTACTGAACATACCAAGCTGTCCCAAACCTAACCGAAACGGCTCAAGCTCAATGCTTAGCAGCTCACCGACAACAGCCGCATCATCGCATTCCCCGATATACATCAGCGTCAGATGGTAGTTCTCCGGTCTTTCGTAATCAAGCTTAAACCCTTTATCCTCTAATCTATCCCGTATATCTCTCAACCGGCGGGTTAACCGCCTATGTAAAATATCCTCAAACCCGATTGCCACAAACAGCTCCGTCGCGCTCACCTCCCGCAATATAATTGTTATAAATAAAATCAAGCGTATCGCAGCTAGAAGCGGCGAGTACGGCAGTAGGCGTGTCGTTGTCTATCGGCTTGTTATCAAGTGTCCTCGCCAATCCGCCCGCTTCGGATATAATAATCCGTGCGGCATTGTGATCCCACGGCGACGATTTCATCGCTATAAAAATATCCGACCGCCCCTCGGCCACCGAACACATTTCCAGCGACACGCAACCCATCGAACGCACAGCGCGAATATCTTCCGCCAGCCGCACAAGCCCGTCCTGACAGGAATGTGGGTGCAAAAATGTATGACTTACAACAGGCGTCGAAAGAATCATTTCGTTCAGCTTCTTACTTTTCGTAGAAAGCCGACCACCGTTTTTATAAGCGCCGCGTCCGGTGCAAGCATGAAACAGCTCATTTGCCATGACGTCCAGCACAATCCCGAACACGGGTACGCTATTCTGATAAAAAGCAACCGACACAGAAAACCCGCACCCGCGCGAAACATAGTTCGTAGTGCCGTCGATAGGGTCGATGTACCAAACATTTTCGGAGAAAGTCGGCGCCGCGGTCTTTATTTCCTCGCCGAAAACCACGTCTTGCGGAAAGTTATCGGAGATCATTTTTCGGAAGCGCTGTTCGACGTAAACGTCATACTCCGTGACGATATCCTTATGGCTTGTTTTTTCCGAAACCGTCGGGGTTTTGCGCACGGCGTCCCGCAAAAAATCTCCCAAGCTTCTGACTTCCTCTAAGGCAATGTCAAACCTCATAAATAAATCCCCCATTCAAAAAGTAGCTACCGCCAAAACAAGCCGCCCAAAAGGCCGCCGAAAAAAATAAATTATTACAGAATAACATAGATTATCCACGTGTCAACCGCCATAACAACGCAAAAAAACCACGGATAACGTGAAAGATTCCGGATTGTGTTCAAATCCGTCTTCTCACGTAAAAATCCGTGGTTTTTTTCAGTAATCGTACTATTTTATAGCATAGCCTTAATAATAGCGGCGGCTTCTTCGTCCGCAACTATCGTCACGTCATTGTGAAGCTGTAAAATCGTGGACTGTACCTTCGGCGATATTTTACCGAAAATAGTTTCTTTTAGTATCTCGGCCTTTTTCGCACCGCTTACGATTAACAATACCTTCTTAGCTGACATGATTGTCTTAATGCCCATCGTGAGCGCCTTTATCGGTACTTCGCTGATATCGTTGAAGAATCTGGAGTTGGCCTCGATCGTGCTTTGTTCAAGCTCGACAACATGCGTGTCGGCCTCGAAGCAGTCGGACGGCTCGTTAAAACCGATATGCCCGTTCAG
>CAZJLW010000236.1:0-1796 GCA_964546895.1 uncultured Eubacteriales bacterium | reverse complement strand
TCCTATGTATTTACAACATCTCAACCTCAATAACCGTATCGGTTGAATCCGGCAGAAGCGGATTATCGCCAAACGAAACAAACACTATATCGGGATAGTTTGATGTTATCCAATTGACCGAAACAGTAAGCTCAGAGCCGTCGGACAGAAGGCGGATTTTCTTAACCTTATCGGCCGAAATACCTGTGAGCGGAACGTATCCAATGAGCGGTTCAAAAACATGGTAGTAGATTTTCTTGCCCTTAGCGGTTATGCGCCCGTAATCAGGTTTTTTTATTTCGCTGAAAGTGCAGCCGTATATGCTTTCAGAGTTTTTCTGCATCCAGTCACCGATTGAGCTAAGTATGGAAACAGATTCGGCAGGGATACGACCATTTGCATCAGGCCCGACATTAAGAAGAAAATTTCCACCCTTGCTGACACATTCCACAAGCTTTTTAATCAGCATGTCGGGGGATTTAAAGAACTTATCATGTGAGCAGTAACCCCAGTGATTGTTCATTGTAACGCAGGCTTCCCAAGGTACCGGTTTTCCGTTTACGTCGACAATGCCGTTGGGCGGTATTATCTGCTCCGGACTTACGAAGTCGCCTGAGTATTCCGTCGGGCTGTCTGTTATAAGCGAACCAAACCCCACGCCGCTTACCTCAAGCCGATTGTCGATAATGACATCCGGCTGGTGCTTTCTCATCATGCGCACCAAGTCTGTAGCTCTCCACGCTTCCCCAACAAGGTTGCCGTAGGAAAAATCAAACCAGAAGATGTCGATTTTACCGTAGTTCGTGCAGAGTTCTTCAACCTGACTGTGAAAATAATTTAGATAATTGTCAAAATCATGCTGTTTTCCTTTGAAAGTCTCATTATCCCGCATAGGATGGTTATTATCGCCGTAATGCGGATAATCAGGATGATGCCAATCCAACAACGAGTAATAAAGTCCGACCTTTAAGCCTTCTTCTCTGAAGGCCTCGAGATATTCCTTTACCAAGTCGCGCTTGCAAGGCGTGTTGGTAGCTTTGTAGTCAGTATAGGCCGAATCGAACAGGCAAAATCCGTCATGGTGTTTTGCCGTCATGATGGCATATTTCATGCCGGCTTTTTTGGCAAGCTTTGCCCAAGCCTTTGGGTCGTAGTCCTTTGGATCGAATTCCTCAAAGTATTTTTGGTACTCATCCGTTGATATTTTTTCAACGCTCCGTATCCATTCTCCGCGCGCGGGTATTGCGTAAAGCCCCCAATGAATGAACATTCCAAACCTACTGTGTGTAAACCATTCCGTCATAGCAGCCTCCTACTATATATTTTTAGTGCATATTATACATTTGTTCTTGCACAAAGTAAATGTCTTTGATTTACAAGTCAAATAATAAGCACAAAATAGCAAATTTGTAGTATAGTAAATCTATTTAATATGCTATACAATCGCATTGTAAAAATGAAGGAGGCGGTTTTTTGAAACCAAAAAAGGTAAGAATCGGCTTGTCAGGATTAATTGAGAACATTCAGCTAACAACACTTGCGTTACCGGCAATCATTATCCTCGGTATTTTTTCTTACTGGCCTATGTTTGGTATTGTGTTGGCGTTTAAAGACTTCAAGGTCACAAAGGGAATACTGGGAAGCCCGTGGACTAAGCCGCTTTTCAAAAACTTCGAATTCTTTTTTAAATCGCAGGACGCATGGCGCGTAGCCCGCAACACAATAGGGCTTAACTTTTTATTTATCTCCGTCGGGACGATTTGCGGTGTGTTTTTTGCGTTGGCTATGTTTGAGGTCAAAAAATCGTTTCAGGTTAA
>CAZJLW010000235.1:0-1831 GCA_964546895.1 uncultured Eubacteriales bacterium | reverse complement strand
TTGATGTCGAGGAAGTGGAGACGTTTAGCTATACCGAAGGGGCTAAGACGTATACGGTGTAAAACACGCAATTAAACAAAAAAATCCCGTGTGCATGGCTGAAAAACCATTCCCACGGGATTGTAAACCTTTTACTTATCTGGCCGGATAATAACCACAGCCGCCTTGATAACGCATACTTCCGCTGCCGCAAGCCGAGCCTGACTGTCTTGTGCCGCCGGTCTGGACGCACGTGCTTGTGCAAGACGCACCGGTTATCGTGCAGTTATTCGGATCGGGACACACCTGCTGGTACTGGGTTGTTGTTCTGATAGTTGCGGCGGTAGCGGCCGTTACACGGCTCGAGTTCGCGGACACCGCTACGGATGCAGCCATAACAACAGCCGTGGCCAGCATTAATGAAATCGCTTTTTTCATGTTGGGTAATCTCCTTTCGTCTAATATTAAATAACTACAACCTGATTATATTATACAATTGTGTCTAAAATGTGTCTTTTACATATGCTTCTATAGCTTCTCCTATCGATCGTCCGATCATCTCCTGCGTTTCCTTCCCGAGCAGCCACTCGTATTCATATGGGTTCGACATAAACCCGACCTCTATGAGAATCGCCGGGCAGTCCGTAAACCGCGTCAGCGCCAGATTTTGCGCGTATGGCGTGCGGTTCACAAGACCTGTCGCATGTGCGACGCGTTCTTGAATATACAGCGCGGGCTGCTTGCCCGTGTTGTAGGAATACAGCGTGAGCAAGCCCGATACATCGCCGAAGTTCGCCGTAACCGGCATCGAGTTCGAGTGAATCGAGACGGATATGTCAGGCTTTTCTTTTCTGATGAACGCGACGCGGTTGCCAAGCGACATTGCACTGTCGCTGTCGCGCGTGAGGATTACCGTAGCGCCGCGCTCTTCGAGATACGCCTTGGCGTTCAGCGTTACGTATAGGTTGACGTCCTTTTCAAACGGCCCAACCGACGGCCCCGTCGTGCCTTTTTCGGTGCCGCCGTGGCCGGCGTCCAGCACAATCCGCACTCCGGCCAGCGTCTCGCGGTCTAGCCTGTCCACTGCCGTCTTGAACCCAGCGATTAAAAACCCGTCCTTGAACTCCGCGTAATACCCTATTATATCCTTATCGCCCGCCAGCTTGATATCGTACGTGACGGACTCGTTGCCGCGATAACGGTCGAGCTGCGCCACGGTTCCCGTAGTCTGCGGCAAATCCCCCGTTTCGTCCGTCGTGTCATACACAGTCAGTGACGCGGAGTTGCCCGTGGCTTTCAAATCATAGAAGGCGTTCACGGGCATCTCGAATTTTAACAGCGTGTACGATTCTCCGTCTGTAGCTATGTGTATGCTTGATATGCTGTTTTTCGGTAGCTCCGTTTCCTTTTTTATATCTACGACTTCCTTAAAAACATACGAAGCCCCGCGTATTTGAAGATACCCGCCGGTTTCGCCCGTGACATGTACTACCGTACCTTTTATGAGCGGTGTTATCAGCTCCCCGTCATTATCGGGTGTCAGCCTGTGCGTTGCGCTGTCGGTGTTGATTACGCCGACGGCGTTAAGCGGCTTTATCGTCGGGGCGGGCGATGGTGTCGGTGTTGCGCCGGGGTTCGGCGTCGGTGTCGGCAGCTTCGTCACCGTCAGCGTTTTTTTATTGCCGTTGTTTTCGAACGTGAATGTGTTTTGTCCGTCAACAAGCTCGACGAACCGCGTGAAGAAGCCGTGTTCCGTTTTCGATATTTCAATGCCGTTTAGGTACAGCGGGTGTTCGTAATCGCACGCGCCCAGTATGCTTATTTGCGAAGCCGAGGTTTTGAAATTGTTATC
>CAZJLW010000234.1:0-1895 GCA_964546895.1 uncultured Eubacteriales bacterium | reverse complement strand
GTTGGTGTAGGAGTCGGTGTTGGCGTAGCCGTAGCCGGTGGGTCTTGCTCTCTGTCCGGCGGCTGCTCTCCGTCACTGTCACCCCCGTCACGATCGCCGTCAAATATAAGAGTACCCATATCCATGTATTCAATATTTCCCCCTCTGTCTCTGAATTCCAACACATTGGAGAATCTACCGTTTGCGCGAAGACTAATATACCAGTACTCACCCTGTGTTAAAAAGTTGCGGGATACTGTAAAGCTGTCTGTACCGTAACGCACCTGCCCGTTGACAAACGGCTGCCATGTTGCGCTTTGCAATTGCTGCTGGGTTAACCAATCAACACCGCCATACGCGTATTCAACGGCAGGCGCGGCTTGACCCGTGAATAAAGGCTCAGACGCATTAATCTTTAACTCACTTTCGGAAGCACCGGTATACATAATACCGATAAACTCCGGGTTGTAAATGTAAACGGGAAATACCAGCAGCCCGACATACCACGGCAAAGAATATTTGTCCGCATATTCCGGAGCAACCTTATAGTTCAATCGTATGTCATACTGGTCGACTGTCAGCGGGATCGTTTCGCCGTCAAGTAAGTCAATAATAATATCCACCCATTCGCCGGGGGTATCTGTACCGGCTCTGATACGTCCGTAATCAGCCCGCAGCCTTGCAACCAGAGCATTGTACGAATCCGAATCTCCAAGCGCCACCATCGCACATCCGAAATCGCTGTTGTTTATTTCCAGATGCGTAAGCTTTTTTTTCGGAACAGGCGCTTCGGTGTAAAAAGTACATTCCACAGATACCTGCCGCGGAACATCGGGCAAGAAATTCCAGCCCTCCGGGACAACGACATCAGCCATAATATCGTAAGTTCCCGCCGTAGTCGGTGGGTTTTCTATGTGCCAGTAAAGCGGCACATCAACCATATCAACCGCCGCACCGCTTACGATGCGCACCATTACTACATCAAAAAAGTTAGCGAGATTTGTCAGAGTTTCATTGATTTTGCTGACAGGCGCTTTGCGGGTTACTTTATAAAAAAACACATTGCTCACATACCATGCGGGCGCGGGTTCAGCTTCTACCGCCGCGGGCTTTGCAAGTAAAAAAATCAAAACAAACGCAAGTAAAACTGCCGTCTGCCGTTTCAATTGACATCCCCCATTTCTTCATAAATAAATTGCCGAAAAGCACGCCCGATAAATTTTTTGTACCGAATGCTTATAGGCAGCCGCTCACCGTTTCTAAGCACAAACATATCGCCGTCCTGCGCACGGATGTATCGCATATTCACAATCAAACTGCGTATACACACAATAAATCGCTTATCGTCGCGAAGCGGCGCAGTCACCTCCCCAAAAGTTCCGGCTACGTTTATGACTTGCTTCGTTGTGTGAACGCGTGTCACCCGGTCTATGTAATCTATGTACACAATCGTATCGGTGGGCAGCGACAGTTCTATGCCGTCCGAAACAACAGTCAACAACCGCGTGTAAATCCCCCCGTTAAACTCGCACATACCCATCGCGCGTAAAAACTCGGCGTCATCAATAGGCTTAACCAGATAATACAACGCTCGCACCGCATAACCTTGAATAGTATAGTTACGTGAGATTGTCAGAAAAATTATTTTGCACTCCCTGTCCATTTCAAAAATCCTTTTGGCCGCGGCCATGCCGCTCATGCCTTCCATATAAATATCCATAAACACAAGCGCGTAACCGTCAGGCGTAAACACCTTCAAAAACGCCTCGGCACTGTCGAATTCTACAATCTCGCAAACGAGCTGTTGTTCCTTCGTATACTGCTCTAATTTTTCTAAAAGCAGCCTACGATCCGCCTGCGCGTCGTCAACAATGGCTATCTTCATATTCTCTCTCCTAAATGAAAATCTCTGTGAA
>CAZJLW010000233.1:0-1897 GCA_964546895.1 uncultured Eubacteriales bacterium | reverse complement strand
AAAGCGCAGCCATCGTTTCTTGATGACTGCGCTTTTTTGCGTTCACATTAGGATGTAAATCCAAGGATATAAATGTATAATTAATTATATATTTTTAAACCTTATCGGTCTACAATACTTCCAACAGTAGTTCAAGAGGATAAAAGGAGGAATAGTATGCAAAGTTTAGTAACCAATTTATTACTGCCCGATTATGTAAAGCGGCCGTCTGCAACCTACACGCACTCGGGTATGGTACTGCTTGATTTTATCACAGACGCTGATTACGGTACAAAAGACTTCGTACGTATGGCGACGTTAAACGACGACGGCTCGGGGTTTAAAGAGATATTTTCGGGGATCATACCCGAGCATCCGCGCGCCAACGGCATCCGGTTTATGCCGTTTCATGATAACACGCGCATACTGCTCGGTGATTATGTCATAGAATGCCACCCGAACATCGACGACTGCGAAAAATCCGAGCTAATCCCCGTAGAATATCCTTGGGGTATCAAGGAAGACGAGCGTGTTTTCAAGCACTGGTCGGAAATTATCGTCTCCCACGACAACGAGCATATCTGCTGGACAATGCTATTGGCTGGTTACGGCGCGACTAACCTGCTTGGCAAGCTTGCCCGTAAGGAGGATAGATATGTTATTGAGGGTACGACGATTATCAGCTCATACGGTAAGTTTAAACCTGACCTAGATAACGAGGGCTATATGCTCCCCGAAATCATGCGCGGCGGCGAGGTAAAGCAGTTCGTACGCGGTGGATGTGCCATTTCTCTGGCAGGTTCTAAGGACTCCGTGTTACCGGACTCGGTCGTGCAGGATTTGCTAACGGGCGAGACATACAACATCACCAACCAGCCGGGTTACGAAGAAACGACGATATTCTCACCGGACGAAAAGCTTGGCATTGTAATGAGTACACGCGGTTCAAAACGCACAAACTGTGCGATAGCCGGACTTATGCCGCGGCCTTACGGTGCGTTGACGGGGCAGAGCTTAAGTATGGCGGCATATCTGTACGCTGTAACAGGTGTGCGCAGCTTCCGCGCCGGTAATGTCGGCCCAGTGCTTATAGATATAGAACAATCCATACGCGGCGGTCACGCGGGCGTGCAGCTGAACGATACGGATGACAAATGGGTATACTGCTCACCGATGTCGTGGCACCCGAGCGGCAAAAAGGCTATGTGGCCGGAAATACTGCGTGGCAGCGAGCAAAGCGAGGCAGGCAGACACTCTCGTGTACGAATTGTTGAGCTGTTTGATTACACGCCGCAAAAGCCGATACCACCATGCAAAACACCGGATGACATCCCATACGGCAGTACAGAGCAAGAAGCACTATGGGCGCCGTATTCAACCGACTGCAATGTTAAAATAAAAGGCAAGTATTCCGGCGTACTGACGTACATAAAAAAAGGACGCGGCTTCGCCGAGTCCGTCTATAGCGATTTCAGCGAGGACGGAGAGGACTGTTTCAATGGCTTTGAGCGGTACATGATAAACGGCGAAGGCGAAATAGTATACGAAACTGAACTGATGCGTACGGGCAAACAGCCGGGCGAGATGAAGTTTCGTCTGACGTTCTCGGGCATAAGGAATCTGACACCTCCGAAGCTTTTGTTTGAGATGTCCCAGGACGGACGGCCAAAGACGTTCGGCTATACTACATTCGCGGGGGTAACAATTAATACGACGGATATGGAACAGTAACTCGTAAAGGGGCTATGTATGGGCGAAGTGCTTTTACATTTGGAATGAATATAGTGTATGACGAAAATACCGTTGCGGTATATAAGCGAGCCGGGGAATCTGTTTATTCTCAGCAATGGATTTCAAGGGTGCAAGCGGAAAATAATTATCACCAACCGCACCAAAAAAAGCGCAGCCATCAATTTTG
>CAZJLW010000232.1:0-1926 GCA_964546895.1 uncultured Eubacteriales bacterium | reverse complement strand
GAAATGGTGGCGTAAACGATGATCTTATAATCCGAGTTATAGACGATTAAAGCTTGAAAAGCCCTTTTGTTAGAGGGCTTTGGTTTGTTGTCTGAATTTGGATTATATTTGGGGCTATTCTGTAGTCGTACAGCTTGGTTATCGTACTACGCTATTTTTATGCCCTTGCGCAAGCGCGCCCAACTCCGTTTTCAGCACAAACCATTGGTTTGCATTGGAATCGGAGTTTTTTATTTTAGGGAGGAAACCAATATTAACATCACCTGTCGCAGATACAAAATGCTTACGGACTTTGAAAGGGTACATCGGTTTTTAACGGACACGTACGACAAGGAAACGCTGAACAGCTATTTGCTGCCGCAGTATTTCGAATATGCCCATGTGCATTCGAATTTTCAACACAGTATGACTCATCGAAACGGCCTGTGGGAAGATGACGGCGACTTGGTCGGCATCGCTTGCTTTGAAATGAATCTCGGCGAATGCCATTTGCACACTAAGAAGGGCTATGAGTTTTTGCTGGGCGACATGCTCACTTGGGCGGAAAAGGAACTGGTGCTTATTCAAGACGAGAAGGCTAAGCTCAAGGTATGGATTACGGACAAGGAAACGAACAAGCAGGAACTGCTTAGAAGAAACGGCTATACTCTCCTACGCACGGAACGCGTGAATGTTTTTCCATATGAGAAGCCGTTTGTCGAGAGGACTTTGCCGGACGGGTTTACGCTTATTAACGGTGAAGATGTGGATTATATGAAGCTTCATGCGTGCTTCTGGAAGGGCTTTAATCACGGAGATAATCCCGATGACGACATAGACTGTAGGATTCACTCCTTCAACGCGCCGCGCTGCGACTTGTCACTTGTGACGATAGCTGTCGCGCCGGACGGCGAGTACGCCTGTGCGCTCGGCATGTGGGTCGATTATCAGAACAAATATGCATATCTCGAACCGCTCGCTACAATACCGAAGTACCGCCGGATGGGTCTGGCTACGGTTTGTTTGACGGAGGCTATGAAAAAGACGAAGGCGCTAGGTGCGGAATACTGCTTCGGCGGCGGGCGGGAGTTTTATATGTGTATCGAGTTTGAAACGGTTTGTAAACGCGAGTTCTGGGGAAAGGAGTGGTAGGAATGGCAGTAAAATTCGGAGTTGTACTTGGCGCGCTCCATGCAAAGTCTGACGATAAGCAGACGGCGATATTTGCATGGAGTAAGTAAGTTCTAATCGCCGCAACGTTCTGTTTATCATAAGGCTTTGCACCTTAAAATATTTGACATTTTGAGGAGCGAGTATTATGACGAACAACGGTAAGGTTAAGATATATAAGAGGGATTATGATTATTCCTATACGATTGGGGCGTATCCGACTGTGGAGCTGATACGCAATAGGCCGGATGCAGTGCGTGAGATTGTAGCGCATTCGCGGTTTACAGGGTTCGGGGAGTTGCACGATGTAGAATTGGCGGGTCGGGATATTAGTTACGACGATAAGGTCTTTCAAAGGCTTGGCGTGAATGATAACAGTTTTGTTATTGGGGTATTCGGTAAGTACGACATGCGGCTTGCCGGTGACAGACCGCATATCGTACTTGTAAATCCGTCGGATATGGGTAATCTCGGGACGATAATACGGACTGTGCTTGGGCTTGGCTATACGGATATCGCGGTTATTACGCCCGCAGCTGATGTTTGGCACCCGAAAACTATCAGGGCTAGTATGGGCGCGGTGTTTAGGGTTAATGTACAGTGTTTTTGTAGCTTTGATGAGTATAGGGAGCGGTTTCAAGCTCATGGGCTGTTTCCGTTTATGCTGGGCGGTAGGTCGTTGTTGGATTCTGAAATGTGTACAGACAGCGGTTTATTTTCGCTGGTGTTCGGGAACGAGGCTACGGGGCTTGATCGTAGTTTTTTGGATGTTGGGGA
>CAZJLW010000231.1:0-1949 GCA_964546895.1 uncultured Eubacteriales bacterium | reverse complement strand
AAGCTGCGCGGAATGTCCGTCTTAATATAGTTACAAGCCCACATCTGATTCTGTCCGACTTCCGTCGTAATAATCGCGCGGCCTTCCGTTACCTCATTTATCTTCTCCAAAATAAACTGTGGCTTAAGCGTTCCGTCGCTGCGGTATTTCAGCGGGTGGCTTTCCTTCAATCCTTCTATATGGCTATTCCACTCGCTATCGGTTTTTTTCGCGACAGCGGCGTTAAGCCGTTGCAGAATCGGTTTCAAGTCGCCAATAACCGAACTGTACACGACAACATTTTTATTAACCTCCGACGCATCGACATCGATATGCAGTATCTTCGCGTTCTTCGCGAACTTCGACACGTCGCCGATAACCCGATCCGAAAACCGTACACCGACACCGATAAGCAAGTCGCACTCGGCCACGGCCTTGTTCGACACGACAGACCCGTGCATACCGACCATGCCCATAAACCGCGGGTTTGACGCCGGAAAACCTGACAGCCCCATCGCGCTAAGGCAAACGGGCGCATCGATCAAATCCGCGAACTGTACAAGCTCGTCCGTAGCCGCCGACGCAATAATCCCGCCACCCCCGTAAATAACGGGGCGCTTGCTCTCATTAATCATCGCGATAGCCTTTTCGATATCCGAGTCGCGAATCGTCCGCGTCTCGCGCTTGACAACCGCAGGCTTTTCATACACATACTCGCACAAATGCGCGGTGATATCCTTCGGGATATCAATAAGCACAGGACCCGGCCGCCCCGATTGCGCTATGAAAAACGCCTTGCGTATCGTCTCGGCCAGCAGCGCCACGTCCTTTACGATGAAGTTGTGCTTCGTAATAGGCATAGTCACGCCGAATATATCTATTTCCTGAAAGCTGTCCTTGCCGAGCAGCGGAACGGTTACGTTACCCGTAATGGCGACGAGCGGCACGGAATCCATGTACGCCGTGGCGATACCCGTGACAAGATTAGTCGCGCCCGGGCCGCTTGTGGCAAGACACACGCCCACCTTGCCCGTGGCACGAGCGTAGCCGTCGGCGGCGTGCGCCGCGCCCTGCTCGTGCGACGTCAGATAATGCTTTATCTTGTCCCTGTATTTATATAAGGCGTCGTAAATGTTTAAGACAGCCCCGCCCGGATAACCGAAGATTTTTTCCACGCCCTGCTCGAGCAGACATTCGATTAATATTTCCGCACCAGTCAATTTGCAGCCCTCCAATTTTGCTTCGTTGCGTTACTCCAAAACCGCGCCGGTCGCCGCGCTGGTAACAAGCTTAGTATAGCGCGCCAGATACCCCGTCTTAATACGCGGCTCACGCGGCAGCAGTGCCGCGCGTCTTTTTTGCAGCTCCTCGTCGGAGACTTCCAAGCTAATCGTCCCCGCGGGAATGTTTATAGAAATATAGTCGCCCTCGCTAACAAGCGCAATCGTCCCACCGACTGCCGCTTCCGGCGAAACATGACCGATACTCGCGCCGCGCGACGCTCCCGAGAACCGCCCGTCCGTAATAAGTGCCACGTCCGCGTCCAGTCCCATACCGGCAAGCGCCGCCGTAGGCATGAGCATCTCCCTCATACCCGGGCCACCTTTCGGTCCTTCGTAGCGAATAACTACGACGTCGCCCTTCACGATTTCTTTACCGAAAATAGCCTTTATCGCGTCGTCCTCGCTATCGAACACCCTTGCACGGCATTTCGATACGAGCATTTTATCCGAAACCGCCGACCGCTTAACAACACAGCCGTCCGGCGCTATATTTCCCTTAAGCACGGCGATACCGCCGGACGCACTGTAAGGATTCGAAGCCGAACGTATTACGTCCGTGTCGAGATTCTTCGCGTCCTTGATATTCTCGCCAATCGTCTGCCCAGTAACGGTCATATTATCAGTCTTAATAAGCCCGACCCCGGCAAGCTCCGCGATAACAGCCGACACTCCGCCAGCATAGTGCAA
>CAZJLW010000230.1:0-2033 GCA_964546895.1 uncultured Eubacteriales bacterium | reverse complement strand
GGCCTTATTACCAACCGGCTGTTCTTCTTTAGCTCCTTGTTGGCCCATTTCCAGAAAATGACATCGTCGCGCGTTTCGTTCCACTCGACGACGTTTAGAAACTGATTGTCAAACAAGCCCATGTAAACGCCTCCCCTATGAATGCCTGTGCGTCCGATTCAGGCGCAAAAAATAACACATACAAAACCGCCACGAATATAATAACGGCTATGACCGTCAGTGCAATTTTCACAGCGCTAAGCGGATAGTCGCCTTGTATTTCGCCAGAGCAGCCGTTTATCGTCACGCCGTAGCGCTTGCCCTTGTACATAAAACCCGAGTTCCAGACAGGCAGCAGAACATGCTTAAACTTCACGTCCGAGTAAACGGCGCTAAGCTTAATCCCGGCGGCTTGGTCGTACTTCGATAAAATTTGGCTGCGTGCATCCTCGTACAGCGCCTTTTCCATCTTCTGTCGCGCTTCATCGAAGCCGACGCGCGGCGACAGCTCGTATTTCTGCGCCTGAAAACCGGATAAATATGCCGTGTCGAACGGCACAAGCCGCTCACGCGTGTTGTAAACCATCATGACGGGTTGCTTTCCGCCTGTCGCACCGGTCGCACCGGTCGCACCGGACGCGGACGCTCCGGCATAAACCAGCACATCATCAAAAAACCGCGCCACGTTACCCCTAACTGGATACCAATTAGTACGCATTTCCTGACGTTGATTCTTACCGGAGCCGACCGTCACGAAATAATTCCGCCCACCCTGCCCGGTATAATTTCCGGAGCCGTTCGCATCGTACGTCCAGTACGGCAAATAAATCGGCTGCAGCTTCCCCTTTTCGGAAATCGTACGCAAGCTGCCCGGCGCAAACGCCCGCGACCGTATCCACTTATCGAAAACTTCGGCCGCTTTATTCTTGTCAACCGTGAACAGCATTATGCCCTCGGGCTTTATCCCCGCGCTCTGCTTCGTTTCCAGAACATGCGGCGAGCCGCAATAGCTGCACGTTAGCGACGTAATGTTCTGCGGCGCGGATAACTCGGCACCGCAACCCTCGCATTTGAACACGCGCATGAGTTTATCCCATTCGATGTCGGCCTTCGCAAGCTCGGCGCTGTTGAAGTCGTGTTCCCGTACCTCTCCGTTCGGAGCCGGTTCCTCGTCCCACTCCGAGCCGCAGCTGCTGCATGTAATCTTCTGCCGCTTTATATCAAACTCCATAGTCCCGCCGCATTTGTCGCAGCGATAAACCTTTTTTTCATCTTCCGGCATATTGTTCCCGCCCTCAGCTTTTACTTTTCTTATTCTTCGTTCTTCGGCCATACCTGACGTTTCAGCGCCGCCAGCTCATCATCGACGCTCGACGCCGGTGTATCGTATTTGCTCATCAAATCTTTCGACGTCACTGCTTGCGTCTGTGCCTTGTTCAGTTCGTTCATTGCGTTCGCCTTGTCCAGCATATAATCCGCTTTCTCTTCCATCCGCGCGAACGCCGACATACTGCCCTCGACCGACTTCGTCGCGTCGGTCATCTTATTTATACGCTCCTGTGTTTTCGCCGCCGACACCTTTGCTTTTATCGTTGCGCGCTTTGCGTTCAGCTCGTCGATTTGAGCGGTCAGTTTGTCGTTCATGAGTCGGATTTTTTCGGCATTTGCCTGCGCCAGCTCGTACGCTTGGCGTAAGCCTGTCAGATTAGCCGCCGCCTTTGCCTTGTCCGACAAAAATACACGCGCATCGTTATCGTTTCCGGCGGAGACGGCGCGTTCCGCGTACGTGTGCAGACGCTCAACCTCGGCGTTGCATTCGTCCAGCTTTCGCTTCGCACGCGCTTCCTCTGCCATGAGCCCCGCTGTTTCGGCCTTGACCTGCCCCAAATCGTTCTGCAAATCCCTCAGCAGTTGGTCGATCATTTTCGAAGGGTCCTCCATTTTGTCAAGCGCGGCGTTGATGTTCGCCTCCATAATGCTTTTGAATCTCGCCAGTATTCCCATAATTATTTCTCCTTTCTATATATTCGGCACTATACATTCATAATTTCCAT
>CAZJLW010000229.1:0-2083 GCA_964546895.1 uncultured Eubacteriales bacterium | reverse complement strand
AGATACATATAAACCCCGTGCTAACCGGCTATAAAACCGGTCAACGCGGGGTTCTTATTATCACATCACTTCTCAAATACAATAGCCTTCACCGGACACTTCTCACAAATACTATCAATAGCACTTACAACATCCGCATCCACTTCTCTAGCTCCGCCCAACTCCCCAGCAACCACAGCCTTCTTATCAACCATCACAAAAACCCGAGGCAACCCTCTCGCACACAATCCACAACCTATGCAATACTCACCCTTCACCGTAAGCCCGACAACCCCGTCAGACCTATCATCAGGAAAATCCCTTCTCCGAATAACAAACGAGGAAACCCAAGCCATCAAAAATATAGCCGCAACAGTAAGCAACCAACGCACGACCATAAACTTAACCCCAAGAAATTTAGCCTCGTTAGCAAGCATAGGCACCTTAATAACCGCCCATGAACTGAGTATGATTATTATATTCCCGATACTCGCCCCTTTCTTCAAAAGCATTTTACATATAGGAAACGCTGCATAAATCGGCCCGGCAGACAGGCTTCCTAACAAAAGCGAAAACAATCCCCCAAATACACCGGATTTCTCACCCAGTCGCTTCATGATTAAATCCTGCGGTACCCACGCATCAATAAACACCGTAAGCAAGAACACTACAGGCATAACCGTAATCATCTCAAACAAATAATAACCGCTGTTCTTAATCGCCGCGAGACCTTTTTCGGGAACGATTATCGCAACAATAAAATAAGTCAACGCCACCAACACAAGTAACTTATTCTTCTTAAACACTTTTACAACGCTCATAAAATAACCCCCATTCCAAGCGCAATCAGTACAGCCAACCCGAAGCTAAGCAGATTACGCACCACTGCAAACTTAAGCCCAAACTCACGTTTCTCAAGCGGAAACGTTACAACGCCAACCATAGTCAGCGTAGTCAAAAACGCCACAGCGGGTATTATGCTAGCACCGTAGCTAATCAGCGAACCAACCAGCGGGAACGCCACGAACGCAGGTATTAGTGTAATACTGCCAACAAGAGCACTAATAATTATAGATAAAACAGGACTAGATGTACCGAGCAGACTTTTAATAGATTCCGGCGGTATGAACGTAAGCAGTAGTCCAATAAGAAAAATAATTGCGATTATTTCTCCCATCATACTACTCATCATACCCTTCGATTTTTTCATGGAAGTAATCGTCTTTTTCTTGTCTTTAACGATAGAAAAAACAAACAGCCCAACCCCCAAAATAAGAAAACCTACTGTATTGATATCCAAATCTCATTCCTCCTCTTGATATATTACCCTCACTATACTATAGTAAGAATTAGATATCGGTTGCATTTGCAACGAATGAGGTGTGAGATGAACGAATTCCCGATTTTCAACGGTTTCGGCGACGAGCTTGAGCATAAACTAACGACACTATCTGCAAAAGTAAAGTCATTTAAACAAGACGACTACATCTTCATGTGCGGCGATGCAGTAAGCGCAATAGGTGTAGTTTTAACAGGCTGTGTGAGGGTAAGTAAGGAGAATATCGACGGGAATATCAACATAATATCTGAGCTAAGAACAAGCGAGCTGTTCGCCGAAGCATTTTTATGTGCAGGGATTACCGTAAGCCCCGTTACCGTACAAGCGGCAAGCGACTGCGACATTCTTTTCATACCATTTGCGAAAGCACACAGCGACCAACAGCTCGTATCAAATCTGCTATTTATTATTGCAAGAAAAAGCATGATGCTAAGCCAAAAAATAGAAATCATGGCTGGGCGAAATATCCGAGAAAAGCTGCTACTATTCCTGAAAACACAAAAAGGCATGGCTAAGACAAAAAAATTCGCCATACCGTATAACCGTGAAGAATTAGCTCATTATCTTTGCGTAGACAGAAGCGCAATGTCGCGCGAACTTTGCAAAATGCGTGACGAAGGGATAATCAAGTTTAGGAAGAATGAGTTCGAACTCATATAACGACACATGAAAGACAAAAAGACCCCGCGTTAACTGGCCATAAAACCAGTAAACGCGGGGTTTTCGTTATTAAAACGCCCAAAGGGCTGAGGTTATATGTCTTGG
>CAZJLW010000228.1:0-2086 GCA_964546895.1 uncultured Eubacteriales bacterium | reverse complement strand
GTATTTTAGAACTACGTCGTTGCCCTTGATATAATCATCTATTGTGTATTCAACCTTAAAGTTCGGGATAAATGTAGTGGTGACTGCATTTTTGTAGTTGAAGTCCTTATTTAAGTCAAACCTTTTTGTGCTGTAGCTTACAGGTACTTTGGAGTTCGGCAGCTCAAATGTTTTTACCTCGCCATAGCTGTCGATAGCCCCGCCCGTAAGCTCACCGACTGTTACGGCGTTGGGGGCGGCTTCCCTAATATAGAATATGGCGAATATCCCGGATGAAAATGTTTTGCGGCTTATGAGCGTATAGACCTTTGTGTTCGGGTTTGACTTAAGATAGTTCTTTAGCTTCTGTGTAAACGGCTTGATTATTTCTGAATTACCGCCGCTGTTGCTTCGCAAGTCTATGACTATTTTTTGCACGTCGCGGCTTTCTATTGATTTAAACATTTCCTTGTTAAAATCCACGAAGCTCAAATCTTTCATGTCAGCACAGGCGTTATATTCAAAGTAAAGAGATTTGTTGTCGTCTAAATATTTATAGTCGTAATATTTTTCAAACACGCCGGTGAATGGGTCGCGTGTTTTGTTAACCAGCATGTCCGCTTTCTGGCCGAAGGACAATACGGGTATAGAAATATTTGAGACTAAACCGTTTTTCTCGATCGTAAAGACGGCTTCCGATGAGCTGGGAATAACGCCTTGCCTAAAAAGATACACCGGTTGGGACAGATACGCGGCCAGCATGTACTGCAACCAGCTTTCGTTTTCACGTGAAACCAGGAGAGATAACCGGTCAAGCACTTCGTCAATATTTACGCCGTTCACATTTACTACTCGGGCGTAGAGTATGTCCTCTAAACTCTTGTCGCAGTCTATTACATAAACGTCCCTAGTCTTGCCGAATATCCAAAACTTTACGGGATATGATTTTCCGTCCCAGGAATTGATAGTTGTATGTGCGTCCCCGATAGCCGCCGTTATCATGTTTAGCCCGTTGAAGACTTCGTTGTTATTTAACTTGCTGACGTTTTCGGCTAATGTCGACGTCATTGATTTGAACCGCTCCTCGGATAGGCTGCCGAAGGGGTTTATGTGATTTTTGGCAAGCTGGCTTGCGAAAAACTCAATGTCTTCTTTTAATAATCGGTTACGGTCGGGGTTTGTGTTGTCGTTACCCAAAACTATTTCGCGGTTGGTTTTTGCGGCCGGGCTTGTTTTGGGTGTGGGTGTTGGTTTGGGTGTGGGCTGCGCCTGCTTAGCCCCGCAAACCGATATCGCAATAACAGCTGAGCATATTAATGTTACAATCTTTTTATTCAATTTGCATCAAATCCTCCCTTTTTTATTGCAAACTTATACCGTTAATGATAGCATAAACAGTGTAAAAATTCTAGATAACTTCAGGAGGAATCCCATATGACGAACGCGGAAATTTTTAGCTATGTTGACCATACGCTGCTTAAACCTGTTGCAACGTGGACTGATATAAAAAAGCTGTGTGACGAGGCCATGACGCACCGGACGGCATCGGTGTGCGTACCGCAAAGCTATGTGGCTCGCATTAATAAGGAGTACGGGAGCAAAGTCAATATCTGCACGGTTATAGGCTTCCCGCTCGGGTACAATGCAACCGCCGCGAAAATGCTGGAAGCCGAGAAGGCTATCGCAGACGGCGCGAATGAGATTGATATGGTTGTTAACATATGCGATGTGAAAAATGGCGACTTCGACGCTGTGCGTAAGGAGATTGCAGATATTAAGGGAGTGTGCGGGGCGCATGTGTTGAAGGTGATTATCGAGACGTGCTATTTAACGCGCGACGAGAAGATTCGGCTGTGCGAAGTTGTTACGGCGGCGGGTGCGGATTATATTAAGACATCGACAGGCTTCGGTACGGGCGGGGCGACTTTCGGGGATGTGGAGCTGTTCGCGGCGCATATCGGTGAAGGCGTGAAGATAAAAGCGGCCGGTGGTGTGCGTACTAAGGAGGACATGGAGCGGTTTATTGCGCTTGGGTGTTCGAGGATAGGTACTAGTAGCGCTGTTACGATTCTTACCGGTGGAAGTGCTGGCGGGTATTGATTGTTTT
>CAZJLW010000227.1:0-2232 GCA_964546895.1 uncultured Eubacteriales bacterium | reverse complement strand
GCATGGGCGGTTTTTTATATTATACCTTTGTTTTTTAAGTTTCCTCATTAATATAGGGTAGATAAACACGCCTGTACCTAGATGACAGCGAATGGAGAGGCCGAATACATAACTTGAATGGAGGGCACTATACAGACCTTGCTGATGAGGTTATGTATTAGGTAATGACTGCGCTGGTTAAAAAAATGATAGTCATATAATTCAAGCAAGAGCCGT
Organism: uncultured Eubacteriales bacterium; assembly: GCA_964546895.1. Taxonomy (GTDB): domain Bacteria; phylum Bacillota; class Clostridia; order Lachnospirales; family CAZJLW01; genus CAZJLW01. Next base: position 2,016 of record CAZJLW010000227.1, on the reverse strand, counting down.
CTCTTCTTAAAATGAGTGGACGGTTTTTTATCTGCATTCAAAACACTCAAACTATAAACAGTAACTTCAAAACTAATCTCTTGACAAATCCGGCTTACTGCTGTAATCTATTAGTAGCCTACACTAGTAATCTAACGGAGGTTTTTGTTATGAGTGAAATATTGTCCAAAATTGCCGATTCAGAGCTTGAAATACTAAAGCTTTTGTGGCGTGAAAACCGTAGGATGACAATGCCTGAAATTCGCAAAGAGCTTGAAATAACAACCGGGTGGCAAGCCCCTACCATCAAAACACTGCTTTACCGCCTCTGCGATAAAGGAGCCGTTAAAGCGGAAAAACGTAGTACACCGGTTAAGAGGGACTCATATTGCTACTTTGCCATTGTTTCGGAAAAAGACTACAACAGCTATGCAGCAAATTCCCTTATAAACAGGCTGTTTGATGGAAGTGCCAAAAACCTTGTGGCTTCCTTGATAGACGGCAATAAGTTAAACGATAACGATATTAACGAGCTTCGCTCAATGTTTAAGGTGGAAGGTGGACGTGAATATGACTGATTTTTTTCGCTCTGTTGTAATAATGTCCATATCCGGCAGCGTTGTGGCGTTGATTCTTTTTGCCTTAAAGCCAGCTCTTAATAACAAGTTTTCAAAGCAGCTACAGTATTATTTATGGCTGATAGTAATTATCCAATTATTGTTTCCCTTTGGCTGGGAACTGCCGTCATCAGAATTTGGATCAGGACAGAAAATAGAGTATCAATCGATGCAAATTGTAACCGTGCGGGATACCGTGGATCGTTTTGTATTCAACCGGGCGGAAGGGATAGAGCAGTTTCCTGAAGCTGTCAGGCAAGCGGATGTGATTACAGCAAATACAACTAATCTTCAAAGCCCACAGCCGCTTACGGCCACATCTATTGCAAGTTTGGTTTGGTCTGTTGGTGCAGCTCTTTCGCTTTTGTGGAGCATATTAACATACCTATTCTTCATAGCCCGAATTAAGAAAAGTATGACGAAAACAGAAAACAAAGCAAGCCTGCCCGTGTTTATAAGTCTGGCTGCTAAAACCCCAATGCTTATTGGCTTATTTAAGCCCATAATTGTTTTGCCTGAAAAACAGTTCGAGCAGGCGCAGCTTGATTTTATAATCGCCCATGAGCTGGTGCATAATAAACGCAAGGACATCTTAATAAAATGGCTTGCCACAATAGCCGTTTGTATTCATTGGGTTAACCCGCTGGTATACCTTATCCGACGGGAGATAAACCGTGCCTGTGAGCTTTCCTGTGACGAAGCCGTAATTAAACATATGGATAATGCCGCAAAGCAAGGCTACGGCGACACGCTTATTTCTGTTGTGGCCGAAAGCCGATACCCGACAGGCATTGTTTCAACAACCATGTGTGAGGATAAAAAGACGCTAAAAGAAAGGCTTGTATCCATTATGAAATATAGAAAGCAAAGCAAGATATTGATTGGGGCTTCTATTGTGCTTGTGCTGCTTGTTGCTACTTGCGCCTTTGCACTGGCGGCTAAAAGTAATGAGTCCGCTGGCGAACCGCCAAAGCTGTCCGTAATTATTAATGGTCAAAGTATCCATCCAAAGGCTAATAAAGTTGTGTGGAGCGGAACGGAGTACAGCAAAGGCAACTTTGAAAGTGAGTTAACGGCAGTGCAAAATATGTCGGATTTACCTATTGTTCCGTTTGGTACTTTTATTGAACTGTCCTTTGAAGGCACAAAACCAGACAATGTTATGATTTCCGACTTTATAATAGATAAGAATGGCAATAATAAGTATGCAGAACAAGTAACAGAAAACATTCCCTTTGACACGTCTAAGGATACAGGGTTTATACTATCAGGCAACCCGGCTTCCATGTTAAGCTCAAACTCAGCAGATTACGAGCCGGGTGTAGTGCTTCGAGGCTTTTTAATAACATGTTCATTCGGGGGCAATAAGTGTGATTACGCTTTTGCATTGCGTTCCGATGCAGGATTAGCCGAAACCCAA
>CAZJLW010000226.1:0-2305 GCA_964546895.1 uncultured Eubacteriales bacterium | reverse complement strand
CGTATAAAGGTCAAAAATATCATTACTATTATTGCCCTACGACAAAAAAACACGGTTGTACGGCGGCTGTGAACTTGAAGGAAACTGACCTCATGGAGTGCGTCTTGGAAAGCATAAAGGTTCACATTGCTAATGTAGCGTCGCTCGAAACGCTTGTCACACAGCTTGATTCCACTCGTATTGCGAGGGAACTTGCCGATAGCCTTACCGTACAGGCAACGGATAACGAGCGTAGGCTTGAAAAAATCCGAGAGTATAAGGCAAAGCTGTACGAAAGTATGATTCGTGGTGATTTGAATAAAGACGAGTACAAGTCACTCAAAGAAAAATATACCGAGGACGCCGACATACTCATTAAAGCAAATGAGAGGATTAAACAAGAAATCGACGCTGTTCTATCCTGCAAGCACGAACGCCTGATGTGGATGGAGCATTTCAAAAACTTTGCGGCACTCGAAGTTATCGACCGTAAAACGGTAATCCATCTTATTCACAGTATTCGCGTAACAGGTAAGACCGAGCTTGAAATTACCTATAACTATCAATCCGAGTACGAAGCCGCTATTGCGGTTCTCCGAAAGGAGGTGGCATAAATGGCGCGTAAAAGTAGAAAAAACCTTGAAACCGTCGCGAAACAACCTGTTAAAAAGTCTGTTTTTAATACGGGTGCGTATATACGCTTATCTGTTGTTGACAGAAAGCAAAAAGGTGATTCAATCGAAACGCAACAAGCTATTATCAATGCGTTTATCGACGAATGTCCCAATTTGGAACTTCGTGAAACCTACATCGACAACGGTCGTACAGGGCAATCCTTTGAGCGCCCGGCGTTCGAGCGCATGATTGCCGATATGGAAAGCGGAAAGATAAATTGCTGTATAGTAAAAGATTTGTCGCGGCTCGGAAGAAATGCGATTGACGCAGGATATTACATCGAAAAATACTTCCCGTCAAAAGGAATACGCTTTATAGCGGTAACAGACAATTACGATTCCGCTGACGGTCAGAGCGGCGGTATTATGGTTAGCCTTAAAAACATGGTGAATGAAACCTATGCCATAGAGGTTGGACGCAAAATACGGGAGACACACCAAATGAATATCCGCGAGGGTCGTTATGTTGGAAACCTGCCGCCTTATGGATATTTGAAAAGCCGTGACGATTGCCATAAACTCGTACCCGATGAATACGCCGCACCCATTGTACGCCGTATCTATGAAATGGCGGCAGAGGGTCGAAGCGTAAAGGCTATAATGAAATGGCTTACAGAGAATCAAGTTTTAACAGCTTCGCGTTACTTCCACTCGATAGGTTTGCTTGATGAAAAAAGGGTTACTACGCATACCCATTGGAGTTATGGAGCGGTAGATACGCTTCTAAGCAATAGAATGTATTGCGGCGATATGGTTCAGGGTAAATCTAAAACGGTCAGTCATGTAACAAAAAAACTTCCAAAATCTGAATGGACTGTTGTAGAAAACACGCATGAGCCTATCATAAGCCGCAAATTGTGGGAGCAAGTACAGCAGATACGCGATACATCTGATAAACCTAAAAAGCCGATGTTTACCAGTCCGGCGGCTGAAAACGTATTCTCGCGTAAGATATTCTGCGCTGATTGCGGATTCACAATGGTAAGACGGCGTTATAACGAAAGGACATACGGTTACGTTTGTAACACTTTTCGGTTCTACGCTGAAGGTGCTTGCAAAGGCGTAAAAATATCAGAAGCCGCATTGAAGCAAACACTACTCAATATGCTGTCCGCACAAGAGTCCAAAATAGCTGGAATTTTAACGTCAATTTCACAGGAAAAACAATCCATTAACACAGGGAATGATGAATTGTTATCCATTCAGACTGAGCTTACAAAAAACAAGCTATACTTCAAAGGCTTATACGAAAGCCTTGTAAACGGCGACATAACTAATGCCGAATACAAGGAAATGAAAGCCGCTTATGAAACAAAAATCACCGCTCTTGCGGAGAGAGAAAAACAGCTACTCGAAGCTGATAAAAAACGTGTACGGCAAGAAAGCTTATTGTCAAAAGCACAAAAAAGCACCCGTGATATACAGAGCATTTCAGACTTGACCACGGAGGTCATAGATAGGCTTATCGAAAGAATTAGCGTCTATGAGGATAAGCGAATCGGGGTTAAATTCACTTTCATTGATGAAATTCTTTACGGTAACGGAGGTGCGGACAATGAGTAAATATATCATTGCAAAATATATCAGACTCTCTGTTGACGATGCGATTTCAGAAAGCCTAAGTATTCCCAATCAACATCTTTTGCTCGACA
>CAZJLW010000225.1:0-2325 GCA_964546895.1 uncultured Eubacteriales bacterium | reverse complement strand
GCAAAAGCACTAATGCAAAACGGTTTTTCACCGGAGAAGGTTGCCGACATGTTACAGCTGCCTCCGGAAATCATTAAGATGTTATAATTTGTGCAATAGAACCTATAATGAACGTGGCTGTCTTGCTTTTACTCGGCAAGACAGCCACGTTTTTTTGCTGAATCACAAAAATATTTCAAAAGTCCTTGACTTACACCCAACTATTAGTTGTAAAATCATTTCATCGATGAAATTTTCCAGCGTCGACGTCGGCCAACTAAGCATGCGGCTGAAAATTAAGTTTACACGAGCGGAGCATTTTGCGGTGGTTCTACGCGAAATGCTCCGCGAAGATGTAAACGTTATTTTCAGACATTTGCTAAGCTTGGCATATTTGAAGGAGGATGAAAATGCGTAAACATATTATTTTCTTAAGCTGCTTAGCATTGCTCGTATGCAGTGGCTGTGGAATAGGGGGAGTCGCGGTAACGCACAACACCCCAAATGCCGCAGCACTTTCGGCAGTCAAGTCGCCTGACAAAACCGGAACAACCCCGGCGGAAGTTAAGCCGCCAACGGACACCGCCTCTGTTGTATATATGACGAAGGACATCAGCTCCGACGGGCTCATGAAAATATACAAAGCGCTTGGCACGGAAGCCACGGGCAAAGTAGCCGTGAAGCTTCATTCCGGCGAAGGTGAAGCGAGCAACTATCTCAGACCGGACTTTATAAAGGAGCTTGTGCAAACCGTGAAGGGTACGATCGTCGAAGCTAACACCGCCTACGGCGTCTCGCGCGCCAGTACCACCATGCATATGCAGGTCATGAAGGATCGCGGCTTTACGAAAATAGCCGATGTTGACATTCTGGATGCGGAGGGCGAAATTAAGCTGCCGGTTAAAGACGGCAAGCAGCTTAAAGAAAACGTCGTGGGTTCGCATTTTTCTAATTATGACTTTTATGTTATCCTGTCTCATTTCAAAGGACATCAGATGGGCGGCTTCGGCGGCGCGCTGAAGAATACATCAATCGGCATAGCTTCGTCGAAAGGCAAAAGCCTTATTCACACCGCTGGCAAATCGACAACCGGGTACGGGATGGGTACACCGCAGGACGACTTCACCGAAAGCATGGCAGAAGCGGCGAAAAGCGTTTCCGACGCCTTGGATGGCAAAATATTATACATCAATGTTATGAACAGGCTGTCCGTAGATTGCGACTGCAACGCAAATCCAACCGAACCGGACATGCACGACATCGGTATTCTCGCGTCGCTTGACCCGGTCGCGCTTGACAAGGCTTGCGTAGACTTGGTGTACGCCGCCCCCGACGGCAAATCTCTTGTAGCCCGTATCGAATCCCGTAGCGGTAGTCATGTACTGGATCACGGCGCGGCTATCGGACTTGGCAGCCTTACGTATACGACCGTTAATATTGATCGATAAATAGCCCGGTCGGAAAGGAGAACATCGATGGTAGAAATTATACAGCGTGAGTATATCTACCTCTGGTATTACTTTTCTGTGCAGGCCCAGCAGATATTCGGCTACTATGCGTTCGGCATTGTTCTCAGGTCGGCTATTTCGGTATTCGCCAAGGATAGAATACACGCTGTGCTGGTGTTTTTCGGCGGTAAGGGTTTGGGTGTGTGGGGACTGATTCCCGCGAGTATACTCGGTATTGCTTCGCCGCTTTGTATGTACGGGACTATCCCTATTGCCGCTTCATTTTCCGAAAAGGGTATGGACGACGATATGCTCGCTGCGTTTATGATGAGTTCTATTCTGCTTAACCCGCAGCTTATAATTTACAGCGCGGCTCTCGGTTACGCTGCGCTTATTATTCGTGTTGTGTCGTGTTTTCTCGGCGGCGTTGCGGCGGGGTTGTGTGTTAGATTTTTTTGCACCGGACGCTCCGGTCGCACCGGTCGCTCCGGCAAAAGATTTTTCAGATTCACCGGCTTTTCCGAAGCGAAAGATCGCGATACTGATCCTAACATGCTTCGGCGGCTTGTGAAAAATATTTGGCGGAATATTAAAGCAACCGGACTTTATTTCGTACTCGGGATTTTTCTGTCGGCTTGTTTTACGCGCTACGTTCCGCAAAGGTTAATTACCGATTTATTCGGCAGCAACAAGGGCTTCGGCGTGTTGACAGCGGCGGCAATCGGCGTCCCGCTTTACGCTTGCGGCGGCGGCACTATACCGCTCATCCAGGGGTGGCTTGTGTCGGGCATGAACATGGGCAGCGCCGCGGCTTTCATGATAACCGGCGCGGCTACGAAAATAACTAACCTCGGCGCGTTGAAAATCGTACTTGGCATTCGGAATTTTGTGCTGTATG
>CAZJLW010000224.1:0-2331 GCA_964546895.1 uncultured Eubacteriales bacterium | reverse complement strand
GCCGGATGGTATAGGAAATGCAAAAGATGAATTACGAAAGATAATACCGTCGCACCAACAAATATTAGGTGCTCAGCTTATCGGTACATACATGAAGCCTGAGATAAATACTTCGCGTAGTTTTCAAGTCTTTGTAAGTGGTGTGCAGAGATTGTGTAGCAGCAAAATGGCATGAAAAAAAGCTGCTAACCAGATTTGAACTGGTGACCTCGTCCTTACCAAGGACGCGCTCTACCTACTGAGCTATAGCAGCAATGCAGATAACATAATAGCACAAACCCAGCAATGCGTCAAGAAATATGTGCGGTAATTTTCACCGCAAAAAATACAAAAAATACAAATACGAAGGAGTTTTTTACATGAAATTCAGTTACACACCAAAGGGCGTATGCTCACGAGCTATTGATTTTGAGGTTGAGAACGGAATTATCACGGACGTGCAGTTTACGGCAGGTTGCAACGGTAACCTAAACGGTATTGGTATGCTCGTAAAGGGTATGAAAGTCGACGAAGTAATCGAGCGGCTAAACGGCATAAAATGCGGAATGAAGCAGACGTCGTGTCCGGATCAGCTGGCACAGGCGTTAAAGGCTTGCGCAAAATAAACCAATCAAGGGGGCGGTGTGATATGGAAATTAAAAACGCTAGCTGGATAAAATCCTCGAATGACCTGCCGTGCGTGTTATTCAAAAAAGCATTCGAATCCACGAAAACGGTAAAGAAAGCCACACTAGACATAACATGTATGGGCACGTACAAGGCTTTTGTAAATGGGAACACCGTCGGCGATTTCATAATGGGGCCGGGGTTTACGAGCTACAAAAAAAGATTGCAATACCAGTCCTACGATGTTACGGCGTTTTTGCAGCGGCAGAACGAAATCTCGGTGTCGGTCGGCAAAGGCTGGTGCGTCGGGACGCTGGCGTGGGAGAATAATTCCAAAATATACAACGACTACATCGCATTGCTCGCGCTGATTAGCATCGAGTACGAGGACGGCACGAAGGAAGCCGTCGCGACCGACGGCAGCTGGCAAGCATGTCTCGGGAATGTCACGTTCAGCGAGGTCTACGACGGCGAAACGTATGACGCTAACGCTGTGTATAACTGGGAAGCTGCGGCGCTGTGCGACTTACCGAAGGAAAACATAATCCCGCAGGAGGGTGAGTTCGTCCGCGAAAAAGAAAACATACCGGCGAAGCAGCTAATCGTTACCCCTAAAGGCGAGTGCGTCATAGACTTCGGGCAGAACCTGACGGGTTACGTGCAGTTCAGTATTTGCGGAAAACCGGGTGCTGTCTGCACGATAGAACACGCCGAGGTTCTCGACAAGAACGGCAATTTCTACACCACAAACCTACGCAACGCCAAGCAAAAAATAACATTCATTTGCGACGGCAAGCCGCACACATATAAACCTTACCACTCGTTTCAAGGATTCAGATACATCAAGCTTGAAAACTGGCCTGAGGATATCCGGCTTGATAACTTCACTGCTATCGCTGTGTACTCGGACATGCCGCGGACGGGCTTCATAAAATCCTCGCATGAAAAGTTGAATAAACTATTCGAAAATATAATCTGGGGGCAGAAGGGAAACTTCCTAGACATCCCCACCGACTGCCCGCAACGCGACGAGCGTCTCGGCTGGACGGGCGACGCGCAGGTTTTCTGCCGCACGGCTTCGTACAATTTTGATGTAGAGAAGTTCTTCACGAAGTGGCTGCGCGACTTAAAAGCCGACCAGTTCGACGATGGCGGCGTTCCCGCTGTAATCCCAAACGTACTGAAAACATCCGGCGCCAACTCCTCAGCGTGGGGAGACGCGGCTGTTATTGTGCCGTGGCAGATGTATCTGACTTATGGGAATAAGGATATTCTAGCCGAGCAGTTTCAAAGCATGAAAAAATGGGTAATGTACATAAAAGCGCAGGGCGACAATCCGTTTCTGTGGAACACGGGACATCAGTACGGCGATTGGCTCGGGATGGACGCGCCCGCGGGCAGCTATAAGGGTTCGACATCCGAGGCGCTTATCGCCACGGCGTTTTTTGCGTATTCTACGAGCTTGCTGATTAAAGCGGGCAAGGTGCTGGGCGAGAACATGTCGGAGTTTGAGGAGCTGTACGGAAATGTCGTGGCGGCTTACCGCAAGGAGTTCCTCCCGGGCGGCGTCCTGACATCGAACACGCAGACTGCCCACGCCATTACGCTTTATTTCGGTCTGTGCGATGACAGCTGTCGGAAATCTATCGCCGCGAATCTCGCTAAGCTCGTCACGGATAACGGCAACCGCCTGACTACCGGCTTTGTCGGTACGCCGTATCTGCT
>CAZJLW010000223.1:0-2337 GCA_964546895.1 uncultured Eubacteriales bacterium | reverse complement strand
GGAATTTTTTCATGGGACTGTTTATGCTTACTATGTATTTTAACGGCGGGCTTGTACCGACGTATCTCGTCGCTAAGGGTTTGCATCTGGTTAATACGCCGTTCGCAGTTATCATAATCGGCTCACTATCTGTCTGGAATCTCGTCGTGTGTCGCACATTCTTTGTTAACACAATTCCCGACGAGTTGTGGGAAGCCGCGAGCATCGACGGAAGCTCCATGTGGACGTTTTTCTTCAAGGTTGTGATACCTAACTCAAAGGCTGTTGTCGCTATAATGGTGCTTTATTATGCCGTCGGTCAGTGGAACGAGTTCATGCGCGCGCTTATTTACCTAAACAAGATGAAGCTGTATCCGTTGCAGCTTGTACTACGCGATATATTAATCGCAAGCCAGTCGCTCATGACGGATACGCAGACCACCGACTACGATAGAATAATCAGACAGGCAGAGGTAATGAAATATGTTGTCATAGTTATATCATCCTTACCGGTACTTGCTCTTTACCCGTTCGTACAGAAGTATTTTGTAAAGGGAGTAATGGTAGGATCTATAAAAGGATAAATCAAAATGAGGAGGCTTATCTATGAAAATGAAGAGGCTTTTAAGTGCGGCAATGGCTTTAACGCTTGCAGCGTCCACAACGGTAAGTTTTGACGTGCAAACACAGGCCGCAGCATCGAACTCAAACTTTAACGCAACTGGCTTACCGATAGTCAAGAACCCGGTCACACTTCGGATTATGACATCTCATCCGGCCTTGGCGAAGAAGAATTTTGAAGAAAAGGATTTGTACAAAAAACGCGAAAAAGAAACAAACGTAAAGATTGTCTGGGAAGAAATCGCTTCAAGCGCCATGAACGAAAAGCTTAACCTGGCCATTAATTCCGGCGATACACCGGATGCGCTCATGAACGCGGGTATTCCTGATATGGCGTCGGCTATCGAGAGCAAAATCGTTATCCCGCTAGACGACCTCATTGAAAAGTACGCGCCCAATCAAAAGCTATTATGGAAAGCATATCCGGATATCAAAATTTCTAGAACTTACTTGGGAGACAACAAGGTTTATGCTTACGCCGGCGTTGGTGTTAAGCCTGAAGCAGCGCTTCGTGCACCTATTTATATCAATCAGGTATGGCTTGACAATTTGAAGCTCAAAATGCCCACGAACCTTGATGAGTTCTACAATGTATTGAAGGAATTCAAAACTAAGGATCCCAACAAGAACGGTAAAGCCGATGAAATACCCCTTTCACTTATGAAGGACGGCGGTTCAGTCTGGAAGGACTTTCTTACATTCTGGGAAATAGTAGATATTAAAAATGTATTCCATACTATGGTTGTAAACGGCAAACTCGAGTTTAACCCGATTAAGCCCGGTTATAAGGATGCTCTCATTTATTTTAACAAGCTGTTTAAGGATGGGCTGTTGGATCAGGAATTTTTAACACAGACAGCAGCTCAGCTTCAAGCCAAGGGCAGTCAGGCGGTTAATATGATTGGTGTATCTACCGGCTATGATATTTCTGCTGTTGCTAATGTCAAAAACTCCGCTGAGTATGGCGTTCTTAATCCGATGAAGGGTGCTTATGGTAATATCCTGTATCCGTACAACCCATCAGAGCTGAACTTCTACAACGGTATGATTATTTTCAAGTCATGTAAGAACCCCGAAGTAGCTATCCGCTGGGTAGATCATTTGAACGACGGCACAAACGCCATCGAAAACATGAACGGTGAGCTTGGCGTTGGTTGGCAGAAGGACGAAGCCAAAAAGCAGTGGTGGACACTTGATCTTGATCTCGCCGCAAAAGGCATTAGCTTGGAAGATTATCGTCAAACGGAAGCTATGCAGAACGGACCACAAATGGCTCTTGTTACAGAAGTAACAGGTTATAGTAATATTTTTCTTCCGGGTACTCGCGATGCGCTTAAGCTTCAATACTCGAACGAGTTCAAGCAATACTTTAATAAAGAATTCTGGCCTGTAGACAGACTGCCAATATTTAAGTCGCTTCCGGAAACAAAACAGATTAACCTGCTCGCTACCGATTTCAATACGTACTGGGACGCGTTCTGCGCCGACGCCATTACGAAGGGTCTGGACGATGCGAAATGGGAAGCTCATTTAAAGAAAGCTAAAGAATTACAATATGAAAAGGTTGTAGCTTTCTATCAGAACCAATATGACCAGTATTTAAAAATGAAATAAATATCGCACGGATAAGGGCGGCATCTTAGATGTCGCCCTTGTGGTTACGTGCTTGAAGGATGGATTGTATGAAACGAATGCCCGATATTGATAACATATTAAGCGTCCTGCGATGCGAAGCCC
>CAZJLW010000222.1:0-2380 GCA_964546895.1 uncultured Eubacteriales bacterium | reverse complement strand
CACAGATAGGAGCGTGTTATTTTGGGTAAATTCATATTAGAGGGCGTTTACAGCGCCATGATTACACCGTACGATACCGACGGCAACGTTAATACCGCCGCGGCCAAGGGCATTGTCAAGTTTTTAAAAGAAAAAAAGGCGAACGGCGTGTTCCCGGTCAGTAACGTCGGGGAGTTTCTGCTGCTTAACGCGGACGAAAAGCGGCGGCTTGTGTCGGCCGTGACTGAGGAAAACGCGGGAGTGTTGAAGGTAACACCGGGCATTTGCGACGTGAATACGAAATCGGCGTTGGAACAGGCGCGGTTCTGCAAAGATGCGGGAGCGGACGCCGTAGTCGTTTGCGCGCCGTATTACTATCCGTACCCGCCCGAATACGTGCGGAGGTACATGCTGGAAATTGCAGAGCATTCCGTTTTGCCGGTAATCATATATAACTCGCCGTCGTACACGAATAAAATCGACTTCGAGGATTTGATAACGCTTGCGGCGCACGAAAACGTACGGGGGATTAAGGAATCCAGCGGCGATGTTAAATTTTTACTGAAGCTTCTGAACCGAATCAAAAACGACGGAATCGACGCGAACGTAATGCTTGGCTGGGAGGAGCTGCTGTACACGGGGCTTACGCTTGGCGCGACGGGCTGCGCTGTTAGCTGCGGCGGCATTATCCCGGAGATTCTTGTGAAAATCCTCGATAGCTTCAAGAAAGGCGACCACGCGACAGCGGTCAAATATCAGATGTACGTCGTCGAAATTACGAGCGTTATTGGTCAGATTGGTTTCCCGGCGGGCTACAAGTTGGCAGTCAAGGCGCGCGGGATTGATTTTAATGTAATAAAGGACACGGGTCTGGTCGCGTATGAGGACGAGCTTACCGCGAAACTGCCTATGTTGCGGGATTTTATAAATGAAAGGGTAAAAGGGCTGTAATTGCCTTTTGCGGAGGTTGTAAGATGATTAAATTTGGTACAGGCGGGTTTCGCGCGATAATCGGCGAGGACTTTACGCGGGCTAATCTGGAAATGCTGACGACGGCGTTATGCAAGCTGATAAAATCCGAGGGAGTGCAGGCGCGCCCGGTTATAATCGGGTACGACAGGCGGTTTCTGTCGGACATCGCCGCGAAATGGGTGAGCAGTGTGTTGGCGGCCAACGGTATTAGCGTGCGGCTAATAAACCGTGACGCACCGACGCCTATGATAATGTTCGAGGTAAAGCAGTCGAAGGCGGCCTACGGCATGGCGATAACGGCGAGCCACAACCCGGCGGAATACAACGGCGTAAAGCTGTTTACGGAAGGCGGCAAGGACGCTTCGGAGGAAGTTACGAACCGTATAGAAGCGATAATCGCCGAGACAGCCGACGGTGAGGTATATACTGTAGACTACGAAAAGGCGCGCGGCGACGGGATTATTAAGGAAATCAACCCGCAGAATGCGTACGTCGACAACATATTAAACGTTATTAATAAAGAAGCAATAATTGCCCAAAACCCGAACATACTGCTGGATCCGATGTTCGGAGTAAGCCGCACGACGTTGCAAACGATTTTGCTGACGTGCCGCTGCAACGTTGATGTTATAAACGAGCGGCACGATACGCTGTTCGGAGGGCGGCTGCCTTCGCCCAGCAGCAGTACGCTTGCGCATCTTTCGCAAGCAGTAGTGCAGGGCGGGTATGACCTCGGCATAGCCACCGACGGCGACGCCGACCGTATCGGGCTTATCGATCCGAACGGTACGTTTATCCACCCGAATGATATTATGGTTCTGTTGTATTATTATTTGCACGAGTACAAGGGCTGGAAGGGACCGGTAGTGCGAAACATCGCGACTACGCACAGGCTGGACAAAATGGCGGAGGCTTTCGGTGAGCAGTGCTACGAGGTTCCCGTTGGGTTTAAGCATATTTCGGGGAAAATGCTGGAGACAGACGCGCTGATTGGTGGCGAGTCGTCGGGCGGACTTACAGTGCGCGGGCATATTTCCGGCAAGGACGGCATTTACGCCGGGACGCTGCTTGTGGAAATGCTCAGCGTGCTTAAAAAATCGTTTGGCGATATTTTGGCCGATTTGGAAAGCAAGTACGGTAAATTTTATACGACCGAAGCCGATTTCCGCATGACGGACGAGCGTAAAAGCCGGTTAATGCGGCTGCTGTTTACGGAGAAACGGCTGCCTGAGTTCGATTTGCCGGTATCGAAAGTATCGTATCTGGACGGCTGCAAGGTTTATTTCAAGAATGGTGGCTGGATAATCTGCCGGTTTTCGGGGACGGAGCCGGTGCTGCGTATTTTTTCGGAGATGCCGGACGAAGCGGACGCTAAGCGCGCTACTGATGGGTTTGCACGGTTTTTGGAACTGTGATGTAAGTGATATTA
>CAZJLW010000221.1:0-2479 GCA_964546895.1 uncultured Eubacteriales bacterium | reverse complement strand
CCGGCAGCGCCCCCTGAATCACCTCGCGTACCCGCTCACCAAGCCCATCCTCATCCTCCTTACTAATCCCGTCCGTAAAAATCGCCGGATGAACCGTAACATAGACATCAGCCGGTTTAATCCTATTACCGTTGCCCTCCATAACCTTATACGATCCGTTAATAGTAACAGGCACAATCGGAACACGCGCCTTTGTGGCCAGCTTAAAGCTGCCTTCCTTAAACTCGCCCATGCGGTCGGACTTGCTGCGTGTGCCTTCCGGGAAGACGACCATCGAATAGCCGCTTTTGAGTATCTTTATGCACTCCAAAATAGTACGCGCCGAGCTTCGCACATCGTCCCTGTCGATAAAAACGCAGCGGATGTACTTCATAAATGTGCGCAAAATTGGTATCTTTAGCAGCTCGGTTTTTGCGACGAAGCCCTTGTTCCCGCCGATGAACGCAAGAAATATCGCTATGTCAAAATTACTCTGGTGGTTTGATACGAACAGCACGGCCGTGTCCGGCGGGATGTTTTCAAGCCCCGTCACGTGGAAACGCGCGCCGCTGTGCAGCGCCCGCTTTATCGCCCATTTGCGTACGATTTCGTTTACGGTGTCCAGGTATTTGTCGGACGGCATAGTTTTTTCGAGCGATTTCATGCGGTACATATCAGGTGCTTTCATAGCCAGCCCCAGCGCGAAATCCGCGTACCAATATATCGTTCGCAGCATCGATTCGTCCCCCTTTGTTTTAGATTCCTTCATATGAAATATTCTGGGAAAATGATACCACTTATACCGGAAACCGGCAACTGATTTTGAAGCCCTGCGGCCGGAGATTCTCGGCCGTGATATATCCGCCGTGGTTTTCGGCGATGTCTTTGCAAATCGAAAGCCCAAGCCCCGATATCCTCGTACGGTTCTGCGTAGTGTAAAACGGCTCGAATATATACGCAAAATTCTCAGGCGAAACGCCGACACCGTTGTCGGCCACGGAGAACTCGTAGTAGTCTCCCGCCCGCGCGAGCGTAACGACAAGTCGCAAATGCTCCGCGTGTTTGTTATGCTTTATCGAGTTCCCGATCAAATTTGCAAAAATGCGGCGCGCCTTCGATATGTCGATATTCACAACATCCTGCGCCCCGCATAGATTTTCAATAACAATCTCCGTGCCGCACAGCGCGTATTCCTCGACGAGCATTTCCTCGATATAAGTAATCCGAAACTGCTGCCGGTTAACCTCGCGCGACAGTTTGCCGGAAATGTACTCGTCGAACTCCGTGACTATATTCTGAATATCCCCCGCCGAACCGTGGACGATTTTCAGATACTGCGCCCGCCGCTCCTCCGGCAAATCTTTTTTGATCAGCTTCTCTGTATAGCCAAGCACCGATGTCAGAGGTGTTCTGATGTCGTGGGAAATGCTTGCGATTATGCGGTTCTGCGCCTGCTTTTCGGCATGGAGGTTCTGCGACAGCACGGCGAAGCCGTTTTGCAACTGTCCGATTTCGTCGCGGCGGGCGGTTTCTTTTATCTCGCCGTGGTTTCTATATGTGGTGACTTTTTTATTCAGCTCCATAAGCGGCTTCGCGTACATCAAAAAAATTATGACGCTGAGCGCAATAATGAAAATTATCAGCACGACGACCTCGAAAAAAATTAACTCGTATATCGCGCTTGAGCCGCGAAGCATACTGATATCGATGGGTGTACCCGTGTAGTTCGAAATCCGCGTCGCCAAGCTGTCGAGGAAATATACTTGGTTGTAAATAAACAAAACAACCCCGTTAATCAGCAGCATAACCGCGATTATTACGGGGATTTTAATTTTCAGGCTCATAGCGCACTGCCTCCACATAGCTTGTATCCGATGCCCCATACCGTTTTGATGTACGTGTTATCCCTGTCGATTTTGTCTCGTAGGTTCTTAATCGTAACCGTCACGCTGCCAATATCCGAATAATCCAGACCCCACACTCCGTCAAAAATCTGCTCCTTCGTTAACACCTTGTTGTAATGCTCGTAAAGGTACATGAGCAGTTGAAACTCCCGCATGGACAGCTCGATTTTTTCACCGTTCTTCGTCAGCTCGTAGCTGCTCGGCGAAATCCGTAGCTCGCCAAGCTGGATTATGCTCGTTTCGCTTTCGGCGTTGCGTTTGTCGCGGCGTATGTGCGCCTTGATTTTTGCGACAAGCTCGTCTACAACGAACGGCTTCGAAATATAATCGTCCGCGCCCAGCTCCAGCCCAAGCACCGTGTCGATGGTCCGTCCCTTCGCCGTGACAAATATTACCGGGCATTTGACGACCTGCCGAATCTGCCGCATGACCTCGTGGCCGTCCATCTCGGGCATCATTATATCAAGCATAATAAGCGAGTAGCTCTCGTGCTTTATTTTTTCGACAGCCGCTTTACCGTCATATACCACCGTCACGTCAAAGCCCTCGTCCGACAAGCTGTCCGCAATCAGCATGGCAATGTTCCGGTCGTCGTC
>CAZJLW010000220.1:1268-2576 GCA_964546895.1 uncultured Eubacteriales bacterium | reverse complement strand
TTCGTTTTCAATGATTTTTTCAGCATAATCCGTCACCCGAAACCTATTGTACCACCAACCGCGCCTTCGTGCATGTAAAAAATCAGCCACGGACTGTCACGGATTAATCCGTGAAAACCCGTGGCTGATTTTATCAGTTCCTAACAGCCATAACAAACGCACACGCCAGCGCGATACAGCACAGCAGCATTACGATATTAAGAAACATATCGACGCCGTTCTTCCTTTTTGGCTTCTGCCCGGTCGCAACCCTTTGAACCGGCGCTGGTTTTTCGTCGATGCGGCTGACCGCAGGGCGCGCCAGCAAATTCCTCGATTGGTTGTAGTAGTTATTAATAATTTTTTCAGCTTCGGCCACAAAATCAACTGGGATTTTTTCCCTCGGCATATTTTTGTTGATTATAAAAATGGCCTGCTCGTACCATTTGGAATTGTTACCAGACACAAGAATAACTCGCTGATTATCCGTCATGTAATTACCTCCGTTTCTATACTAGAAATAGTTTCCATATAAATGGGAATGTATACTATTTTAGATAAAATTTTCCACTACATTGGTAAACCTTTTAACCACGGATTTATACGGATTTTCGCGGACTAAACCCGAAGGAAGATCCTTTAACCACGAACTGGCAGATAAGTATCCAAAATGCGATTTTTGGTAATAATATCTTTAATACAGTAGGCTTTGGAGGTGTGTATATTGTTGGATTTCAAACGTATACCGCGACACATCGGCGTTATCCCGGACGGGAACAGGCGCTGGGCGGTCAACAACAACATGGAAAAACAGGACGGCTACGGGTATGGCATAGAGCCGGGCTTTCGTTTATACGAGCTGATGCTCGAATACGGCATAAAAGAAGCGACGTTTTACGGCTTCACGCGCGACAATACGAAGCGCCCGTCCGTCCAGACACAGGCGTACGTCAAAGCTTGCGTCGACGCCGTGACATTACTTGCGGAGCGCGACGCGAATTTGCTCGTCATCGGCAAAACGGATTCCTCCGTATTTCCCGACGAGCTGCGCCCGTTTGCGAACAAGCGCGTTAACTTCGGCAAAGGTCTGATTAATTTGAATTTTCTCGTTAATTACGACTGGGAATGGGATTTGGCGGCGGGCGCTTCCGGCGCGGCTTTTACGTCTGCGATTGCGTCGCACGATATCTCGGGCATTAACCTCATTATTCGTTGGGGCGGACGCACGCGGTTAAGCGGCTTTTTGCCGGTGCAGTCTGTGTATTCGGATTTTTACGTAATCGGGGATTATTGGCCGGATTTTAAGGACGAGCACTTCCTCGACGCGCT
>CAZJLW010000220.1:0-1168 GCA_964546895.1 uncultured Eubacteriales bacterium | reverse complement strand
TTTGGTTCAAATGGCAGTAAAATCAACCCACTCCAAAAGTATAAATTTGTATGAGCTTGCAAAAATTAAATGCGTTTACAAATATTATTTTTGGAGGGAAAATCGCTATGAAAAGGTATTTACCTATTTTTATGGCATTGCTTGTACTTAGTGGCGGCGTAAAGACTTACGCGCACGAATACGCCATGTCGTACCTATTCGGCGGTACGACGACTCAATACAACAATTA
The DNA here is from genome assembly GCA_964546895.1 of uncultured Eubacteriales bacterium. GTDB lineage: Bacteria > Bacillota > Clostridia > Lachnospirales > CAZJLW01 > CAZJLW01. The sequence goes on along the minus strand of CAZJLW010000220.1, from coordinate 939 downwards.
CATGAGCAAAACAGACGGAATACTGGACACTGTTTCTCCGGATTATTTCGACCTGTACTCAAACGCTTCGCTTAACAGCAGCAAAATCGATCCAAAATTCATCTCCCAGATGCATTCAAAAGGTACGAAGGTCGTGCCGTTTATTTCAAATCACTGGGACAGAGCGCTCGGCGTACTCGCGCTCGATAACACCGAAGCACTGACCAGTCAGCTTGCACAGGTTATTTATCAATACGACCTCGACGGCGTTAACGTCGACATCGAAAATGTCAGCCACCTTCACAGGGACGCGTATACGAATTTCGTAAAAGTCCTGCGTGAAAAAATGCCAGACAAGCTAATAAGCGTCGCCGTAGCCGCCAACCCCAACAACTGGCAGACCGGCTGGCACGGCTGCTATGACTACGCTGCGCTTGCGACGTACAGCGACTACCTCATGATCATGGGCTACGACGAATCGTACTACGGCGGTCCCGCCGGTCCGATAGCCAGCGCGAGCTTCACCGAAAAATCCATTCAGTACGGGCTTAAGTACACAACGCCCGACAAGCTTGTTTTGGGAGTGCCGTTCTTTGGGCGTTTTTGGAAGGAAGGCGAGACTGTCGGGGGTAACGCCGTCACCGCAATGGACATGAAGAATCTGCTTGAAGGCTACAACACGACTAAGGTTTACCACGACGATAAAAAATCGGCACAGGTTTTCCTGACGCTTACAAGCGACGAGGTTATGCCGAAGATTTGGGGCGGCAGAGTGCTTTCGCCCGGCAAGTACGAGATTTGGTACGACGACATTAACGCGACAACGCATAAGCTCGGGCTTGTCGACAAGTACAACCTGCGCGGCTCGGGAAGCTGGGCGCTCGGACAGGACACGGCGGAAATATGGGTTCAGTACGCAAACTATAAAGTGACTGCAACTCCGGCACCGACGGCAACGCC
>CAZJLW010000219.1:0-2598 GCA_964546895.1 uncultured Eubacteriales bacterium | reverse complement strand
TACTGTGCCTAGCCGTCACGGACGAATTCTCAGCGGCGCTGCAAATCGGCGACGGGGATATGTTATTTTTAGCAGACGCGCTCGTTAAAACCTCCGCCCCCCCAGCCGCCTCCTGGCTAATCCAGCCCCTAAAAATCTTCGGCACTGAAACCGACTCCCTCTGCCGCCGCGACGCGTGGAAAGCCATGCGTACGCGTGTCGACTTCTTTGACGAGACGACGAAGCCGCTCGCCTTTTTCGTATGCACGGACGGCTACAACAACAGCTTCGCCTCCGAGGGCGAGTTTCTGCGAATCGGCGCGGATTACTACGATGCGCTCATTCAAGACGAGGAAAATACGCGCGCCAGCGTTGCCGGTTGGCTGTCCGAGACATCACAGGGCGGCAGCGGCGACGATATCGCGCTTGGGATTTTATACAGGACGCGGGGTTGATGGATTTTGATTAACGACGACGCTTTCAAAAATATTTTGCAGGACGTTACGCGGGCGTACGGCACGGATATACTCTACGACCACGCCCGTCTCAACGCACTGCTATGCGATCTCGCGCTCCGCTACAAAAGGGAGCGCGTTATTTTACGTACCGTTTTGTCGAACGTAAGCGCCGTCTCCGTCATAAAAAACACCGACCGCGACCTGCTGCACATAACACGCGCGCGGCTAGTGAAGCGCATCGTCGACGAGTGCGGTTACGGCGAGGAAGCCGCGCTGTGGGCGGTGAGCCTACTCATGGAGCTACTGGTCGAGCCGTCGGACATGGCGAAGGAGATACTCTCAAACGTCGTGCGCGGCATACCGGCGTATTTATCAAAGCTGCCGGAGCGCGGCAACACGCCCGGCAACATCACAAACGACGGAACCGTCGCGATATCCGCGGATGGCGAGTTCGTCTATTTCGTATCGGGCGCGGACGGCAAAAAGCTGTACCGTATGCGCCCCGACGGCACCGAAAAAACTAAGCTCGGCAACGACTGCGGCTCGTCCGTCAACGTCCTTGGCGACTGGATTTATTACTGCAACGAAAGCGACGACGGCAAGCTTTACAAAATAAAAAACGACGCCACGGGAAAGCGGCGTCTGAGCATCGAAGCGGCATCGTTTATTAACGTCGTAGGCGACGCGATTTACTACGCCGCCGATTACGCGGGCGGCATTTACAAAACAGACCTGGACGGCGGCGGCAAAACGCTCGTCACGCCCGACACCGCGAAGTACGTAAACATCTGCGGCGACTACATCTATTACAGCAACACATCGGACGGCAAGGCCATTTACCGCGTACACACCGACGGCATCGGCCGAACGCGGCTGACCGCCGACGCGGGCGCATACGTAAACGCCGTCGCCGATTTCGTCTACTACATAAACATCGACGAAGGCTACACAATATACCGAATGCGGCACGACGGCAGCGGCCAAACACTCGTCGCCGACACAAAAAGCTCGCACATAAACGTTCACGGCGAACGCATATACTACCGCAACGTCGACGACGACGGCAGACTGTACGAAATCAACACCGACGGCACAGGTAACGCAACACTCGGAACAGATCGCGGCGTTTTTATAAATGTCGCGGGGGACTATATTTACTATGATAATTACGGCGACAGGCTTCGCCTTTATAAAATAAAGAAGGACGGCACAGGGCGGCAGGCGGTTTAGGGACGGAACGCACATGAGAAGCGGAGGGTTACAAATGGGGTCTTCATTTGAAAAAATAGCAAAAGCAATTAACATGAGCAAAAATAATGTTGTCTCAACTGTAAATTCTGAATTGGTCAGACTGTATTGGAATATCGGCAAAATAATAAAAACCGATATTTTACAAAATGAGAAGGCCGAATACGGTATCTCAGCTGTAGAAAATCTCAGCAGAGAACTGGTAGCCGAGTATGGGCGCGGATATAGTTCGAGAAATCTGTTCAATATGATAAAGTTTTATGAGGTTTATAAAGACGAGCAGATTTTGCACTCACTGAGTGCAAAATTGTCTTGGACTCATATAAGGCGGCTAATTCACATCGGCGACGATTTGAAGAGAGAATTTTATATGACGATGGCCGTTCATGAGCGTTGGAGTGTACGTACACTTAGTGACCGCATTTGAAAGGGTTTTGCATTTTTGGGGCGTCAGGTACGCATCACCGTCGGTAATAACGACTACTATATTGACTTACTGTTCTACCATCGCAAAATCAGAAGGCTTGTACTGATAGAACTAAAATTGGGCGAGTTTTTGCCAGAGCATAAGGGGCAAGTCGAGCTATACTTACGCTATCTTGAACGCTACGAAAGAAATGAAGGCGAGGAAGCACCCATCGGTATTATACTTTGCGCCGAAAAGAATCAAGAGACCGTAGAACTCCTAGAGCTTGATAAAAGCGGCATCCACGTGGCTAGTTATTTAACACAACTTCCCCCGAAACATGTGCTTGAAAATAATCTACGCAAGGCTATTGATAACGCCCGCCAACTGGTCAGCCAGCGGCAGGAAAACCCAACAACCTAATATCTTTTTAATTGCAACACCAACCGCAGTGTGTTACTATATGTAAAAATCAACCAGAAATTTTATAATGAAATTTCCGACATA
>CAZJLW010000218.1:0-2605 GCA_964546895.1 uncultured Eubacteriales bacterium | reverse complement strand
AAACGGGAGTGATTTACTAATGAAATGGCATAACATGCACTACAGAGAGGTAATCGGGCATTTGAGAACAGGCGCGGGCGGGCTTGGCACGGAGGAAGCCGCGAAGCGGCTCGTCGACATCGGCGCAAACAAACTGGCCGAAAAAAAGAAAACGCACATCATCGTAAAATTTTTTGAGCAACTTAATGATTTCATGATTATCGTACTGCTGGCGGCGGCGGCGACGTCGGTCGGTATGTCTATTATTACCGGCGACCATGATTTTATCGATCCGCTGATTATTTTGGCGATCGTTGTGCTTAACGCCGTGCTGGGTATCGTTCAGGAAGCGAAAGCCGAAAAATCGCTCGAAGCGCTGAAAAAAATGTCCGTGCAGACGGTGAAGGTAATACGCGGCGGCAAGCTGCAACACATAAGCTCGGAGGAGCTGGTGCCTGGCGATATTATAACGCTAGAATCCGGGGACTACGTACCGGCGGACGCGCGGCTGCTGACAAGCGTGAGCCTAAAAGCGGAAGAATCGGCGCTGACGGGTGAATCTCTGCCGGTTGAGAAGGAAGCCGATGCGATAATGCGCTCGGACAGCGCGACGGGCGACATGCGCAACATGGTGTTCGCGGGGAGCGCCGTAACATACGGACGCGGCACGGCTGTAGTATGCGAAACGGGCATGAAAACGCAAGTGGGCAAAATAGCCGGTATGATAATGCAAAGCGAAGCGCCCGAGACGCCGTTGCAAAAACGGCTGGAGCAAACGGGCAGACAGCTTGGTATCGGCGCGCTGATTGTGTGCCTTGTGATTTTTTTGCTGGGTATACTGCGGCATATATCGCCGTTTGAGATGTTTATGACGTCCGTGAGCTTGGCGGTCGCGGCTATACCTGAGGGGCTTCCGGCTATCGTGACGATAATGCTTGCAATAGGCGTACAGCGGCTGGCCGTCAAAAACGCAATAATACGTAAGCTTCCGGCAGTCGAAACGTTGGGGAGTGCAAGCGTAATCTGCTCGGACAAGACAGGGACGCTGACGCAGAACAAAATGAAGGTAACGGAAGTACGCGACACGGCGGGCGAAATAATAGGCACGACGGATATGAAGCGGCTGATAATAAAACTGGCGTGTCTGTGCAGTGACGCGCAGGTCGTGCGAGACGGTGCGGCAGAAGCGGAGGTTCTGGGCGAGCCGACGGAGAAGGCGATAGTCTCGGCGGCGCTTCAAATGCACTTGGACAAGCCCGTACTGGAAGCGGAGCAGCCGCGTGTTGCTGAGATACCGTTTGATTCCGCGCGCAAGCTCATGACGACGCTGCACCGACAGAGCGACGGGACGTACATATTAATAACGAAAGGCGCGCCGGACGTGCTGTTTACACGCTGCACGAAATACGTAAGCGCGGGGAAGGAACTGCCGCTGTCGATACTAAGACGCGCCGATGCGGAGCGTCAGAACACGCTCATGGCGAACAAAGCGCTGCGCGTTATCGGCGTCGCGTACAAAAATCTGTCGGCGCACCCGGCAACATCGATAGAGGATGAGGAGGCAGGGCTTACGCTGGCGGGGCTTATCGGCATGATGGACCCGCCGCGCAAAGAGGTGTACGAGGCTGTGGCGGTATGCAAAGCGGCCGGTATACGCCCGGTAATGATAACGGGCGACCACGTAGCCACGGCGAACGCCATAGCAAAAAAAATCGGAATCATGGACGAAAACGGCAAGGCACTGACGGGGCAGGAGCTGTCGGTCATGACGCCGGAGACGCTACAGCGCACCGTTTGCGATTACAGCGTGTTTGCGCGTGTTTCGCCGGAGCATAAGGTCAATATCGTAAAGGCATTGCAGGCGAACGGGGCGATAGTAGCGATGACGGGCGACGGCGTGAACGACGCACCAGCGCTCAAAGCCGCCGACATTGGCTGCGCAATGGGTATAAGCGGCACGGACGTAGCGAAGGGTGCGGCTGATATGGTACTGACGGACGATAACTTCGCGACGATAGTCGAGGCCGTGCGGCAGGGCAGGGGGATTTACGCAAACATTAAGAAGGCCGTGCAGTTCCTGCTTTCCAGTAATATTGGCGAAATAATCACGATATTCACGGCGATTTTCATGGGCTGGCAGACGCCGCTTGCCGCTATTCAGCTGCTGTGGGTTAACCTCGTCACGGATTCGCTCCCGGCTGTTGCGCTCGGCATGGATCCGCCCGAACGCGACGTCATGAAAAAAAAGCCGTACGGCAACAAAAAGAGCTTGTTCGCTGACGGATTGTTTGTAAAAATTGCGCTTGAGGGTGCAATGATTGGTATTATCGCACTCGTGGCGTTCGGTATCGGTACTATTTGCTTCGACTCACTTGAGTTTCATAAATACGGGCGCACGATGGCGTTTGCTACACTTAGTATTTCGCAGCTGTTCCATGCGTTTAATATGAAAAGCGATAAGACTATTTTTGGTCGGGACTTTTTTAACAATGTGTATTTGTTCGGCGCGCTTGTTGTCGGGATTGTTATGCAGGTGTCCGTTGTAAATATCAAGGTGTTGAGCGTGATTTTTAAGGCCGTGCCGCTCGACGGGATGCAGTGGGGGATTGTGTTCGGGTTGTCGGTG
>CAZJLW010000217.1:0-2670 GCA_964546895.1 uncultured Eubacteriales bacterium | reverse complement strand
GGATAAAAAGCGATTTGCCACAGAACACGCCGCTGTTTGCGCGTTACGAAATAGTTGACAAAACTGACGGAGCCGTCGTCTCGGGCGGCAAGCTGCCGATTCAGAGCGAGGGCGGCGTACGCTTCACAGCCGAAATCAAAAAGCCGCGCCTCTGGTGGCCGAACGGCATGGGTGCGCACCCGCTGTATACGCTGTGCCTTACGCTTGAGGACGCGGACAAGCGCGTACTGCATACGCTGTCCAAAACGTTCGGAGTACGCAAGCTCGAAATGGTACGCAACGAGGACGATCTTTGGGTGCAAGACATTTGCGGTCACGCGAACCGAGCGTGGTCAATCGTAGGCAATCCGTACGCGTGGACGTTCGTTGTCAACGGCATAAAAATGTTCGTGCGCGGCACAAACTGGGTGCCGTCGGATAATCTGTTCCGTTTCTCGGAAAAGCGCTACAAGCAGTACCTCGACCAAGCCGAAGCCGCAAACATGAACATGCTGCGCGTCTGGGGCGGCGGTATTCACGAGACGGCCGACTTTTTCCGGCTGTGCGACGAACGCGGGCTGCTGACGTGGGTTGAGTTCTGGCTTGCGTGCGACAGCTATCCGGCTATGCCGCATGATTTGTTTGTGGACTGCGCGCGTGATATGGTGTGCGATTTGCGCAATCACGCGTCGCTCTGCATGTGGAGCGGCGGCAACGAATACAATCCCGACGAACCCGAGAACAAGGTGCTTGTCGACAAGCTCGAAGCCATGTGCAACGAAACCGACCCGACGCGGCAGTTCCACCGCGGCTCGCCGTATCGTGGAGACAGACACGGCGGCTTAGTAATGCTGCCGACGCGCACGACTAATAAATATCGCGACGTACTAAGCGGCGACGCGCGGCTGACGCTGTTCCGCAGCGAGGTCGCGACGGGACGGAGCGCACCCCACATCTCGAATATCAAAAAATTCATCAGCCCGGAAAATATGTGGCCGATTAACAAAAAGGTTTGGGAGTCGCACTACGCGCGCATATCTGAGCAGGAACGCGACGCGCGGGAATTCGGCGCGACGGAATCGCTTGAAAAATGGGTAATGGCCGGGCAAATTTCGCACGGGCAGACGCACCGCTACAACCTAGAATATTGTCGCCAGACGAAATATCGCTGCTCGGGCTGTATGCAGTGGCAGTTAAACGGGAGCTTCCCGTCGTTCCACCGCGAGATAATCGACTGGTTCGGCAGACCGAAGCCGGCTTACTACGCCTACAAACGCGCTTGCACGGATTTCCTCGTGTCGGCGGATTTCCAGAAATACGTGTTCGACGGCAACGAGACGCTGACGGTTCCGGTATTCGGGACGAACGATAGCCGCGCCGTTAAAAATGGTGCGACGATTACAGCGATGATTATCGACCGCGATTCGCGCGTGATGCATACGCAGAAGTTCGGAGTAGATTTGACTGCCGACTGCAATATTAAGGCGGGCGACGTTGTGTTCACCATGCCGAGCGATTATATGCGCCGCGTGTTCTTCCTGCACCTGTCGATGGAGCATAACGGGAAGACACTGTCGGAGAATTTTTATTGGCTCGCGACTTCGAATTACGCGCGTCCTGCTGAGTTTATGGATATATCGGGGCATTGGCTTATTCAGGTGGCGAAGGAAATCGACGAAACCTGCTGGCGCGATGGGGTTATTCCGAGCATCGTTAATAATGACCGGTTTAAGGTCGGCGCTGGTGAGAGCGTGTTCTATCGTAAGCGCGTACGCGTTCCGAAGGAATGGCGCGGTAAGGAGCTGGAGTTTTACACGCAGGGATTCCAGGGGAATGACCGTGTGGTTATAAACGGTGTTGAAATTGGCAGAGAAGAGAATAAAATTTATACGCAGTCAGCTACGGATGAGCTGGGGCTTGGGAATAAGACTGCCGTTACAGAGGGTAATACAGGACGTCGTAACGTGCTGTATAATGCTGATCCGCTCGTCGTGCCGAATATCGCGAAGACATTTTATAAAATACCGGATGGGCTTATCGATTATGAGATGGAGAACACGATCGATATTCAGGTGTTCGGCGAGTACGCGGCCGGTGTGTCTGAGAATGTTTATATCCGTTTGGCATCAACACCGGAGCAGATCAAGGCCGCGGAAGCTTTTGATAATGAGCGGGCTTATTTTGGGGATTTGGCTGTTATTGATGCGGCTAAGCTTAAGGTGTCGGTTGTTCACAGCGGGCTGGATATCGCACCGGGCGAGAGTAAGAGCTTGATTATTAATGTTAAGAATCCGGGCGATAAGCTGGCGTTCTTTACGGGGTTTGAGGTATTCGGGATTGAGGATAGCGCTACGGTGATGTTCGAGGATAATTATTTCACGCTTCTGCCGAAATCGCAGAAGGATATACGGCTTACGCTTGTTCATGACAAAGGCGCGGCGACCGGGAAGTATGAGCTGAAGGTTGTTATGAGCGGGTGGAATGTGGCGGAAGAAGTGGTTTATGGTGCTGAGGTTGTGCTGGAGTAGGGGAGATGGCTGGCGGGGTAGATTATAGTGGATAAAGAGTATGTTATTTCAATAATAAGGGCTTATTTAGCGGGTGAATTTTTTTGCGGTGCCGGTGATTTAGTTTGCAGCAATACAATGTTTACTGCAAATACAAAACACGAGTCGCCATACATAAAGATAA
>CAZJLW010000216.1:0-2841 GCA_964546895.1 uncultured Eubacteriales bacterium | reverse complement strand
TGATAACTGTATCTCGGCACTTTCCTCACCCTGTGCGTGAGCGCAACCGCGCCGAAATCGCGTCCGGTGGACAGAACAGGCTTGCCGTCCAGCGTCACCTCGGCTTGTAAAAACGAGCTTTGGTTAAGCGTGTAAAAACCGTTCGCGTTATAGCCCAGTACCTCAATACAAATTGCGGCTTTTACCGGTGTATCGCATTCGCCGAACATCTGCCCGTACTTTAACGCTTCGGTTATATCCACCGTGTCCACCCGAAAAACCCCATGCGGCGCAACAGCGGGGCCGTGACACACGAACCGCCCGTTTATAGTCAGCCTATAAATACAGCTGGCCGCAATATTAATTGCGGCCACGCTGAATCGGTCGGCTTCCAAGTCCCCACGGAAGCCGACTCCACTATTTATTTCATGTATATATCCAAGCCAGACGGGCTTTGCGTTTTTGAAAAACATCATTTCTTCAACCACTTTTCATCCGTAAATTCCTGATTAAGCAGCAGCATTCCTGTTTCAGAATCTCTCGCGCCGGTTTCGAACGGATCGTTTGTATCGCGCATCCACTGTTTAAGACGAGCTTCAAGCGCTTCGGTGACGTCCTTGTATTCCGGCTTGCCGTAAAGATTGTTCATTTCAAACGGGTCGTTAACAACATCGAACAGCACCGGCTCGTGTTCGTTCTCGAGCCAACGTGCGTAAACGTACTGCTCAGTACGTACGCCGCGCCAGAAGCCGACCCACTTGCCGCGATGCGGCCAGCCTTCGCCGAGTATTTGCAAGTAAACCGAATCCGGCTTCTCGCTCTTGCCGTAGAGAATAGCTTCCGACAAATCCTTACCAGCCAAGCCCTTCGACGGCTCTACACCGCACATGCCAAGCAGGGTAGGGAACACATCGACGCTGTTGAAAAATACGTCAGTCCGCGTTTCGGCGCCGACTTTTTCCGGCCATCTCAGTATGAACGGAATGTGTATGGATTCGTCGTAAGGCGTCGCTTTTGATGCGCTTAATGAGTGGTGAACATTCTTGTCGTTGCAGCGGGTGTAGCCGTGGCAGCGCAAATGATCACCGTGGTCGGATGTGAAGCACAGTATCGTATTATCGGCTATGCCTAAGCGGTCAAGTGTCTGCATGACTTTGCCCATGAGCACGTCGATAGCCGTAATGTTGCCGTAGTAGTGCGCAATTTCTTTACGTGCGGTTTCTTCGGCTTCCTTCGGTACGTTGGGATTTATATCAACGTCCGCGGGATTATAAATGTTGTACTCCTGCGGGTACTTCTCGTACGGGAAATGCGGAGGCCCCCATGCAAGCATCAGCGCAAACGGTTCGTCTGACGCTTTATTTACGTGCTTCTCCATAAAGTCTATAGCCAAGTCCGTTTCGGCCTCAGGCCCCCATTTTTCCATTTTGATAGGGCCGCTCTCGTTTTCATGATACGAACCGTTTAAGTAGTCATGGTTCAGATTATAAGCCGCCATGTAATCGAAGCCGTAGCGCTTATCTTCCGTATACGGGCCATAGCCGAGGTGCCATTTGCCTACGTAGCCGGTGTTGTAGCCCGCGCGTTTCAGCGCCTTGGGCAGAGTGTCTATGTCTGTTCTCATTTTGTATTCGTTATCCATCGTACCGTTCTGGTGCGAGTACAGCCCGGACAATACCTGCGCCCGGTAAGGCGAGCAGATAGGACAGGACGAGAACGCCCGGTCGAATGACATGCCTTGCTCAGCAAGTTTGTCAAAGTTCGGCGTTTTTACGACCGTGTTACCGTTCGATGGTAGAGCGGTATATCTCATTTGATCCGCGAAAATGTACAGAATATTCGGTCTTTTCATTTACGACAACCTTTCACTTTAAAGTCCTTGTAATGGCAGTGACTTCCGCTCAGAACAGATGCGCCAATCTGTCCGCTCAGGTAAGGCTGAGAATCCGTAAACCGAATCAGCAGCCCGTCTTGCCCATAAACGGTGATGTCAGCGCCGTTAAGCTCAACAGCGAACGTGTATTCCTTCTTAGCTTCCCACTTAAAATCGATGTCGGTCAGCAGCTTGTAGCCGTTATCATTTTTGTAAAGCGCGAGCTTGTTGTTCGGAGCAAGCCCAACCGCGTACGAACGTATGCCGCCCTGCACTCTGAAATTAATGTTGTGATGCTCGCCGATTTGCGGAATCAGCGTAGCGGTGAACGTATAATCAGTCCAGTAGTAATCGCCCGTGTACGCCTCGCCGAAATCCGCGCAGCTTCCGCTTAGCTCGCCGTCCTCTAGCGTCCAGATGCCTTTAAGCCAAGTGAACTGACTGACTTCCTTATGCAGCTTGTTCCAAGACTCAATGCGTTCTTTGCCGAAGTCAACCGTGTAGTCAGGCTGACCGCCGAAATCAACGTCGTCTATGAAAACGACAACAGCGCCCGGGTCTCTGTCTTTCTTAATAAGAATAACTCCGGCTTCTTCAAGGCAAGCGCCGTCCATGTGCGGTATGTCAAACGATAACTTCGCCCATACGCCCTGCGTAAGCTCGACGCTTTTTGATCTGATAACCTTACCGCTGTTACCGTCCTTTACATAAATACACGCAAGCGCGTCGGTGTGCATATATTCCGGAACCATGACGGCAGCGGTTACTGTCTGCCCGGGGTACAGTATCGGCGAGAAGCACGGGTCGTAACGGCTGTCGTGGAAGTCGGCCGGTCTGTAATGGGTTTTGTGGTAAATAAACAGCTCGTCGCCGCCGGATAACGGTTTAGCCGCAACCTTAAGGCAACCCGCGCCGCTTGAAGCGACTTCCGTAGTGTTAGACAGCGTAGCCTCCAAACCTTTTTCGAGGTTCGAATAAACTCTGAAACC
>CAZJLW010000215.1:0-2897 GCA_964546895.1 uncultured Eubacteriales bacterium | reverse complement strand
ATTGCTATCTTTTTTATTGACAACCCAGTCTACACGCGTTAGACTATACCCAGTCTAATAAGTTTAGATTGGAGGAAGGACCATGCCGAACTACATAACCCTAACCGCGGCAGAGGAAAAGCTTGCCGAGCTGATTTGGCAGGCGGCGCCGCTGACCTCGCCGGATTTGGTGGCGCTTGCGGAAAGCAGGCTGGATTGGAAGAAGTCAACCACCTACACCGTACTAAAGAAGCTCTGCGACAAAGGCGTATTCAAAAACGATAACGCCGCTGTTTCAATCGTCCTAACCCGTGACGAGCTAATCGCGTATCAAAGCCGCCGATATGTCGAGGACACGTTCGGCGGGTCGCTGCCGAAGTTTATCGCGGCGTTTATTGGCGGGAAGAAGCTTACGACGGAGCAGGCCGTCGAGCTGCGGCGGCTGATTGACGAACACGAAGGGGCGGTGTAAATGGCCGGACTGTTCCTTACTTTTCTGAACATGAGCCTGACCGGGGCGTATGTCATCGCGGGTATATGCATTGCTCGGCTGGCACTGAAAAAGGAACCCAAAATAATCTCGTACTGCCTATGGGCGGTTGCGGGATTCCGGCTTGTGTTTCCTTATTCAATCGAGAGTGTGTTTAGCCTGATACCGTTTAAGGCGCAGCCGATACCGACGGATATAGCGATGCAGATCACACCGCGCATTGACAGCGGCGTACCGTTTGTGAATAATACCGTCGGCAGTTTTCTACCGTCCGCGATGCCGACGGCAAGCGTAAATCCGCTACAGATATGGACGGCAATCGGCGCGTACGGTTGGCTTACCGGTGCTGTTGTTTTGCTTATTTACGGCGTTAAGTCTTATTTTACGCTTAAACAGAAAATGCGAAGCGCCGTTCGCGCCGAATCCAACATTTACGAAGCCGAAAATATAAAATCCCCGTTCGTACTCGGCGTTTTTCGACCGAAAATCTATCTGCCGACAGGTTTAACCGAGCAGGAACGCGGCTACATAGTTCTGCATGAGCAGACGCATGTCAGGCGGCGTGACCACATCGTGAAGCTTGCGGCGTACGTTGTACTGTGTCTGCATTGGTTTAACCCTTTTGTGTGGGTTGCATTTCTGCTGATGGGCGTGGATATGGAAATGTCCTGCGATGAGCGCGTGCTGCAGGAAATGGGCGGCGAAACAAAGAAAGATTATTCGCGGACGCTATTGTCGTTGGCGACGGAACATAGAATCGTCGGCGGCAGTCCACTTGCTTTCGGTGAGGGTGGGATTAAAGAGAGGATAAAAAACATTCTGAACTTCAAAAAGCCGCGGCGGATTGTTGTTATCGAGGCGTTAGTGTTAGTTGTTTTGCTGAGTGTAGGATTCGCATTGAATAGGGTAGCCCCGCTCAACGAGCCGCCTGACATTACCGTGCAAGCGGGTGGCGCAGATATCCACTGGGATGTCGCGAAAAACATGTGGAACGATAGCCAATATGCCCTTAGAGACCACTTTCCACTTATCATGTCTCAGGTAAATCCCGACGACCTAATCTACGTCAAAAACGGCGAGCAAATTACCGTTAAGTTTAAAGGCCGCGCGCCGGATCAAGCCAGTCTCTCAGAATACATTCTGCGCGATAACGGCGGCAGGAAATACAACAGCTACGGTATGCCCTACGATTTCAGCGTCGACAAAACAAAGCGAAGCGGCACATGGACGCCGGTGCCGAACTTTGCAACGCTCCTCAGCTCCGACAGCGCGGACTATGCGCCTGGAGCTATCATCAAGGGCTACTTCCTTGTATGCAGATGGGGAAAAAATGTATGCGAATATACGATTGTTATTCGCGGAGACGCGGCTGTGCCGTTTGAACAAGCACCGATTGGAGCCTATACACCGCGCATGTGGTTTAACATTTTCGATAACTCTGGGATGACTTTGGGCGACCGCTTGGAGTTAGAGTTGCCGCAATACGATGACACGGTGTTTCGATGGGTACCGCATAAAATCATAGCAATTAAGGCGGGCGTTGAAAAGACGCTGTTCACCGGAGCGGGGATTTGGAATGTCTTCTTTGAGGACGTGACCGGCGACGACATGCCTGATATCTGCGCCACGCTCGGCGTAGGTTTCAACATCGGGAACAATCGCGTCATAGTCTACGATTACGAAAATGAAACGATGTACGAAATGGTCGACCGTACGAACTACACATACATGCTGTCAATGGAAAACGGTCGTATTGTCGTCACGAAAACTAAGTCAGATGATGGGGAAGTTACCAAAGGTGAGCTTGCGATTATTGATGGGGAGTTGGCCGTTGTTGAGAATGGCGAGAAATAGATTAAATAAGGTGGTGCTGAATTATGGATTATGCAGTTGTTTTGTATTTTGATGATGTTACCGAAAGTAAAATACAGTCCTTGATTAACAATGCCGCAAGCTTTTGCGGAAACAGATACATGCTTGACGTAAAAATCCCTCCGCATGTAACTATCTGCGCGGTTAAAAGTGATGAAGAGGATTTGCTTGTGAAGGAAGCAGGGGAGCTTGCAGACAGGCTTAAAGGCGGTGGTGTTTGCTGGGCTTCTATCGGCGTTTTTAATCCGAATGTGTTGTTTTTATCGCCAGTGCTTAATAGATATTTGCTAAGCGCCTGCGAGCTTGCGAACGAAAAAATGCTCAGCGTTGCCGAAGCCGGTGACAACGGGCATTACTTGCCGTACAAGTGGGTTCCGCACACTGCTATTGCCACTAAGTTGTCGGGGGAGGAACTGATAAGTGCTTTCGGGGCTTTGCAAAAAGAATTTGCGCCTATTGTAGGAAAAGTAAACAGGGTTGCGATAGCGCGTTGTAATCCGTATAAGGAATTGAAAATATGGAACCTCACGGACTAAAAAAAAAACCGACATTTCGC
>CAZJLW010000214.1:0-3035 GCA_964546895.1 uncultured Eubacteriales bacterium | reverse complement strand
AATTTATTGCAAATTTTCACCATAAATGCTATCGTATACTCTCATTTGATTTTTGGGAGGTACGGTACATGTCGCAAAGTAATCACCCGCAATACGGCGAGGAAGTCCGGCATTTGGAATTTATTCTGGACTTCCTCGGCGGCTACAAAACGGAAATCGCAAATGAAAAAGCGAACATCGACGGCAAGGTCGAGTATTCGCTGAAGCATTTCAACTCCGACAACACGGAGCAGTACAACGATTTGACGTTCAACCTGACGTTCGCGGATTATTACGAGCGCAAGCTGAACGAACTGACGAAGTCGCAGCTTAAACCGTATTTCGCGCGGATAGATTTTTTCGCGGACGACTTGCAGGCGGAGCAGCGGGTTTACATCGGCAAGCTGACGCTCATACGCCCGTCCGACAACGAGCTGCTTATAGCCGACTGGCGCTCGCCCATTGCGACGCTGTATTACGAGGGACGTCTGGGCGCCGCGTCGTACACCGCACCCGACGGCGAAATAACCGGCGAAATAACTCTGAAACGCCAGTACGTTATCGAAAACGGGAAGCTGCTCGACATCATGGACATCGACATCACAACGAACGACGAGTTCCTACAGGCTGCGTTGGGCGCGAGCAAGGACAGGCGGCTTAAGGATATCGTCACGACGATACAGGCGGAGCAGAACCGCATAATCCGTGCGAACATGTTCAAACCGCTCGTAGTGCAAGGCGCGGCCGGCGGCGGCAAAACCACGATCGCCCTCCACCGCATAGCATATCTTCTTTACGAACACGAGAAAACCGTCACCGCCAAAAACTTCATGATCTTCGCACCGAACCGCTTTTTCCTGAGCTACATTTCCGACGTTCTGCCGGATTTGGGCGTCGAGAACGTTACACAAACCACCTTTTTAGATTTTGCCAATCAGTATATCGGGCGCAAGCTCAAGGTCAGGCCGTCCGGCGAAGCACTCGCCGCCCTGATAGAGAGCAATATGTACAGAAGCCCATCGTTAGCCGCTTCCGGCTTAAAATCCTCGCTTAGGTTTCATCAGCTAATAAAACGCTATATCACACTCATTCTGTCTAAAATTGTGCCCAAACGGCATTTCGACGTGGAGGGCTATGTGCTTGTCAACTACGACGAAATAAACGAGCTGTTCATGAACGACTACAGCTATTTGCCCGCGGCGAGCCGTGTCAATGAGATAAAAAAATACCTCTCGAATACGCTGAAGCGTATGCGGCCGCGGATTTTGGAAGGCATAGACGAACACTACGAAAGACTGCGCACACAAATAAAAGCCGACATGCCGCTGGACTCGCTCGAACGCCGCACGCGCATCACAAAAATCTTGGATGAGCGCGACGCGAAGCTGAAAGCCGTCAGGAACAAATCAAAGACTGTCGTGCGCAATTATATTAAGGCGTTTAACATACTGCCGTCCGAGAAGTATTATGCGCTGCTTATTAAAAATACGAAGCTGATGCGGTTGTTGAATATATCCGGCGGGCGGCGGGGCGGCGCTGGCGGCGGTGCAAGCGGTGCGGGGGTTTTTACGGATAAGGAGCTGGATTTGATAATGTCGATCACGGAAGCGTCGCTGGACTCGGGTTGTCTCGAGACGGACGACCTGCCGCCGATAATGCTCATAAAGCACGCGCTGTTCCCGCCGGACGATACGTTCGGGATTAAGCATGTCGTCGTCGACGAGGCGCAGGATTACAGCCTGTTCCAATTTGCGCTGCTGAGAGAGATACTGAAAACGCAGTCGTTATCAATACTGGGAGATTTGAGCCAAGGCATTTACAGCCACAGCGGAATAACGGATTGGCAGACGCTTAACGAGGTGTTGGATAATCCCGTGCATATGACGCTTGAGCAGAGTTATCGTACGACTGTCGAGATTATGGACGCTGCGAATGTTGTTATGCAGAAGTTGAAATTGGAAAATGTCCCGCTGGCTAGGCCGGTTATCCGGCATGGCAGCCCGGTTGAGATGATTCGTGCGGATGGGCTTAGTGATATGGCGGCTGATATTGATAAGAGAATAGCCGAGTTTAAGAACGCAGGCTATAAGTCGATGGCTGTTATTTGCAAGACGCTTGCCGAGTGCGAGGAGTTGAAACCGCATCTGAAAACGAAAATCAAAGTAATCGGTGGCGCGGAGAAGAGTTATGAGGGCGGAGTGCTGCTGCTGCCGTCGTATTTGGCGAAGGGCTTGGAGTTCGACGCGGTGCTGATAGCGAACGCGTCGGATGAACGGTATACCGACGAGCCGATCGATATTAAGCTGCTGTATATTGCAATGACTAGGGCGCTGCATGAGCTGGTTGTGTATTATTGCGGTGAGAGAAGCCGGTTGATGGATTGACGGGAGTAGGGAGTTGGGCGGAGCCGCCGGGCAAATCGGCGGTTATTTGTGGATATGTAAAGGGACGGCGGCAACCGTGGGGGTTGCGCGCCGTCCCTTTTGTTATAAGTCGACCATTTCAATTCCTACAACAACAAACCCATCAAATGTCATCTTCACCACCCACGGCGTTTTTTCCGCCATGTTCATAAAATCCACGTACCCGTAAGACTTGTCGTAATAGTTTATAATCGAAGAAAGGGCTAAGCCATGTGTCCCTATTACAATATTTTTGCCTCTATACCTAACCAGCAATTCTTTCAAAGCGCTAACGTTCCGCTCCTGCACTTCGGCAAGGCACTCGCAGCCATTAAGCTTAGTATTAAAATCCGCCCAAAGCCGTTCCATGACTGACGCGAAATCCCCTTCCTCTACTAGCTTACCATTGCTGCTAAGCTCGCGAAAATCCTCCACCGTTTCGATTTCGAAGCTATACTTTTCCGCAAAATCAGCCAAGGTATCCACCGCACGCTTGTACGGACTGGATAGAACGACGTCGATATTTTTATCTCGTAGGTAGTCAGTAACCAAAGGCCGGTCGGCTAAGCCTTTTTCGGTTAGCGGACGGATACGGCTTTCACGGACGGAATAGTCTGATTCTGCGTGACGGACGAAATAGATTGTTGTCATAGC
>CAZJLW010000213.1:0-3156 GCA_964546895.1 uncultured Eubacteriales bacterium | reverse complement strand
AATAACATCGGGCGTATACAGTTCGACGGCAGCCAAAACATTTCTAATGAATTATTACTGGAGCTAGACGACGCTTCCGTTATTGATTCTATAAGAAACATTTATGTGCTGATTGAATTTGAAGCTAAAAAACTGTAGGAGGACAAAACATGGCATGGGAAGAATGCGTAAAATCAATAAAAGACAGCTTTGCGAAAGAATCAAAAGTAGTTAAGGAAATACCGGATGTCAACTGGGCGGGTGAAAGCAGTGATAATTTAGACAATGATACTTATGCACTGGGCAATCCTTTCTATTTAATATGCCCCGACAGACACTGTACGAGTACGAACCTTGATCCGATAATACAAAGACTGTGCCACTGCGTTGATATTAGCGGCAAGCCTATTCCGGATTGTAATCCGAAATACTATTTATATCCGTACAAAACAAACGTCTGCCTTAACGTCAAGAACCCGTCAATATACAGCGAAAAAACCGGAAGGGCTTGCACAAAGCAAGGCAATGATTATTACCCTCTCTCTTGTCTATGCTGCTGCTCATGCTTTGCCTACGGTACAAAAATAGATGTCCCCAGCGGCACTAAAAAAATACAGGACTTTATTTTAGGCGATCAAGTGACCGCCGGATACTTTTCGCGTGATGACCAGAGCATAACCTTCAAGTGGGAGCCGGAGACAGTTTCCTTTAGCAGCGGAACAGGCGAAGGCTCACACCAGGCTTCTATGGTGTATATTCGGTTCGGCGAGCAGAACCGCTCGATAATCGTTACATGTGACCACTTGTTTATGCTGTCCAGCGGCAAGCTTATGACTGCCGACAGGTTGATACCCGGTATAGATTTCTTCGTAAACTCCGAAGGCGAAAGCCAGCCTATTAACGAAATCAGCATAGGCTCGTACGAAGGCGGCGTGCATCATATCGCAACGGAGAAGGACTTCTTAGGAGATTTGAACGGCCACTTGCTTCTGTCTGAGGGCGTGGTATCGGGGGACTTTAGTTTGCAGATACACAGCTCGTCGCTGTATGAAAATGGTTACTTCGAAGCTGACTACAAAACCCGCCCAAGAGTCGGCACAAAGGAGTACGAGGAGCAGCACGGCCAAAACATAACCTTCGGCATGTACAAAAATTTCAAGAGCAAAGCCGCCGCCAGCCTGACTTCAAATGAATCAGAGGCCAAGCTTGCAAAGGATAAGCTCGAAAGAAAATTCTATGTCTACGGCGAAAACAAAATCCATATACCTAAAAATGCCGCCGCATATCTAACAGATGCGCAAGCCAAGGATGTTATGAACAACAGCCAAACCCACGAATTTATTGAGATGCGTGAAAAGAGTGCTTTAATAAGCTACACGTTAAAGTTTTTCACAGGTTTTTTTGAAAAAATAACTTTCTGCTATGACGACCGCCGGTTGGAGGCTAACGCTTATGCCTTCAAGCAGTTTAATAAAGGTGTCGTAGTGCTGACCAACGGCTTGGCAAGGATTAAGGAATTGGACTTTGAAGGCTACGCGCTAATAATATGTGCAATGATTACGCGCTTACAGCAAAGCAGCCCGCTGGATTCTCTCGGCTATACGTCAGTCGCTATGTCTGACTATTACAGCTTTGTTCCGATGCAAACCGTGTTCTACGGCGATAAATACACACCCGCCGCAAAGTCCGGTATAAAGCAGCTTGAAAAGGGAATCTTTAGCAGCATAAGCGACGAGAATACCGAATATTATAGCGACCCATACAAGCCTTCCACGGAAAAGCGGTTGGACGCATTAGATGCAGGTGCGGTAATGGGATATCCACCCGAAGGCATCGGCGGCCCCGAGCTTTACGGCTTAAAGCTGCTTAATGCCAGTGTAAGCCTGTCAAGCGTTAAGCTTGAATTTAACCAGCCCGTATCATCCCGAAACGCTACCTTTGCTACAAACTACGATATAACGCCGAAAGTTGAGATTGAATCCGTTGAGCTAGAGGATAACAACAAGAGCTTCGTAACAATTACGGGAGTTTTTACAACAGGCACACAATACAACCTAACGGTAAAAGACTATTTACGAGCCGAAAACGGCTCAACCCTAGACCCGGATCAAAACAACGTAAGCTTTATATTCTAAAAACGAAAGAGGTAATAATCATGGCTAATGTTGAAGAAAAAGATTGTATACAGGAGTTTACTCAGCTGATAGGCTGCGAATCACCCGTAACGGTTGGCGTCATATCATATGCAATGAGCAACCCTCAGTTTTTTCATAACCTGCTGGTGAGCTATGGCCATAAGGATTTCACAAAGGCGCTCGTAGAAAGTGCCGAAAACGTTGCGCAGGACGAACCCGTATCGCTTGAGGAAATAAAAGGGTTTATTACGGAGCAAAAGAAGATTCTGTATCATCAGGGTTTGCAAATGGGCTATAAAAATATGTACGGTAGATATATTGAGCATTTGCAAAAAGGCTTGGAGGGTTCCTCATGTTCGCCAATAAACCATATGGCTGTAAAAGATTTTAGAGAGGTTTATTTGGACAGCAACTCTACAACACCCTGGCGTAATGATATCAGACGAATAATGAAGGATTACGCCGAAGGATTATACGGCTTTGGTAATCCCAGCAGTAGTCACGCGCAAGGGCTTAGAGCAAGAGACTACATAATCAGAGCCAGAATGCAGGTTGCCGCTACTCTTAACGTAAGCCCCCGGACGATTGTTTTTACTCCGTCCGGAACTGCCGCTAACAACTTAGCGATAAATGGCATCGCCTTTAGTCATCTGGATACGAAGGGGCATATCATAACAACCAAAACCGAGCATAAGTCTGTTTTGGAAACTGTTGAATTTTTGAAAAACTTAGGTTTTGAAATCAGCATTCTTGATGTTAATAAATACGGTATGGTTAATCCCGACGATATTAGAAAAAGCATAAGAAAATACACAATTTTGGTGTCGGTCATATATGCAAATAACGAAATCGGCACGATAAACCCCATGAAAGAAATCGGTGCAATATGCAAAGAGCATGACGTGCCGCTTATGACGGATGCCATACAAGCCTTCGGTAAAGTGCCGATAGACCCGGACGACTTAAACATCAGTATGCTCAGCCTGTCCGGTCATAAGATTAACGCACCCAAAGGCATCGGCTGTCTGTACGTTAAAGAGGG
>CAZJLW010000212.1:0-3172 GCA_964546895.1 uncultured Eubacteriales bacterium | reverse complement strand
AGTTTTGATATACCGTGTTTTTTTAACTTTACAATTGACTGAATGCATACATGTTCGGTACAATACAGGTAAAATGAAAAGCACGAAGGATTTTTCAGAGGAGGATGCGCTTGTATTTCGGCGGAGATTTGCTGTTCGGTGAAGGCGTTAAGGATAAGCAGCGCGTTTTGGACGCGTTAAACAGCGGTAAGCACATGTATAATGTTTATCTCATACTGCTGCTGCCGGGGACAGGCAATCTGTTTGAAATTATGCATTCGAAGGAAGCGTTTAAGACTTTTAATGTGAACAGGGTGTATGTTCCGGTAGCGGTTTCGTTCGGCAAAGCCGAAGCTGAGGCTATCGTCGTCGGGCTTTTTACCGGCTATCTGCAAACATCGCAAGGATTTAACCGGGACGATTTCGTACAGTATGTGATGGGCTTGAAAGGAACGGGGCTTTCATGAAGTGGGTCATCGGCGGTATAAACGCCGCGAGCTTAATAATAATCGTACTGCTGTTATCGGTAGAGATACCGACGTTTTGCATACCGTTTTATAAGTACGAGTACCGCAAAAACAACACGGCACAAGTCGTCCAAGTATCCGACGACGGGTTGACAAAAGTAACCGAGGAGCTGCTAGCATATATGCGCGGCAGCAGACCGGAGCTGGACGTGAAGGCCATAATCGACGGGCGCACGCGCGAATTTTTCAACGAAATCGAGAGAGAGCATATGCGAGATGTGCGCGGGCTGTTCGCTAACGGATTCGTCATAAAAAACATCGCGTTACTTACATTCATTATCTCTCTCGTGCTACTCTTCGCAATCAAGACAAAACCAGCCCTATTACTGGCGCGGCTGTACCGGTTTTTCACCGCCGCGGTACTGCTCCTATCAGCAGCCGTAGCGCTAATAGTGAGGCTCGATTTCGACCGCGCGTTTATCGTGTTTCACGAAATTTTTTTTACGAACGACTTATGGATTTTGGACGCGTCTACGGATTTGCTGGTCAATATTGTGCCGATTGAATTTTTTATTGACATAGCAATATTTATATTGGTTATTTTTTTTACGACTTTGTTAATAATATTTATAACCTCCACATTATTTTGCGCGTCACGCAACGCTAAACAGCCGAAGAAGGTCAACGTATGATACTGATGGTACTGAAAATTATAGGCATAGCTATTGCCGTGCTTTTGGCGGTGGTAGTGCTGCTGCTTTGCGTTGTGTTGTTTGACCCGATAGAGTACAGAGTAACCGGCGCGAAAAATGAAACAAATGAGTGGTTATTGCGATGCAGCTGGATTTTTCGAATGCTTAAGCTTAACTACGCGGTGAACGCCGCCGGGCGGCAAATGTCGCTGAAACTGCTTGGTTTCACGTTATCCGACAGCAGCAAGAAAAAGCCGCCGAAAAAAAAGTCCCTCGGCAGCCGCAGGCGTCTGCGCGTAAAAAAGAAGCCAAAAAAGAAAGCGACTACCGCCAAAGGTAAGCTCAAAAGAATAATCAACAAGAGCCGAGAGCTGTTCGGCGACGAAAACTTCAGCGATTTCATGAAGCACTCCTACCGGCTGCTAGTCAAGCTTATCAAGACAATCCTACCCAAGAACCTACGCGCAAAAGTAGAGTTCGGCCTAAAAGACCCGGCCGACACCGGCAAAGCGATAGGCGCAATCAGCATCGTCAGAGGTGTACTAGGCAACAGAGAAGTAGCGATAGTAGGCAATTTCGAAAAGGAAGTATTTCTGTACAATGTGTCCGCATACGGCAAGCTGCGGTTGTTCGCAATAATAATGCCGATAATAACATATGTATTTAAAAAGCCCGTATGGAGGATTATAAAAAGATATATACTACAATAAAGAGAGGAAGTTAAACTATGGGAGCAAATATGAATGCCAGTCTGGAAACTCTGTTCAGCAAAATGGATAATTTTATTTCCACCAAAACAGTAGTGGGCGAGCCTGTAAACATCGGCGGGGTAATACTAGTGCCGCTTATCGAGGTATCGTTCGGCGTAGGAGCGGGCGACTACCAAGCCGCAAGCGACAAAAACAAGGAAAAGGATACAGCAGGTTCGAACTCGAACGGCGGCGGCGGCGGTATCGGCGCACGCCTTATACCGTCGGGCGTAATCGTTATCATCGACGGCACCGTTCAGCTTGTCAATGTAAAGAACCAAGACAGCCTGAACAAGCTTATTGATATGGTTCCGGGCGTTGTGTCGAAGCTTAATCTGGGGAGTTTGTTCTCGAAGAAGGGTTCGAGTAAAAATAATGCGGCTGAAAGCGCGGAAGCGGAAGATGTAAAAGCCGAGTAACTATATATTCGGCACTAAACATTCACAATTGTTTATTCGGTTTAGTGCCGAATATTTTCCTCTGTTTATAGGAGGGCGTTAATGTTTCGTTTTGTGAAACATTAATGCCACCTATATAGGCATAAAAAAGTGGAGAACTCAAATGAGTTCTCCATTTTTTTTAGTGACAGCGGTTGACCCGCCGGCGCATTCTTCTGGTTCATTTTATTCTCATACATACTTTCATCGGCGCGCCTGAAAACATCTTCAAGGTTCCTATCCTTATTCTTATCGTAGTAAGAATACCCGAACGCAATACCCAGCGGAAACGAGCTGGTTCTATTGAAATCCTCGATCGCATGTTGCAACCGCTGTTCAAGCTCCAAGATATCCTCGCGCGGCGTTTCGTTAAAAATAACCGAAAACTCGTCGCCGCCGATTCTAAACACAGGGAAGTTATCATACACACTGCAAATAATTTTACAGGCATTGATTATATAAGCATCGCCCGCCGCATGACCGAAGCTGTCATTCACACTTTTCAGCCCGTTTAAATCAAATTATCATAGGCGACATATGAATACAACTGTCGGATTGCTGGGCTACGGCAATAAACTCAGCTGCTCGTTGTCAGTCTTAATATCCTCTTCGCACGGAAAGACAGAGGCGTTAAAATCCAGCTGCGTTACATCCTCGGGAGACAGTTCGCCGGTTAGCCATGCTTCCAGCTGATTCACGCGCAGTATTACCGGCATACGGTCGTGTACAGCCTCCACCTCGCCAAAAGACTGCTTTGTTATAATAACAAACTCCCTGCCTTCGTCAGAATCTTTATATAAACCGGCGAAAAAAAGTAGGTTCCCGTCACTATCCTTAATAAAATGCTT
>CAZJLW010000211.1:0-3183 GCA_964546895.1 uncultured Eubacteriales bacterium | reverse complement strand
GCCAGCTCAGCATTCTCAAGCGCCAGCCTCACACCCGATACACCAACCGCGCTGTCAAAAGTAAAACGGAGAGTTGCCTTATGTTTAGGCGGCTCGGAATACTCAGGCAGACTTTTTTTCAGTTGATAAGGCTGCGAAACCATACTCCTTCGGCTCGGTAGACCGCTTTGTGTACGCAAAATATTATCGATACGCAAAATATCTTCAAGCGGCTGCATTTTGCCGCCGTCCAAGGCGTATTCTGCCATGTCTAAGAGCAGCACGTTCGGTTCGTCAAGCGTAACCGGCACTTTGCCGAAAATGTAGTCGTATTTTTCGTTTAAAGCCTTTTCAGCGGCTTGCGTTACCTGTATTTCCTGCTCTTCCGACTTGCCTTTCGCCAAATGCAGAAGCAAGCTGTCATGCATATACCAAACGCGTTCGGTTATCGTATTGCCGTTTTCATATATCGCATGAATCGGGCGGATCTCGCCCGTAAGCGTGTCGTACTCGGTCGGGGCGTATTCGCCTTTAATCGTCAGCCGTACCTTTTCGGTTTCATAACGCTGCCCTACGTTAAACTTTATGCCTTGGTTGTCAATGTCAACATCGGGGCTGGGCTGACAGCGCGCCGTGGCGACAAACAGCCACTTGGCGTCGCCGTCGTTGCGTACCGTATGTATCAAATGCTTTACGCGCAGCCCATCGGGATGCGCCGCGGATAAAAATCTCTCGGGTTCTACAGCCTTTAGTATCGACATTCTATCGAAGCTTATTTTCGTGCTTTGGTTATACAGCGCCTCTACCTCGTTACTCGGAAACGAATCAACATACTTCGGGCATTCTCCAATAAAAATCAACCTGCCGCCTGCCTGTCTAAACGCCTTCAACCTTTCAAGCGTTGACGCGCGTATCGTGTACAGCGCCGGGACGATAATTGTGCTGTAGTTCATCTGCCCAACCCCGAGCGGATTGCCCCCGACCGCACACAATTCCACAATCCGAGCTTCGCTGATGAAGTCAAAGTCAATAAGCCCCTCGACCAGCGTATGTATAATCGATTCTAACTGTTGTTCGAGCTGCTCGCACACGTCGCCCGACTGATCCGACGGGCCGAAATTTACCCACAGGCTTTCGATCGGGTGAATAACCGCAACGGAAACATCAGGCTTCCCGCGGTTCATGGCGGAGGCTATGCGCGCGTAGTGGTCTTCCAGCAGTTTGTATTCCTTCCACCAAGGCGATTGATAAGATATTGAGCTGGGGTAGTCGCGCTTGGCGTCGCCGTACATCGTGTACCACGCATGATGAGGCACGCGCACATTAACCCCCGTCGCCGCCTGCCAATCCCCTTGAAGCTTAAAGCTCCTGAAATCAAAATCCCAGCCCGACATGCCGTACAGCTCACTCATAAATCCTTCGCTGCCCTGCTGCCGAACGGCAGACTGCCCCTGTTTTGCGGTGATGTATTCCAGATTATGCGTACCAAGCACATCGATTCCCGGAATGTCGAACGCGCGGTAACAGCGCATTGCTTCGCCGCTGCGTATGGTTTGCCCCGTCATACTGCCTTCGCTCATGACATGCCCCGTGAACAAAATCCCGTTTTGCTTGCACCAGTTGCCGATCGTGTCACAAAAAGCCGACACGAACCGTTCGGCGAGATGGTCGTGGTAGCACCAGCGCGGGCGGGAGAGCTTGTTGTTCGGCAAATTCCAGACAAGCTCCGGGAGCGTGTCGAAAACATCGAAACCATACGCCGTTTGAAAAGTATCGCCGAAGTCGTCCGTCCAAGGAAGGATTACATCCTTTAAGGCGTTGGCGTAAGGCAGTACCGTTTCTGTTGCGTATTGCGGTTCGTCCGTGAAAATCGCCGGGCAGGTATTGCCGAAGTAATCGCCTACCGTGTTTTTGTAGGCGTCGTATGTAATGCGTACGAACTCGGCGATGGCGGCGGGGTTTAGGGTATCGACGTAGGTTTGGCGGGTGGGTAATGAGGTTGGGGGTAGCGCTTCCAGATAGGCATACCATGCCGTGCCGGTAACTGCCTCGCCGCCGCTAAGCCGCTTGAAGCTTGCCAGCGTGTTGTTTTCGTCCAATGTAATGTCGTATTTGGCTAGCTGCTTGCCGCCGCTGCGTTTCAGGTCGTATCGCGTGTTGATCGCCACACCTTTTTCGCCGTCGGAATCCTCATACGAATACGGCGTAAAACGAAGGTAGCGGCGGGTAAAATCGGGGTTCTGCGTAACAAGCCCTCCGGCGACGCCCGAAGGATACCTGTCCTCATCGTAGAGCCATGCATACATTCCGGCGTCCTTTGCGGCGTCGGCGCAAGCCCGCACAAGCTCCATAAACTCCTCGCCCAAATATGTATCCGCAAGCCCGGCGCGGGCATGTATGTGAAATCCGCCCATGCCCATTTCTTTAAACACGCTTATCTGCCTGAGAAGTTCCTCTTTGTTGAGCTTGCCGTTCCAGCCCCAGAACGGTACTGCGCGGTATTCGAAAGGTGGGTTTTGGAATAGGCTGTTGTCTAAGGATTTCTCGGAGGATTTTGGGTGTAGCATGGGTTACTCCCTTCTAAGCCGTAGCCCGTGTTTTTCTGTAGTACCTGAAATCGTATTTCTTGCCCTCAATATGTACCAGCAATGTTTGCTCGTTTATGAACCTGTATCCGCAACGCTCGAGCACTTTTTGAGAAGCAATGTTGTGAACGGTGGCTGTCCCGATTATGTATTCGATATCGTAATTTTCAAATACCCAATCAGTAACGGCTTTTGTGGCTTCTGTTGCGTATCCGTTTCCTCTTACGTCTTGCAGCAGGCTGTAGAATATTTCGGTCTCTCCCAAATCATCGTGTTCGCCGGCGCCTACTGATCCGAGTATCTCCCCTGTCTCTTTTGAGAAAATCCCGAAGCAGACAGAGCCTGTGATGATATCCATTTTGGAGTAGTTGGAGATTTGCCATTTTAGGAAGTCTTCTGACCGGTTTTTTTGCATAGTCCAGCCGGGGACTTCTTTTATGTCGAGAAGGGTTTTGAAAGCGGGTAAATCTGTTGGGACGAAAGGGCGGATTATTAGCCGCGGTGTTTCGATATGCATAAGCACCTCCGTGTGTGTTGGAAACTGCGAAATAATTTTTGATTTCTTCATTGGGTAAGTATACTGCAAAGTAAAAAGACTTAACAAGGTTTCTTTTGAAAA
>CAZJLW010000210.1:0-3256 GCA_964546895.1 uncultured Eubacteriales bacterium | reverse complement strand
CCCTGCGCACCCTGCTCCGTCTGCCCCTCGTCCGACTCAATCAACCCATAATACTTCCTGACAGCCGTATCTATTTCCCTATAAGTTTCCGGGTGCTGCTTCAAGTACAGCTTGGCGTTTTCGCGGCCTTGGCCGAGACGGTTCTCGTTATAGGAATACCACGCGCCGCTCTTCGCTACGATGTTCAAATCGCTGGCCGTGTCCAGAATATCCCCTTCCTTAGAAATACCCTCTCCGTACATCAAATCCACTTCGCACATTTTAAACGGCGGCGCGACTTTGTTTTTTGAGATTTTGACCTTCGTGCGGTTGCCGATTATGTCGTTGCCGACTTTTATGGCGGTGTCCTTGCGTATATCGATTCTGACCGACGCGTAAAATTTCAGCGCGCGGCCGCCCGTCGTTGTCTCGGGGCTTCCGTACGAAACGCCGATTTTGTCACGCAGCTGGTTTATGAAAATGACGATGCAATTCGTTTTGCTGGTGATACCCGTGAGCTTACGCAGCGCCTGCGACATAAGCCGCGCCTGTACGCCCATGTGGCTTGCGCCCATGTCGCCTTCGATTTCGGCCTTCGGCACGAGCGCCGCCACCGAGTCGATTATTACTACGTCGATTGCGCCCGAGCGCACCATTGATTCGGCTATTTCCAGCGCCTGTTCGCCGTCGTCCGGCTGAGATATGTACAACTCGTCGATATTGACGCCGAGCTTCTTTGCGTAAACGGGGTCGAGCGCGTGTTCCGCGTCGATGTAGCCTGCGATGCCGCCCGCCCTCTGCGCTTCGGCGACGACGTGCAGCGCGATAGTCGTTTTACCGGACGCCTCCGGCCCGTAAATCTCGACTATGCGCCCCTTCGGTATGCCGCCGACGCCGAGCGCCAAGTCAATCGACAGCGTACCCGTCGACACAACGGCTATGCCTTTGTTCGAGGCGGCTTCGCCGAGCTTCATGACCGCGCCTTTGCCGAATGCCTTCTCAATACCCGCAAGCGCGATTTCCAGCGCCTTCTGCTTGTCGGCCTGTTCGGGGTCGGCTTTCTCAGTTTTTGCGGCGGCTGCCGCTTTCCCGGACGCTTTCTTCTTCGGCTCGGCTTTCGCCGCCGCCTTCTTCTCCGAATCGTCCTCCAACTCAAAATCATTTATCGATTCAAATTCCATCTCCAAATCCATTTCCTTTGACATTCAATATTCTCCCCTTTTAATACTTCCTAATCTCCTGCAACAAAAGGTTGAGCGCGTTTACGACAGTTCTCTGCCGGATGCGCGTGCGGTCGCCTTTAAGCCGCAGCTCCTTCGTAAACGTCCTGCCCTTTATATAAAAACCGATGTATATCAATCCGATGGGTTTTTCATCCGTGCCGCCGTCCGGCCCCGCGACGCCCGTCGTTGAGATTGCCACGTCGGCGGCGTTTTTCTCGGCGGCGCGCACGGCCATTTCCGTAGCCGTCTCCGCGCTTACAGCGCCGTATTTTTCAATCGTATCGGGTTTTACGCCGAGCGTGTTTATTTTTGATTCGTTCGCGTAGCAGACGATTCCTTCTACGAAAACCGCCGACGCGCCCGCATTGTCAATAAGCCGCGACGTGAGCATCCCGCCCGTGCAAGATTCTGCCGTCGCCAGCTTCATGTTCCTTTCGGCGAGCAGCTTTAACAGCGCGCCGTCAAGCGTGCAGTCGTCCTCGCCGTAGATGTATTCGCCGATTCGGCGGTAAATTTCGTCGACGGTCGGCTTCATGATGTCGTAGGCTTCCGCTTCGGTTTTCGCGCAAGCCGTTACACGCAGCGTGACTTCATTCGTTTTGGCGTACGGCGCTACCGTAGGGTTGCTGCCTTGCAGGATGTCGTTGACGATATCCGCGACTTGGCTTTCGCCGATTCCGCAAATGTTCAGCGTTTTCGATACAAGCGTCCTGTCCGTTTTCGTCTTGAGGTACGGGACGATTTCCGCGCGGAACATTGCCTCCGCTTCAAACGGCGGCCCCGGCAGCATTATTAGCGTTTTGCCGCCGTCCGTCAGTATGCAGCCCGGCGCAGTCCCTTTCGCGTTCGGTACGATTTGCGCGCCTTCCGGGATGTATGCCTGTTTTATGTTGTTGTCGGTCATTTTCGCAAGCCCGCGAAAATGCGCCCGAATATGCTCAAGCGACGGCTCGTCCAGCACCATTTTGCGGTTGAAAAACTCCGCCGCGACTTCCTTTGTCAAGTCGTCGTCGGTCGGCCCCAAGCCGCCCGTCGTTATAACAACGTCCGCACGGGCGAAAGCAATCCGGTACGCCTCAGTCAGCCGCTCGCGATTATCGCCGACCGCCGTCTGAAAAAATACATTTATACCAAGCGCCGCCAGCTCCCGTGATAAATACTGCGCGTTTGTGTTTAAGATATCACCGAGCAGCAACTCTGTGCCGACGGCCAAAATTTCAGCGTTCATGTGTATCAACCTTTCTAGTGTTTGAGTAAGCCTCTGTTCATATAAATGTATTCCACGGCCGAGCCGACTGTAAAAATCGTGGCGATGCCGATTAGTACGATGTTTGCAATCGGAATCGGGTTAAACCGAAACAACAGCACGAAAATAATCATAACCATTTGCGAAATGGTTTTGAGCTTGCCCCAGCTTCCGGCGGCCATTACGAAGCCGGATTCGACTGCGATTTGGCGAAAGCCGGTTATAATAAACTCGCGGCTGATGATAACAACCGCGACCCAGGTCGGTATAAGTGCCAGCTCGACCATCGCAACGAGCGCGGCGCAGACTAGCAGCTTGTCGGCAAGGGGGTCCATTAGCTTGCCGAAGTTTGTTATGAGGTTATACTTGCGGGCGATGTAGCCGTCCAGCGCGTCGGAAAGCGAGGCAATTATGAAGACCGCTACGGCTAGATATGTGCCGAGTGGGCTGTATGCGCCTGACGCTCCGATTGTGTCGGCTGCGCCGGTCGCACTGACTGCACCGATCGCTCCGGGCATATAGAGCAGCAAGTACAAAAATACCGGTATTAAGCAAATCCGAAACATTGTTATTTTATTGGGGGTGTTAATATTGAACGCCTCCTTAAGCGTTTTCTTAGGCTAGAGTGTGCCTTGTCTTTATTTATTTCCGTACTGATGTTTTCCATACGGTCGGCTTGATAAAATTATAGAATAAACGCAGAAAAATTTCCATAATAATTGTAAATTTATTGTTGGGAGGTTTGGTGGCGAGTATATAGTAGACGAAAATTAAAGACTCGGCGATTGTATAATCTCGTATAGTCGAA
>CAZJLW010000209.1:0-3313 GCA_964546895.1 uncultured Eubacteriales bacterium | reverse complement strand
TCGATGATGTATCGCCCGTACCGGAATTCTATCCTGTGACCGCTCAGGAAAGCCGTCTTTTCGCGGAACAGCCGCTCAATATTGTCGCGGTTTATATCAAGAGCGAAGAGCTGCTCATATGTATCGAAAATCAGGAACTCGTCGGAGTTAACCCGCGCACTTAGAAAATACGGGCTTTCTATCGTACCGACGGCCTCCGCAACAGCCTTAACAACCAAATCACCGGTTTCATAATTAAACATTTCGTTAATCATCTTAAAATCCGCGATATCCATTTTGATAATGACAAACCGCTTGCCGGGGTTCTCCCGCAGTATTTTTGCCGCGTCGAGCTTAAATTTGCTGGCGTTCGGTATACCCGTAAGCTCGTCGAAGTAAGCCACCTTCTCCAGCTTGTGCATATTTTTTTGCTGCTGAATAATTATACAGCCTATCAGCACGCCAAAGCACAAAACTATAGCCACGGCA
Source organism: uncultured Eubacteriales bacterium (assembly GCA_964546895.1). GTDB lineage: Bacteria > Bacillota > Clostridia > Lachnospirales > CAZJLW01 > CAZJLW01. Next base: position 2,845 of record CAZJLW010000209.1, on the reverse strand, counting down.
AGGAAAATTGCGTTTTGCATAATGGGTGTCGTTTCAGCGGCGATTATATCGTAGGGTACCACGACTATTATATTCCAGCCGTTTTCGCTGAGCGGCACATAACACGCAAGACGCTTTTGACCATTTATGGTGTATTGTGTAAGCCCGCTCTTGTTGGAATTGAGGGCTGTCTTAACATCATCAAACGTTGTAGCGCCGTTAAAATCCGCCGTCTCCCACGAAGAAAACAAGTTATCGGTATCCGTAACCGTATAATCGTTCTTAGTGCTTATAATTATCTGGCCGTTCTTGTCAATAACAAACGCGTAGCCCATTCCGTCAAATGAGGCGAGCAGCGAATCCCCCAACCTGCCGACCGTGTACGTGCCGACCAACAACCCCGTCACCTTGCCGCTCCTGTATACCGGAGTGGCAAGCGGTATTATCGTGTATTCTCCGAAAAGCGACGGAAGCGGCTCTCCAATAACGGTCTCACCGTTTAGCACGGTTTTAAAATACGGGCGCTCGGTTACATCGACTACAGCGCCGTTACTTGTCACACCCCTGCCGTCGGTATCGGAAATGATTAGGTATTCAAACCTCGTATGAACCTTCGAACGCGTAAGGGCGCTTCTTACTATATTAATATCATCCGGCAAATATGAAACCGTGGAAGCAATGCTTTTTAAAACCGATTTTTCGGCTTCGATCTCCGAATCGAAATTGAATTTTTGTTGGGCGGCTATTTCGGATAGTGTTCTTTCGGTAGAAGCATACAGCTGCTTGGACAGATTGGCGTTGTAATGCATCAGCCCTACCAAAATCACGACCAGTATCGACGTAACCAAAGCAGCAAAAACAAAACTCCCTTTCGTTTTCACGCTTTGTTGCCCCCTTTATATTCGGAAACGTTCTGGCAGTCGATAAGGTACGCTCTCTGGCCTTCAAGCCATTCTATCGGCGAGCAAAATATTTTGACATGTACGTTGAAAACATGGTTATACGCCTCGACAACGCCCCTATCCGCACCGCCGGCTAAGTCCTTCACAGGGCAGAAATGGCACGGTTTGTCTTCGTCAAGATACGCCGCGAAGCATTTCTTGCCAATATTGGACTTACCTGATATTGATACACAACTTTGATTTTCATACATTATTTCGTAGCTTGTTGCATCTATAACATAGGCATAGTCCCCCATCTTATCCAGCACGGATCGCAGCACCATACTCTGCTGCCGTTCGCGCTCGGCCGCCCGCTCCTTTAATATGAAAGTAGAAAGCACCTGGCACATCGTATTGATTTCGGCAAAATCGGCTTGGCTTAGAGTTATGTCATCCTTGACGCATTCTTGAAAAGTGATTGAGCCTACTACATAATTGTTATCCGCAATCGCGAAGTAAATATTTGCCTTCCAAAAATCAGCAGGCAACTCAGCCGTCTTTTTGATAAACATCCCGCCACTTTTTGAGAACTCGTCGCGTATAAAGTCGAACCATTCGTTCGGAATGTTTTGCTGAGACTCAATCGTCGCCTCAAACCCGTCGGCGCACCATTCGAAAGTGCATGAGACGAACTCGCGCCGGTAATCCATCTCATAAATGTTAACCCTAGACATGCCGTACTGTTCGGCAATCAGGCGCAGCACCGACGAAACGGCGGCGCGTTTGTCGTCCGAGCCGTACAGCAGCTTAAATATGTATTCGATACGGTTGTCCTTAAAGCTTTTCTGGACGCCGTCCAGCATGTCTATTTCGGTTCTAGTGGCTTGGTACGCATTACCTGTCCCGGTTTGCCCGTCAAAAAAGGCGAATTGGTCTTTCCCGTTCGCCTTCGAGACGTACAGCGCGGTGTCCGCGGCCTTGTAAATCTCATCGAATTCGGAACCATGTTCCGGACACATCGCAATGCCCACGCTCGCCGAAATATTGACCGACGCGTTGCCCTCGGTATAAGTCTTGCGAAACAACCGGCATATTTCCGCTACCTTAGAAGTCAAAAGCTCGGTTGATTTATAATTTTTCAGAAAAATAAAAAACTCGTCACCGCCTACCCTGCCCACGACGTCATCCGAACGAAACAACGGCTTAAGCAAGTCCGCAAGCTGAGTCAGCACTATGTCGCCGTACAAATGCCCGAGCTTGTCGTTAATGCTTTTAAAGTTGTCGATGTCGATAATCATCAAAGCGTGCCTGTCGTCAGAGTAGCGGCGCAGCTTTAACGTTTCCTTTATTAAATGCTCCGTTGTTATCTTATTATAAAGCCCCGTCAGCTGATCCCGTTCGGCCTTATGCCGCAGAGCGGCTTCCTGCTTTACCCGGTCGTCAATGTTTTCAAGAAACGCCAGCGCCTTGTACGGCATTCCGAGCGTATCCTTGACCACCAGCCCCGTCAGCGAACACCAGTGGAATATCCCGTTGCCGTCCATTACCCGAAATTTCACGTCGGTTACTGGGTTCCCCGTCTTGATCGTTGCAAATATCTGCGCGAAAACTTTCCGATCATCCTCGTGAATAACCCTTGCGTTAATAGCGTCGTCTGCCGAGCTATTAGTCGCGGCGTCTCTGCCGAACAGCGCCTTAAAGTTCGTAACAGAAGATATCTTGTTCTTCTCGAAATCCCATTCAAAAATAACCTTGCCTGTATGCTCGGCAAGCGCTTTGAAGCACTGCTCGTTAGAAAGCGCGGTGCGTCTGTCCACGACGGTGCTGTTGTCTACGATAACAATATTGTCCTTATTCGGCATAGGCCTACCTCCGACAGAAAAACTCTAGTGTTCTTACATTATAACGTGTTGTAGGGAATAATACAATGCGGAGTGTATGAAATTGTGGGGTTGGGCGAGGCTTGTGATATAACAAAAGCCAAG
>CAZJLW010000208.1:0-3391 GCA_964546895.1 uncultured Eubacteriales bacterium | reverse complement strand
GCGCGGACATTCACGGCGCGGGTTCCGACACGATCGTAATAAACGGCGTCGAAAGGCTTCACCGCGTGACGCACACTGTAATGCCGGACAGAATCGTAGCCGGGACGTACCTAGTCGCGGCGGCCATCACAAAGGGCAGTTGCGTTCTCACGGATGTTGACCCGGAGCATCTGTACCCGATTACGGCAAAGCTAGCCGAAACCGGCTGTATTATCAACACAGAGCGCGACAAAATCATCCTGACTTCAACAGGCATAATCAACCCTATCGACAGGCTAATCACGAACCCCCACCCGGGCTTCCCGACGGATATGCAAGCGCAGTTCACATCGCTGTTGACACTGGCGGACGGCATAAGCATCGTAACGGAGACGGTGTTCGATGCGCGCTTCCGTTACGCGTCGGAGCTGGCGCGTATGGGCGCTAACATCTGGATTTCCGGTGACAGCCGCATGGCGTTTATTCAAGGTGTGCCTTCCTTAAAAGGCGCGTCCGGCGAAGCTACAGACTTACGCGGCGGCGCGGCGCTCATACTCGCGGGACTGGCCGCGGAAGGCGAAACAATCGTAACCCAATCGCAACACGTCGAGCGTGGATATCAATGCATCGAGCATGACTTAAGAGCCCTCGGAGCCGACATCTATTTCAAAAAATAGCAGCTTAACAATTGCGCCGGTATCATCCGGTGCAGTACATATCATATCTCTTGCCCACTCCAATAACCGCATCCCAAAAATTTTCGACACAATAATTCCCCTGACACATTCCGCCAATCGTGACAAAAACAACCTCTGAAATATATCGTACGCACTATTTTTCACACTTTAATGATTGAAATTTTCAAAAAAAGGTATATAATGTTAGTATAGCGCAGTATTTAAAAAAATTTGTTTAAAGAGAGGGAAACTAATGAACAAGAACGTTATTGTCGGACAATCCGGCGGGCCGACGGCCGTAATTAATTCCAGCCTGGCAGGGGTTTTCAGAACAGCCAAGGACAAAGGCGCCCCGAAGGTGTATGGTATGCTTCACGGCATTCACGGACTGCTTAAGGAAAAATATATCGATTTATCCGATCACATCAAAAATAACCTCGACATGGAACTGCTTCGCCGCACGCCTTCGGCTTACTTAGGCTCGTGTCGGTTTAAACTCCCCGATATTAGCGCAGACCCCAATACTTTTAAAAAGATTTTCACTATATTGGACAAGCTTGAAGTCGGCTACTTCTTTTATATAGGCGGCAACGACAGCATGGACACGATAAAGAAACTGTCCGACTACGCCGCCAAAATCAACAGCGAAATCCGTTTCATAGGCGTACCGAAAACTATCGACAACGATCTCGTAGGCACCGACCACACGCCGGGCTTCGGTAGCGCCGCGAAGTATATCGCCTCCATCACGAAGGAAATCATTCTCGACGCGATGGTAAACGATATCAAAAACGTAACAATCGTTGAAATAATGGGACGTAACGCAGGTTGGCTCACAGGCGCGTCGGCTCTCGCCCGCGGCGAGGACTGCGAAGGCCCCGATATGATCTACATGCCCGAGACGGTATTCGATCTTGACGCGTTCCTTACAAAAATCGATAACATTCAGAAAACAAAACGTTCCGTACTCATCGCCGTTTCCGAGGGCATCAAGCTCAAAGATGGGCGCTATGTCTGTGATATGACGAACAACATCGACTACAAAGACGCGTTCGGTCACAAGCAGCTTACGGGTACCGCACATTTCCTCGCGCAGGAAGTATCTCGCAAGGTCGGCTGCAAAACCCGCCCGATCGAGCTTAGCTCACTGCAACGCTGTGCTTCGCACATCGTTTCCAAGGTTGACGTAACCGAGGCGTTCCAAGTCGGCGCCGCCGCTGTCAACGCCGCGTTCGAAGGCAAGACGTCGCAGATGATTACGCTTAACCGTATTTCCGACGATCCATACCAGTGTAAAACCGACGTGCTGGATTTATCAGCGGTCGCTAACGCCGAAAAAATGGTGCCGGCTGATTGGATTGACTCTGAGAATCACCATGTAACGCAGGAATTTCTTAACTACGTACGCCCGCTTATCCAAGGCGAGCTGACGCCGATTATGGTTGACGGACTGCCAAGACATCTTTACAACCACGCTGCTATTTAAGCATGCGGCTGAAAATTAAGTTTACACGAGCGGTGCATTTTGCGGTGGTTCTACGCGAAATGTGCCACGAAGATGTAAACGTTATTTTCAGACATTTGCTAATACCAATAAGCTGCCGCAGAAACTATTTTGTTCGCGGCAGCTTATTTTTTTAATTTATTTTTAATTTGCTATTAATTTTTTGTTTACGAATTAATTCTATAATATTTCAAAAATAACAAAAAGGGAGTGTTTATGTGAAACGGTTTTTTATAAAGCTTTTGAGGACGTCGATTACGCTGGCGGTAATCGCAGGTATCGGCTATGGAGGCTACTACGCCTACAACAAATATTTCGCCAAGGCGAAAACCGCTGTCGCGACAATGGTAGTTCAGCAGACACGCACCGAACGCGCTAAGCTTTCCGAAGTCAAGAAAGCCATATCGGCGTCTGGTGTAGTCAACCTGAAGGACGAGCAGTCCGTGTACTCGTCAGTCGAAACAAAAATAGCCGAGGTGCTGGTCGAGGTCGGCGACAACGTAGCGGTCGGGCAGACATTAGTAAAATATGCCGTAGCCGACACAAGGACACAACTCGAAAAAAAGATAGCACAGTCGGAAATGTCGCTAACAGATCAGCAGCTTTCTTTAAAATCGCTGATGCTTCCGAAAACCGAAAGCGAAATACGTCAGCTTCAAACGAGCGTAGACAATGCTGAAAAAAGCCTGACGGATTCAAAGAACACGCTGATATCAACAGAAGCGAAAATCAGTACGCAAGAGGACGCAATAGCGAAGGCCGAAGCGGATTTGGAAAAAGCCGAGGAGTCGCTGCTTAAACAGAAGCGGTTATTCGAAGTGGGCGGCATAACAAAGGACGACTACGACAAAGCCACGACGTCCCGCGACAACGCAGCCGATCAGGTTAAGAACGCGAAGAACTCGCTTGAAGACATACATAGGCAAAAGGAAACTAATTTACTGAACATTCAAGCCGCCGAGCGTACACTCGCGAATGCAAAAATAAATCTGGCGGAGGCTGGAAATATATTGAGTGACGAGGCTTCTAAAATACGCTACGAGCAGCAGGTCAACAAAATTAAGCAAACCGAGCTTGACTTGGCGGATTACAAGCAACAGCTCGCCGACTTAATAGAGGAGCATAAAACCGAACTAAGCGGCACGGTTACAGCTGTTAACGTCTCCCGCGGTAAGATGGTAGAAAAAAGCACGGTACTCGTAACGGTAGCGGATTTTAACAAGCTTATAGT
>CAZJLW010000207.1:0-3550 GCA_964546895.1 uncultured Eubacteriales bacterium | reverse complement strand
CATTGGTGTCACGTAATGGAACGCGAAAGCTTCGAAAACGAAGCAATAGCGGCGCTACTCAACGAGCATTTCATATCTATAAAAGTCGACAAGGAAGAACGCCCGGACATCGACAGCGTTTACATGCGGGTGTGTCAGGCGTACACGGGCAGCGGCGGCTGGCCGACGAGTATTTTTATGTCGCCGGGGCAGAAGCCGTTTTACGCAGGGACGTACTTTCCACCGAAGCATTTTTCCGAGCTGCTTGAATCAATAAACTACAACTGGACTCAAAACCGGGACAAACTGCTGAAAAGCAGCGACGAAATAATACGTCATATTAGCGCTGAAAATGCGCGTGGTCACGCCGCCGATTCAGACTTAGCCTCCGAGGCGTACGACGCATTCGCCCGCTCATTTGATAAAGAATACGGCGGCTTCGGCAAAGCGCCCAAATTCCCGTCGCCGCATAACCTGCTGTTTCTTATCGGCTACGCAAACACAACCGGAGAAAATCACGCGCTTGAAATAGCCGAAAAAACTCTGTTGCAAATGTACAAAGGCGGCATATTTGATCACATCGGCTACGGTTTTTCACGATACTCGACCGATAAATACTGGCTCGCCCCGCATTTTGAAAAAATGCTGTACGACAACGCCCTGCTTGCCATTGCATACACGGCGGCATACGAACAGACCGGCAGCGATTTGTACAAAAGAATTGCCGAGGGGATTTTTATTTACGCCGAGCGCGAACTGCTCGCCGACAGCGGTGGATTTTTCAGCGCACAGGACGCTGATAGTGATGGTGTTGAAGGTAAATATTATGTGTTTACACCAGAGGAAGTATTAGATGTGCTGGGCAAAGCCGACGGAAATCGCTTTTGCAAAAACTTCGATATAACCACGAATGGTAACTTCGAGGGCAAATCGATACCGAACCTAATCAAACACCAGCCACCTTTCGACACGATGGACGAGCTTCTGCCGCCACTTTACGAATATCGCAAGTCCCGCACGTCGCTTCATATGGACAAAAAAATATTGACGTCGTGGAACAGCTTGATGCTTTGGGCATACGCCGACGCGTACAGGGTTTTCGGGGACGAAAAATATTTGAACGGCGCTAGAAACTTGTACAGCTTTATCGAGACGGCGTTATCTGACGGTGATACGTTATTCGTTAGCATTACAGACGGGAAGCGAAGCAGCAAAGGCTTCATTGATGAATATGCCTTCTATATCCGCGCGCTTATCGCCATGTACGAAGCCGTTTACGACGAGAAATACCTAGAGCGCGCGCTGGCGCTGAGCGAAAAAGCGGTTGCGCACTTCTATGACGATGCCAACGGCGGGTTCTTTTTCAGCGGCGACGACAACGAGCAGCTCATAATACGCGCGAAGGAGTATTACGACGGCGCAATACCATCCGGCAACTCCGTCATGGCGTACAATCTCGACAGACTGGCGAAGCTCACCAAAAACGAAGAGCTGCACGCCCTGTCGGAAAAACAACAGAAAAGCATGAGCGCTGCCGCAGCACAGTATCCCTCCGGTTTCAGCTACTTCTTGCTGTCAACGCTTCCGACAAAGGACATAGTCTGCGTTTTAAAAAACAGCAACGAAGCACCGAAAATCAAATCCGGTCTGAACACCGTCGTGCGTGTAGTCAAAGAGCCGGTGCGGGAGTTCCCGCTTGTAAACGGCGCCACAACCTACTATGTATGCGAAGGTACAAGCTGCCTACCACCTACGAACGCCGTCACACTCACATCTTAACAGCCGCGACAATCGATTCTATAAGCTTTATTTTTTCATCGTAGGGGATGTCTAACTCCCCTACTTTTTTATTTATCTCCCCGATCCAAAACTCCGCAAGCTTTTTCTGAAACGCCTCAATACGCTCCGGCGTATCCAGTCCAGCTATTATTATACTGACAGGTTTACACTTTCTCATGCGACCGCCCCCGGCTTACTTTATTAGTGCAATCGCTTGTATTATGCATAAAATTGTAATAAGCTTATGTTATTACTTATAAATTTTCGGAGGGAGAATCGCACAAATGGAACTGAACAACCATCAGCATAACAGGAAGGTAATACTGATTATGACGGACTCCCAGCGATGGGATATGGTCAATTGCTACAGAGATACAGGTTTGAAAACGCCGTACATAGACTCGCTCGCGGAGGACGGCGTGCGCTTCAACCGCGCTTATACTACACAGCCCGTTTGCCAGCCCGCCCGCGCCGGTATTTTTACCGGGGCGTACCCTCATTCCAGCGGAAGCTGGACAAATTCGGTCGGTATAGCCGACAACACGCACACGCTAGGCGAGCGTCTGCAAGACAAGGGCATACATACGGCTTTCATCGGCAAGTGGCATCTGGATGGCAGTGACTATTTCGGGCTTGGTAAAGCGCCGCGCGGTTGGGATAAGGATTACTGGTACGACATGCGAAACTACCTCGAGGAGCTATCCGACGAGGAACGCACCGCGTCCAGAACGGCGTCCCTGATGGAGACGCGCGACTTCGAAACCGAGTTTACATACGGACACCGCTGCTCGAACAGGGCTATTGATTTCCTGAAAAATCACGGCGGCGAGGACTTTTTCCTGACCGTCTCGTACGACGAACCCCACGACCCCGCCATTTGTCCCCCTCCCTATTCGAATATGTACGCCGATTTCGAGTTCCCGAAAAGCCCGAATGTCTACGATACTTTGGAAAACAAGCCGGAATATCAGCGCGTATGGGCGGGTGCGTCTCTTCACGAAGACAAAGACGCGATTAAGATAAAGCAGAAATATCTTTTCGGCTGCAACTCCTACATAGACAGCGAAATCGGCCGCGTGTTGGCCGCTATTGATACATACACACCTGACGCCGTAGTTATTTATACTTCAGACCACGGGCTAATGCTGCATTCGCATTCGCTTAGCGCAAAAGGCCCGGCAGCTTATGATGAGATTGCGCGTATTCCGTTTATTATAAAAGGAAAGGGACTGCCGAAGGGCGTCGTCGATAACGCCGTCGTGTCGCATATTAATATTGCGCCCACGATTTTTGAGATAATGGGCTTTGAGCAGCCGAAGGTATTCGAGGGTAAAAGCATTTTGCCGCAGCTGCTGGACACGAGCAAGCCTGTTAACGATTATGTATTCATTGAGTTCGGCCGTTACGAAGTCGACCACGACGGCTTCGGCGGGCTGCAGCTCATGCGTACCGCCTGTGACGGGCGTTACAAGCTGTCGATAAATCTGCTGTCCTCCGATGAGCTGTACGATCTGCAGAATGACCCCCACGAAATGAATAATCTGATAAATGACGCAAGCGTCGCAGCCGAACGCAACCGTCTGCACGACGCTATTTTGAACAACATGAACGCAACCCGCGACCCGTTCCGCGGGTACTACTGGGAGCGCCGCCCGTGGCGAGTGGATGCGACAGAAGCATCGTGGGACTACACGCTTATGACTCGCCAGCGAGAGGACGAGGATTATGAAAGGCGGCAGCTGGATTATATGACGGGGCTGACTATGGGCGAAGCTATTCGGAAAAAGGGAAA
>CAZJLW010000206.1:0-3561 GCA_964546895.1 uncultured Eubacteriales bacterium | reverse complement strand
AGAACTAGCCGATGACTGCGACCGTTCCCTGTCGCAATACATCAACCTAGTCATGAGGGATCACTTAAAAAATCTTCCCTCCGACGAAACAATCTCAAAACAACAAACCCCAAAAGCAAAGTAACAACCCAACCCGAAACAGCCCAACCCAAAAACAGCCACGGATTCTCCCGCAGATAAACCTCCGTTTATCCGCGTCAATCCGTGGCTGTTTTTGCATTCATATAAAGTTATTTATACGTATTTTCGTCTGCTGTGTTGACAGTAGACGAAAATCGTCCATAATATAACTCAAATACATAGAGAGGAGGCTCCGCAATCATGACTCCAAAATTCAATATGACGCGCGAGCAGAATATTTTCGTCGCAAAGCGGAACATCGTTGACTACATTTACAAAAGCGCTAAGCTTGAGGGCTTGGGTGTCACTTACCCGGACACGGAGGCCATATTTCAAGGTTCGGCTGCTCCCGGTGTTAAGGTGTCCGACATCATAGCAGTAAACAACCTAAAACACGCTTGGCAATTTTTGCTTGAAACACTCAACGTGCCGTTGGATTATGCCTACGTATGCAAGCTCAATCAGCTTGTTGGCGGCGATAGTCTCATTTACAACGCAGGATATATCCGCACACTGCCGGTGACAATAGGCGGCACGAAATGGAAACCAGAAATGCCGGTCGAGGACAACATCAAATCAGAACTGCAACGATTTTCGCTAATCGAAAACCCCACCGAACGCGCGATTAATGTTATGCTGTACGCAATGCGCGGGCAGTTCTATCTCGACGGTAACAAGCGCACGGCTATGTTAGCCGCTAATCAGATTATGATCGCCCACGGACAAGGCATTATATCCGTCCCGGAAGAACTTATCCGCGACTTCACTGCACACCTTGTAAATTTCTACGAAACGGGTGATACGGGAGTGATTGGACAATTCGTATATGAGCATTGTATTGACGGATTGGCATTTACTAATTAGCCAGTAGCAACCAACCAAAAAACAGCCACGGATTCTCCCGCAGATAAACCCCCGTTTATCCGCGTCAATCCGTGGCTGTTTTTTTTACATAAACCGACGACAGGAACACGTCTCCGTTAATCTCGAACCTCGCCGTGCCGCCGTAGCGTTCGGCGACGGCCATGACCGACGATAATCCCGTACCGGGCTTCACATCCGCAGCGCCGCCTTCGGCTTTTCCGCCCACCGTGCATCTCATACTATTATCCATAGCAACAGTAAGCGTGTCATAATGCACACGGCTGGACATCCTTATAAACCGCTCGCCCGCCGGGACGGCTTGGCAAGCGTGTATTGCATTTTCCAAAAAATTACCGACGATAACGCACAAGTCGCTGTCCTGCACCTGCCCGAACCGTCTGGGTATGTCGAGGTGTACGGACACCTCTATCCCCTGCTGCCCGGCAAGCGCCGCGTAGTACGACGCGACGGCGTTTACGGCTTCGTTGTCGCAGAGGACGGCTTCGCCTTGCGTCGGGATTTTTTTGATTAGGCCGTCGATGTACTCGGCGAGCTTTTGCGTGTCGCCCTCGTCGCCGTAGGCGCGCAGTACCGTCAGCTGGTGGCGCAGGTCGTGGCGCTGAGCTTTGACGGCTTCGGCGTTTTGGCGGAGCATGGAGTAGTGCGCCTTCATGAGACCGACGGAGTATTCGAGCCGTAGCTTGTCGGTTTTGGCGCGCAGCGCGTCCAGGGTGAAGTATCCGCCGATAACCCCAAGCATCGCCACGAATATAAACGCGCCGACCTGAAAAAACGCCGACATAACGTCAATAAAACGCAGCTGGTAGTTAAGCACTTCGAGCAGCGTAAAGCCCATCAGCACAAGCACCGGTATTATGAATCGCCGCGCCATAACATTTTTGTAACGCACGGCTTCAAAAACTACACACACGGCCATGACGATAATCGACACAGGCGTCAGCACATGGAACACATACATAGTACGCGAAAAAGCCACAATCCCCGCGAGCTGCAAAACAAGCGCGGTGACGACGGCAACGCCCAGCAACGCGGACATAAGCTGAAGCGGGTGCTTGTGCGTCAAGCCGAGCGTCGCAAGGCAGAAGTTCATGAGCGGGAGCGCGAGCGTGAACAGCCCGAGAAAAGCAAAGACATACAGCAGCGACGGATTCGGGATAAGGAATTCGGTAAGGTTGCATTCGCCGAGAACCCAAACACCAGTCGCGAGTGCGAACAGTCCGAGCCAGAACACCGAAACAATCGCGCGTTCGGTTCTGATAAAGGCGAGCGCTACTGCCGCCAAACCCAGCCCGAAAAATATCATGACAAGCGCGAACAGCAGCGAAAAGCCGTCGCGTTTGATAAGGCGGGTGATGAGCGCGGCTTCGTTGCCGACTACTACGGGGTGAACGGTCATGACGTTGCGCTGCGATGGCGAAAGGTATTCGAAACGAAGTCTAATAGGTGAGTGTGTTGCGATATCGTCAAGCGGAATGGTTTTGACAGTCGTAGGTGGGTCGAGCAGGAAGGCGGGATAGCTGCTGTCCTGTCCGGATTCGTAGATAAGTGTGTCACCGGCGAACAGGCGCAGCGGTGAGTAAACGGTTTTGATAAAAAGGCTGTCGCCGGGTGCGGCGATTATGTCGGCGTACAGCGTGACCGGTGTACGCGGCGCGAGTGGTTTAATGCTGTGGGGCAGCCGTAGCGAGCCGGTCTCGGCTCCGACTGTGTATTCGCAGGACGAAACGATCTGCACAGGGTCGTCCGCGTAATATAACGCGAACCGCGTATACGCAGCCGTGCCCCACACTGCCGCCGCCGTCAGCACGGCAAACAGCAACGCAATAACTATACTCGCGCATTTTTTAAACGCGGCGGGCGTCACAGCTTGCCACCGCGCGCCTCGGAAAACAGAAGCGCTTCGTACGCGTCCCTAGCTTTTTTAAAGCCCAGGCGCTTTATGTAAACGGTGTCGCCGTTACGCATTTTGAAAACGGTCAGCTCCTTGTCGATGTCGCATACATGCCGCAGGTTAACAATATAGCTATGGTGACAGTGACAGAACGTATCCTTCGGCAGCAGCTCTGTTATATCCGCAAGCTTTACTCCGCGGCTCGCGCGATGGGTTCCGTTCGTCGTCTGGATGATTACATTATGCTCCTTCTGCTCGAAGTACATCACTGTGTCCAGATAAAACACTTCGTCCCGCCCCGTCACCGGCAGCGTGACAAAAGGCCTCGCCCTTTGCCGCAGGCGCGCCAGCTCCAGCGTTTCGCGCACTGCCTTCGGCGTTACGGGCTTTTCGATATATTTGAGCGCGCCGAGCCTGTAGCTTTCCAGCGTGTAGTCAAGGCTCATCGTAGTGAACGCAAGCGTTACGTAGCCGTCCGCTTTGCGGATTTGGGCGGCGGCTTCGACGCCTGACATGCCGCCCATGTATATGTCCATAAACACCGCGTCAAACCGCCCCGGATAAAAAGCCCCGAGCAATCCCTCGCCGTTATCATATGCTATCGTGTCAGCCTCGACGCCGCTGCCCGCTATCATCTCGCGCAGTCTCGCAGCATCCTCCGGCAC
>CAZJLW010000205.1:1802-3802 GCA_964546895.1 uncultured Eubacteriales bacterium | reverse complement strand
CCGCCCGTGTTGCCGTTGCCGTTATACGTCACGGTGTAAGTGCTGGCGGGAAGCGTCCATTTAGCGTAGACGGTTATGTTGGATGCAACGTTCGTGTCCGCCGTAAACGCCACGCCGCCGCCACTCGGCTGTGTCCACCAGCCGCCGAAAACGTAGCCTGTTTTTGCGGGCGCGGTTGGCAGTACGCCCACCGTCGTACTCGGCGCGACAACTGCGATTTGCGGCGGGTTGGCCGCGATGGTCGCGTCTTGGCCGTCGAAGGTGACAACATAAACCCCCGTGTTCGTGTTGCGCCACTGCGAGCCGTTGTATTCGTAAATCGAACCGAGAAGCGGCTGCTCCGGTTGTCCGTCGTTATTATTAAATACCGTGCCTATCGTCCCCGCGTCGCCGATAAACACCAGCCGCGCGCCGGGTACGCCCGTTATCTGCCCGATTGAGCCGTTATTCGTTACGCGTGCCGTGACCGCCCCTACGGTAATCTGCGGGATTGACGCGCCGGACGCGTTCGCGATTTCGGCGTTGCCGTTTACGGATACGTAGCCCGTACCCGTCAGCGTTCCGCTATTCGTAAGCAAGCCGTTATTTATGACAAGGTTGCGCGTGTTTAGGTCTAACGTGTTTAACCTGCTGTTAACCAGCTCGCCGTTTACGCTCAGCTCCGCGCCAAGCACGAGCGGCGACGCAAGCGTCAATATTTGCGACTGCTGTACGACGGCGGGCAACGTTAGCGTAACCGCCGCGCCGCTTGTCAGCGTGATATTCGTTACGCCGCCGCTTCCGAGTGCCGCACGCAGTTCCTCGTCCGACGTAACGTTAACGGTCGGGTTAACAATCAAGCCGTCCACAGCTACGATTGTGTTTGCGCGGACGTTCGTCAGCGTGTAGACGCCGTTAACCGGCGCAATCACTGCGCCGTTGGCCGTTACGCGTAAACCGCTGCCCCAATACGGCGGGTCCAGCGTTATCGTGAAGCTGTAGTTGTTACCGAAAACTACAGGCGAAACGGTTTCGCTGGTGGGTGCAGCGACAAAGCCCGCGCCGACAGGCAACGAAACGGTGTACGTAGGCGAAGCGACCGAGCAGTGCCACTGCGTACCGCTTAAGTTGTAAACGGCGTTCGGAATCAAATTATTGAGCGAGCCGTGGAGAACACCGGCGTTGTCGTGGAAGTTATTGACGCTTATCGCCCCGGCCTGAGTGAACAAAAGCTTACCGCCGGCTACACCTGATATGGTGCCAATTGAGCCGTTGTTAGTTACGGCGGCTGTTCCGGTCGCCTGTACGTCGATAAGCGGGATAAGCATTCCCGGCGCGTTTGAAATCCGCGCACTACCGCTTACGACGATATGGCCGCCGCCGGACACGATTCTGCCGTTGTTTGTGAGGCTGCCGTTGTCCGTCAGGATTACGCTGCCGGTTTGAAAATTCAGCGTGTTTTGCCCGTTGTTGACAAGGCTGCCTGCTGCGGTTAAATTCGCGCCGAGTATGAGTGTACCGTTAACGGCGAGCGTTTTCGTAGCGATAAGCGTCGCTTGTGTGTTCAGCGTTATCGTTGTTCCGTTCGAGATTTCTATGTACGTAATGTTCGGATCGGACAGCGCGTTTAACAGCGCCGCTTCCGTCGTCGGATACGCCGACGAAACGACCGGCGGCGCAGTGGCAACCGGCGGAGCGGCGGCAACCGGCGGCTGGTACGATCCTCCGCTGTCTCCGGAATCTGTAGGATACAGCACTTGAACCGGCAAGCCCTCGCCGCGTTCCTGAGCCTTGCGTTCTTCTGTAAGCCGCGGCAAATCGGCGGCTTCCTCTTTAGTCAAAGCCCCCCGCTCGACAAGCATCTGCGCGTTCTCGTTCAAAATCTCCAGCGTAAAGCTGTTAAGCGCGTCGAAATTAATAGGCGTGACGGTTACGTCGTAGTCCGCCGAAGCTTGTGACGCGTTATTAGTCACAACCAGCGCATGGCCTTCCTCAAGCCGCGTCAATCCCAGCGGCGTATG
>CAZJLW010000205.1:0-1702 GCA_964546895.1 uncultured Eubacteriales bacterium | reverse complement strand
TATATCAGCGCCATAGTCATTACCAGCGATAAAACCACGCTAATAATTTTTTTCATAACAAGTCCCCCCTATGTTTTTTATACCTCTATATATTTAAGCAGCCGCTCGGGAAAGTCGCCGATAAAAACCTCGGCGCTACACGTCGAAGCGATATACTGCTCAATTTCTTCGTAAAGCCGTGTCATTACCGCGCCCTTGTGAATAAAGCACGGGTTCGGGTCGGAAAAAAATTCGATGCTTTTTGCTATTATGACGTCCTCGCGCAGCGGCAGGTCGCGCAAAGCGCCTGTGAAAACCGGCTCTCTCGCGGCGTTGTAGACGGTGATTTTTTTCGGGATGTTTTTCATGATAGCACCTCATCTGGTTACGAACACAAGCACCGCGAATAGTGCAAAAACCACGGCATTAATGAGCTTTATAATAGGAAGCCTTTTTCGGACAGCCTCCGAAAGGTAATAGACGCGCTTGCCCTTGTGTACGAGTACGGTAATAACCATAAGCGGCACGGACATCGAGACGGCGTAAAGCAGCAGCGGCGCAAGCGTTGCCGCACTAAAACCGCTGCCCGTGCGTATGAAGTAAAGCACCGTCGCCAAATAAATCTGCCCGGTGCAGAGGAACTCCCCAGCCGAAACGAAAACACTGAGCAAACAGACCGACAGCAGCATAATATCGTCGCGCGCGGTTAGGCGTTCGATAAGATTATGATTAAACGCGCGCAGCCCCGACGGGAGCTGTAGCCTGATGTTATTGTAGCGTTCGTTTTTGGCGGCGACGAAGTCCGAGATATTCAACGCCGCAAGCCCTCCGAATAAAAGGGCTAGCAAGTCGCTGAAGATTCGCGACACAGCCAGAAAACCGGCGCTGTTTATAGATGAAAGCACGGAGTAAAAGACGGTTCCGAGTAGGAAGTACGTGATTATCTTCACGAAAATGAACGCGAAGCCGAGTTTCAGCGTGCGGGCGTTTTTCTTCATTAGCACTGAAAGAAGGAACAGCAGCATCGAAATCGAGCATGGGTTAAAGCCGTTGATAAGCCCGACGGCTACGGACATGAGAATATCTTGCCGAGCCGGAGGGGGCGCGGCGGCTTCCTCGCCCTCGGCGTAAAACGCCTGTGCGTCGCCGGAAGCTACAATACCCGCGAGTGACTGCGATATCCGCTCGTAGCCTGATATGTAGCCGTTCGCGTAGAAAATTATCGGGACGGAGCGCGAATCGGGTTGTACATTGTATGTTTGGAAATACTGCTTGAGCAGCGCTAGGTTTTCCGGTTCGGAAACGTTTTTGGTGATGATGTCTATGTTTGACAGGCTTTTTAGGAACTCGCCTGTTTTTTCGCAGTCGCCGCATAGAGATGTGTTGAAATAGATGATTTGCGCGCGGGGGAGTGGGGTGGCGGGGGCAGACGGGGTCGCCGCAGTCGCCGGGATGTTGTCCAGATATGCTTGGCGGAGGCCGCTTTTTATGGCATCTTCGCCGTTTAGCGCCGTGCTGCCGATTACGACCATAGGATAGTTGCGCTTGCGCGACTCGATGCCTAGCGCGTCGCACTGCTTGTTGAAGGCAGCGTCGTTGTCGATCATTCCGTCGAAGAAGTCTACGTCGAAACGCTCGTTGGCTTTTAGGATCGAGTTGGCTAGGTCGATGAACTCGGTTCTGTAATCGCATGAGCCGCAGATGTTTTCGTAGTAATAGGAGA
>CAZJLW010000204.1:0-3816 GCA_964546895.1 uncultured Eubacteriales bacterium | reverse complement strand
AGCCGCTTAAGGCTGAAAAAATAGAATGGGACGGCAGAGATTACAGCGTTGGGCTGTGCTTGCCTCCGCTTGGTGCTATTGTTTTGAAGCCTGTTAAGGCAGGGGGTAAGAACGCATAATGGATATTGGTATTCAAATATCTAGTGTGAAAAGGTATCTTGCGACTGGGGACGATGTTGCGGCTTCGTTTGATAAAATGGCGGCGATCGGGTTTCGCTATGCGCAGATGCAGTGGATTGACCCTGCTGTTGACGATGCACGCGTGGCTGATGAGCTTGCGCGCACGGGTTTGGTGTCGATCGGGACACAGGATTATTGCCATGTGGTGTTTGAGAATTTTGCGCGTGTTGTGCGGCAGAATAAGCTTTGGGGGAGTAATCATATTTGTATCAGCGGTGTGCCGCCGCAGTATGCGGATGCTGGTGATATCAATGGCTTTGTAGCAGCGGTTAATGAGCATATCCGTATTGCTGAGCAGGATGGAATGTTTATGTCATTTCACCCTCGGCGGCAGGAGCTTATCGCTGATGCTGATGGAAAAACAGTTACGGATATTCTGCTTGAGAACACGCCTGATAGTTTTCAGCTGTTGGCTGATTTTTATCATATATTGAAGGCAAAGATTGACCCGGTTGCCGTATTGGAAAGGTATGGGCATCGGGTTACGATAGCTCATTGTAAAGACGGTACTATGCGGGAGGACGGGAAAGAGATACTCATGCCCGCCGGACAGGGAGATACGGACTGGAAGCCGATTATCGAGGCTTGTAAGCGTTACGGGGTGCTGTACGCGCTTGTTGAGCAGGAGAGTTGGCAGAAGGATGCGTTTGAGTGTTTGAAGGAAGGGTATGAATATTTGAAGGGGTTGTAAAATAACTGTAGAAGCATAAATAATGCCCGAGACTTCACTTGTTTTTATGAAGTCTCGGGCATTTTTGTTGCTTGTATAACTTATTGGCTCGCAAGCCGCTTATAGGTTTGCTCCTTAAATCTTCGTGCCAAGCTTCAGTGTTTTTATTTCAAAAGGCTTAAAGCTTAAAGCTATTTTGCCGTTTTCTGTATCAACAGATGAATCGTTTTCCTCCATTAAGTCACAGTAAGCGGCATCGGTAAAACAATTATTTAAAGATAAAACGCATTTTGTGTTAAGACCCATACACTCGTTAAGCCTGATGACAACGTGGTTCGTGTCCTCGGCTTTTTTTATGGCTTCAACTACTATATTATCGGCACTAACTGCGAATAGCGGTTCAAATGTACCGGATTTCTCGACCCGCTTAATGATAATCGGCGCTATGTTAAACATTAGAGCCTTTTGTTCCGTTAGAGCCGTCTTTTCATCGCCTATATGTGGATAAACAGCGTATCTAAACGTATGAACACCCTTGTCTGCGTCAATGCCCGGGTTCATTGGGCTTCTAAGCAGATTCAAGTCTATTATGCTGTCTTTGACTTTATAACCGTATTTGCAGTCGTTTATAAGCGAGACACCGAAGTCATTCTCAGACAAATCTACCCATTTGTTAGCGCAAATCTCAAATTTTGCAATGTCCCATGTTGTGTTTCTTATCGTCGGGCGTTTTATACTGCCGAACTGAATGTTGCATACGGCTTCGTTTGTATGTACATCAACATCAAAGGCTGTACGCAGCATTTTATGCGTTTCGTTCCAGTTAACAGTCGTTTCGAATTCCAGAAGACCGCTATTTTT
Source organism: uncultured Eubacteriales bacterium (assembly GCA_964546895.1). GTDB lineage: Bacteria > Bacillota > Clostridia > Lachnospirales > CAZJLW01 > CAZJLW01. The sequence goes on along the minus strand of CAZJLW010000204.1, from coordinate 2,105 downwards.
ATATAAACATATCTGCTGTGTTATTTCAGATAGGTTATACGTGTAATGCTGTTCCATGACGGCGCGCGCCCCGTCAACATAAGCCTTGCTATCTTTTAATACAAAGGCATCTGGTTTTTGCTGGTCATAATAAACGTTGAAGTCCCATGCATTACCATCGTCAACATAAACATTTAAGACGTTCCCTTTGCTGCCTGTAGTCAGCGTCTCGCGGCTGATTTGCTTGTTATAAATGGACGAAATACTGCCGTCGCCGGAAAAAATAACTTTTAATGTTTCATTTTCCAGGATGTTGCCCGAAGCCGTCAGCCCATCGGTATTTGCGATATTGGCGGACGTAATAGCTTGCCGTCCAAACGGTACGACATTTATTTCATACCAATTGTTGTTCTCAAAAATATATTGCTTACGCTCAAATGGCAGCGAATTAAACACGGTAAACTCTCCGTTTGAATCGGCAAGCTTGCCGTAAAGGCTTTGTATGAGGGTTGCAATTTGTTTTTCTAAAACCGCATAACGGTCAAGAGATTCCTCATACACCCATGCTATAGACGAGCCCGGCAAAATATCATGGAACTGATACAACAAGACTTCCTTCCAAATTTTTTCTATCTCGGCTTGTGGATAAGCTTCACCGGCATAAACCATTGCACACACCGCGGCATATTCCAGTTCTCTTAGCGCAAACTCCAGCTTGCGGTTATATTTTTTATTCTTTGCTTGAGTTGTGTAAGTACCCCTATGAAATTCCAGATATAACTCACCCGCCCACGTAGCGCATTCAAGACTGCCGTCGTCCACGTCCTTCTGCAAATCATCAAAAAATTCGCATGACAGCTTTTGTTCAACGGGAGAATAGCCTTCTAAGTTTTTTAAGCGCATTAGGCTTTCTAAATGCTCAGTCCCCGGACCGCCCCCGCCGTCACCTATTCCGAACAGCATGAGCGCCTTATCCGAGCGTCCTTTTTCACAAAAATTCGTTTCTATTTTGCGGATAGCTTTTGCGTCGGCCGAACCGTTATATGTATTTTCGGGGAGCATATGCGACAGAACCTTTGAGCCGTCTATGCCCTTCCAATAAAATGTATGGTACGGGAACTTGTTATGCTTACTCCAAGACAGCTTTTGCGTCATAAAATACGGCACGCCGCTTTTCGCCAATATCTGCGGCAACGCTCCCGTATAACCGAATACATCAGGCAACCACAAACTTTTCACATCTATGCCAAATTCCTGTCTATAAAACCGCTTTCCATACAAAACCTGCCTTACTAGCGCTTCCCCGCCCGATACATTCGTATCAGCCTCAACCCACATTGCACCCTGTACTTCAAACCGCCCCTCTTTTACTTTTTCCTTAACAGCCTCGTATAAGGAAGGATAGTAATCCTTCATCCATTGAAAGAGCTGAGGTTGGCTGGCGCCGAATCGGTAATCAGGGTATTGCTCCATCATTCGTAATGCCGTGGCGAATGTTCTTGCTCCTTTTCGTATGGTTTCGCGGATAGGCCACAGCCACGCCAAATCAATATGCGCGTGTCCTATCGCATAAATGTTAAGAGATGGGTCGCCGCCTTTTTTGTTTAGCTCCGGCTGTAAAATCCTTCGTGCTTTTATCGCTTCATCCTCAGAAAAATTATAAATCTCGTTTATAGATTTATTAAGCGCAAATAAAATAGCGTTCGCCCTGGGGGAGTCCTCCGGCAAATGCTCCATAGCTTTAAACAACGCAATAAAATCATAGTAATAGGCGCGCAGCTGCGGTTTGCGCAAGGCTATACACGCCTGCTCCAGCTTTCCGCTGTTTTGATATTTCCCGAACAAATCATTACATGCGCAGTCAATCCATACACTTATTTCCGTATCATTTTTAACGGAGCAAAGTGACAGCGGAACAACCTTTTTGGCAGTGGATTCTTGATTTGAAGCCATGTTTCCAAGTGTTAAGCCGATTAAAGCCCCCTTGTTGGCATCATAAACAAGACCTTCGCCGCTTACATCAATGAGTAGAACTACATCTTGATTGCCGATGTACTCCTTCGGAAGAGTCCCTGTAAAATGAAACCAGCCGCAGTCCCATAAATCACCCCACTTTTCGCCTAATT
>CAZJLW010000203.1:0-3911 GCA_964546895.1 uncultured Eubacteriales bacterium | reverse complement strand
AACCCTGGACCCACTGATTAAGAGTCAGTTGCTCTACCAACTGAGCTAAAGGTGCATGTCTTTCTGAACTTTGAACATTATACTAGATAAACCAAAGCTTGTCAACACATTATTCGCGCCAAAACACCAAAACAACAAAACAACGCAATGATAAATTAATAACAGATTCTCCAAGTCCCAACGATAATACGGGCTGGTACTGCTCCAGCCCGCAACAACCCATCAAATCTATACCTATCCAACTACTATACCCCAAACACCACTCATCAAGCCGCAAAAATAAAAAATATATTCTTAATCTTAGCAGTTTCCTCATAGAACCCATAAACAACAAGCTCTATCTGCTGCTGCTTATCCTTCAGCGAATAGGTCCAAGTCTCCTTAGCCCCGTTATACTCCACCCTCTTAATATTATCGTACAGCCGTCGCCAGTCATCGAAGAACTCGAAAATCCCCCGGCCAACAATACCGTCAGCTTCAAGTATCTGCTCGGCTTCCTCCGACGCGCGCAGTATAACACCACGGTCATTAGTTACAATAATAGTGTACCCATTCTCGTTCAATATCTTATTAATAAGCTCGTTACTGCACCACTGAGCCGTCTCAAACAGCTTCGACGCCGTAATATCGCGCGTTATGTTCGATATGCCAACGACTTCCTTCTTCTCATCGTACACGCAGAACAGGTTCAACTCATAAAAATACTTGCTACCATCCCGCTTAGTACGATACCCGCTCTCAGTATACATCCCGTCTCGCAGCACGGTTTTCAGCCGCTTACCGACAAGATCAATCTCGTCTTTACTATGAATAACCTCGACATGCCGCCCGATTACTTCCTCGGCCTTGAAGCCCATGAGGTTCTCGGCGCCCTTGTTCCACATCGAGATAATGCCGTCCTTGCTCATAGAATATATAGCGTGATCCGTTATGCTATCAAGTATATCATTCAAAAACACCGTGCGTTCCTGAACCTTCTTCTCCAAATCCTCGTTCAAATTCTGGATAAGCTTATTCTGAAACCGCAGCTCGTTAGTGAGCCGTTTAGTTTTTTCGTACGAGCTGCCGTTTACGACGGCTATACCGAAGTAATACTTTATAAGCCCGATAAGCTCGGCCTGGTCGTCCGTGTACTTATCAATATTAGCGAACACGAGCACGCCCATAAACTGCTCCTGATAGTTTATCGGCACGATCATAATACTCTTAGGCTTCACCTTGCCCAGAAACGTACGTATAACATACACAGTATCATCAGGTATATCCATGTGAATCGTAACATTCTTCTCGACGGCGGCTTTCCCGATAAATCCTTCGCCAAGTGTTATGTCGAACTCGGAATAAATATTTTTCGTAAAGCCCTGCGATGCTTTTATTTCGAGCTTGTTCGTCGAGCTGTTGAAGGAATAGAACGCGCAGCAGGTGCTTTTGGTGATATCGATAAGCTTCGGCAAAAGGTCGTCGAGAAGCTTGTCGAACTCCATGTTGACGGCTACCGAGTTGATTATATTCAAGATTTCCTGACGGGTTTTTTCCCGTTTGGACATGTCTGTTTTTACTGAGCTGAGTTCTTCGTAAAATTTTCGCACGTCGTTGTTCAGGTTCAAGACCTGCACAGGCTCAGTGCTTTCCTTCAAAATGTTTTTCAGACCGAGCGTCATTTCGTCGATTAGAATTTTCAGCCGCCGCTTGAAAATAAGGTACACAATCAACACCACGACCGCTAACAAAACAATGTTAACAGATATTACAGCCAACATTACGTAATATCCCATACGCTAAGATTCACCCTCTCCGCACACACGTTGCGAAAGCTATGCTTGCTTTTATAGTATATGTTATTAACCGGCGGCAGTCAATCCGCAAGGCATTTAATTATGTGTTGCTAAAATATGAAAAATACAATAAAATGTAGGCGTAATCGACATTATTGTACAAGCCGGTTACAAAAATATTTTTGGAGGGGTAAAGAGATGGAACAGTTTTTCAAGCTCAAGGAGTACAAAACAAACGTACGGACGGAGGTGGTTGCGGGTCTAACGACATTTTTCACGATGGCGTACATTATTTTCGTTAACCCGGCGATTTTGTCATTAACGGGAATGCCTCCGAGCGGCATTTTTGTCGCGACCGTACTGTCGGCTATGGTCGGCACGCTTATTTTATCGCTGTACGCGAACGTACCGTACGCACAGGCACCCGGCATGGGGCTTAACGCATTTTTTACGTTCACGGTGTGCTTTGCACTTGGCTTCAAATGGCAGGAGGCGCTGGCGCTCGTATTTATCTGCGGACTCATCAACATGCTTGTAACCGTCACGAAATTAAGAAAGTCCCTCATTCTATCTATCCCCAGCTCACTTCAAAACGCAATCGGCGGCGGCATCGGCCTGTTTATCGCCTTCATCGGCATCAAAAACGCCGGCCTGCTGCAATTCGTCTCCGACCCCGGTAAAAACATCGTTTTACAGGACGGCACCGTTATCGCCGACAGTTCAATTATTCCCTCTTTCGTTGCTTTTAATAATCCCGGTGTACTGCTTTCGCTTGTCGGTCTTGTTGTTTTAATAGTTCTGCTTATTCTCAACGTAAAAGGTGCGATTTTCATCGGAATCCTCGCCACGACAATAATCGGCATACCGTTCGGCATAGTCAACGTAACAGACGTAAAATGGTTCGACGTAACAGCCATCGGTGCGGTTAAGGACACGGCGTTCGTGCTGTTTTCGGCGGACGGTTTCGGCAGCCTGTTCCAGACGCCCGAAAAAATTATGCTGGCGCTCATGACGATTCTTGCGTTCAGCCTGACGGATATGTTCGATACGATAGGTACCCTTATCGGCACCGGTCGCATAAGCGGCATCTTCGACGAGAACGAAGAAAAATCGCTCGTCGGCGGCAAAGGCCTTAATACGAGAATGGACAGGGCGCTGTTCGCGGACGCGACTGCCACTTCGGTCGGCGCGCTGCTCGGTACATCGAACGTTACTACGTATGTCGAGAGTGCCGCCGGTATTGCTGTTGGCGGACGTACCGGTTTGACCAGTCTTGTCGTGGCTGTTATGTTCTTCCTTTGTATACCTTTCGCACATGTTGTCGGTATCGTTCCGGCACAAGCTACCGCTCCGGCGCTTATTATTGTAGGCGTGTATATGGCGGCCGCGTTTGCGAATATTAAATGGAAGGATATTTCAGAAGCTCTACCGGCGCTGTTTACAATTATGTTCATGGCGTTTTCGTACAGTATTACGAATGGTATCGCAGTTGGGTTTATTACTTATTGTATTGTTAAGCTTATTTCCGGTAAGGCTAAGGAAATCCACCCGATGATGGCGGGCGCTACTTGCTTGTTTATTTTGAACTTTATTATTCAGTCGAGGTAATTATAACGAATATGTTATAGTGTAAAAAATAAAGCTGGGGCAGAACTGATTTTGTAATCAGTTCTGCTCCAGCTTTATTTTGGTGTTTCTAGTGTTAGTGGGAACTTTTCTTGGAGGAGCTTATTTTTTTTATTTCCACAAGGCTTAGCCCGGTGTATTCCGAAATAAGCTCGTCTGACATGTTTTTAAGCTTTAGGTTCTTTATAATAATGGACATACCTTCTTGCATGCCTTCTTTTATGCCTTGTTCTCGTCCTTTTTTTATACCTTCTTTCATACCTTCTTTTATACCTTCTTGCCTACCGGCGTCCCGTCCTTTTTCTAGCGCCTTTTCCTCAATCTCGTCAAACAATCTTTCAATGGCATAAGTCATATTGCTCACTTCTCCTTTCTCGAAGTCCTTAACGGTTTTATCGGCAAGCTGTTTTGGGAATTTTGGCTTTCTCAGTAAAACATCCCTTAACCAATCCAGCAAATCTATCTGCTCGTCTCCTGATAGTGTTGTATATATTTTGTACGCTATATCAA
>CAZJLW010000202.1:1910-3923 GCA_964546895.1 uncultured Eubacteriales bacterium | reverse complement strand
GATTCGATCGTGAGCCATACTTGAAAATGTATCTGATTAATCCCGGCGGCGTCCATGCTCGAGCCGTAATCGACGAGCGACGTCCCCACCGGTGTCAGCGAAACCGTAAACGACGGCCCCATATTAGAAAAAATCCCGATCCCCGATAGTGAACCTATGGGGATTTTTATTTTTTCGCGGCTCAAGTCTGTCAGCCGCGACGAAATATCCACGGCGGCGGCGCTGCATATTTCGTTTATGAGTACGGTGTTGACGGACAGCGAGCTTACGCGCCCGCCCTCGTCGACGCTGCGCCTGTAAAAATCCTGCGACGACACGCCGCGTTCCACTATTATGCCCTGCACGGCTGTATTCATTGCGGCGTTGATGCGCGTTTGAATATTCATATTCGAAACGGCTATCGCATACGGAATCGTCTGCACGTCCACAAACACCAACCCGACGAACGCCGCGCACGTTATTACTAGAAAAACAAACAGCACCTTAAGCTTCATAAAAAAAATCCTGCGTGAACGGTTGTTTCGTCTGCGTATCGCCATAGTTCTATCACTCGCTTTCCTAATATAAACCCGTAATATCCTATGCGACGCGGCGGCGGGGTTATGTTTTACTTTTGGGGTGCGGCGTTGTATAATCCTAAGTAAATTTACTTGAGCTTATCAGGGAGGGCTTTTCATGAGCATCTACAAAAAACCGTACGCCGAGCGGCTTACGGGTGCCAGCGGTGCACGGCCGCGTTACGTTTATTCGTCGGATTTTTTGAAGTCCGATTCGATTTTCCCGCTGATTGTGTTTGACGGCGGCGCGTATTTTATGATTAAGGAGCTGATGGGCGAGCGCGACCCGTACAGCCGCGATTTCTTTGAGTACGTCGCGTCGGGCGAGTTTTTTAAGAACTGGTACGTGAATGGGAAGCTCGACTGGAATTGTACTTACAAGTCGTATAAGAAATCGGCGCTGCCGATTAACGGTGAGCGGCATGTTTTTATTAACAGGCTGTATTTTATGTTGCCGCTTGCGCAGGAGTTTTTGCTGACGAAGGACGAGAAGTGGGCGGAGGAATGGTTCAAGTGGCTTGTGGACTGGGCTGACGCGCATCCGTATGAGCCGCTCGATGAGCGCCCGCGCAGCAAGACCGATTATGTATGGCGCGATATGCAGGTTACGTGGCGGCTGCTTGTGCTGCTGTACAGCATAAAGATGATTGAGGATTCGACATATTTGACCGAGGAGCGCTGGGCTGTAATCTACGGCCATGTGCGCACTCACGCCGCGCACATGTACGAAGAGGGGCTTACCCATATCTCAGCAAGGCGCACGCATAACCATTACCTGCAAATCGGGCTTGTACTGCTCATGACGGGCGTGTTGTTCCCGGAGCTTGACGACGCGACGAAGTACGAGGAAGCCGGTCGGAGCATAATAAAAATGAACATGGAAGACGCGCTATACGCCGACGGCGGCAGTGTCGAAGGCTGCCCGAGCTACAGCCATTTCATCGCGAGAATGTACCTGGAAGCAGCGCTGCTTCTTAACAACAACGGCTTGCCGACGATAGACGGGCTTGACGAGTGCATAAAAAAACAGTACGCATGGCTGCGGCATATGATGACGCCGACCGGCAAGACGCTGCAAATCGGCGATTCGTACGCGCTGAACGCGCAGCGAGACTTGGCGATAGTATCGGCGCTGTACGACATGGATTTACCGAAGGGGCGCGAAAATATTGTGCTGCCGACAAGCCGCTTCGCCGCGCTGCATAACAGGACGTTTGACGTGTACATCGACGCGATGGATCGCACGGAAGGGCATCAGCATTTCGGGCGGCCGCATTTCGTGGCGTTCGCCGACGGCGCGCCGCTTGTTGTTGATTCGGGCTGCTGTGTTTATGATAGGAAGGACTTGCGCGCGTTTCAGATGAGCGCGGCTTGGCATAACACGGTTGTTATTGCGTCGGCGGAGACGGGCGAGATACTCAGCGACGCGAAGGGTATTATGATTCGCGTAGTCGAC
>CAZJLW010000202.1:0-1810 GCA_964546895.1 uncultured Eubacteriales bacterium | reverse complement strand
AACGCGGCGCAGCCGGTGGTGTGTACGGTGTCGGCTCATTTTGCGCCGACTGTGGCCGGGGTATTGTCGGCTGATAGCGGTGCTGTGTCGCAGCTTATGCGCGACGTGCGCGTGACGGTTACGGGCGGCGGGAAGCTCGACATGCAGACGCGCCCGGCTATGAGCGACGAGAATGGATTCTTTTATTCGACGGCTTTTATAAAAAAGGATGAGGGTACGGCGGTTGAGTTTGAAACCAGAGTGGCATGTGGGGAGAGGCTGTAACACAGCGAGGGGAGATTTTTTCGTGGGAAAACCTAACATACTGCTAATCACAAGCGACCAGCAGCATTGGAATACGATTGGGCGTTTCAACAGCGAGGTGAAAACGCCCAATCTTGACAGGCTTTGTAATGAAGGTACGTATTTCGAGCGGGCGTACTGCCCGAACCCGACATGCACGCCGACGCGCGCGTCGATAATAACGGGCAAATACCCAAGTCAGCACGGAGCGTGGACGCTCGGCACGAAGCTGTCGGAAGCCGAGCATACGGTGGGCGAGGATTTCAAAGGGAACGGTTACCGGACGGCGCTTATCGGCAAGGCTCATTTTCAGCCGAATAAGTCTACGCCGGAGTATTCGTCGCTGGAGGCTATGCCGCTTTTGCAGGACTTGGAGTTCTGGAAAAAGTTCGACGAGGATTTTTACGGCTTCGAGCGTGTGGAGCTGGCGCGTAACCATACGAACGAGTATCTCGTAGGGCAGCATTATGCTTTGTGGATGGAGGAGAACGGGCTTGCGAACTGGCGGGACTATTTCCTGCCGCCTACGGGCAGTATGGATAAGGGTATTAAGTATAAATGGGGAATACCCGAGAAGTACCACTACGACGCGTGGATCGCTGACAGAACGAATCATATGCTCGAAGGGTATAAAAATAACGACGAGCCGTTCTTTTTGTGGGCGAGCTTTTTAGACCCGCACCCGCCATATTTACTGCCCGAGCCGTGGGATACGATGTATGATTCGCAGAAGTTAACGCTGCCCGAAGCCGCCGCCGGCGAGCATGATAGTAACCCGCCGCATTTTAAGCTGACGCAGGAGACGCAGCCGGATTTTTCACCGTATAGGGAAAGCGGATTTGCAATACACGGAATGCACTCGCATGTGCGTGACCGTGAAGAAATGAAAAAGAACTTGGCGGTTTATTATGGCATGGTAAGCCTGATGGATAAGTATATCGGAAAAATATTGGATAAGCTGGACGAGCTGGGATTGGCTGAGGATACGGTTGTTGTGTTCTCGACTGATCATGGGCATTTCGTCGGGCAGCATGGGTTGAATGCGAAGGGGCCGTTTCATTACGAGGATATGATAAAGATTCCGTATATCGTGAGATATCCTGGGAATGTCCCTGCGGGGAAGAGGTCTGCGGCAATGCAGACGGTTGTGGATTTAGCACCTACGTTTCTTGATTTTTGCGGGATACGGATACCGGCGGGTATGACGGGTGTTTCGCAGAAAAATGTGTGGCTTGGTGAAACGGACGAGGCGCGAGATCATATTATCTGCGAGCATCACCATGAGCCTACCGCTATTCATTTGAAGACTTATGTGGATAAGCGGTATAAGATTACTGTTTATTATAATCAGGTGTATGGAGAGCTGTTTGATTTGCAGGATGACCCGGGGGAAGTGAATAATCTTTGGGATCGGATAGAGTATAAGGATTTGAAAGGCGAGCTGCTGCTGAAGTTTATGTGGGCTGAGATGGGGAAGGAAGCTATGTGGATGCCGCGGATATCTAATGCTTGATGTTGTGCGAAGTGG
>CAZJLW010000201.1:0-3983 GCA_964546895.1 uncultured Eubacteriales bacterium | reverse complement strand
TTATTTACCCATTGCCTTGCTGACTTCCTCGGCAAAGTTTTCTTCCTTCTTGGCAAGACCCTCGCCTGTCTCGTAACGTACGAAACGAGTAAGCGTAATGGGAGCGCCGTTTTCCTTGCCGACCTTATCGAGATAAGCCTGTACGGTCATCTCGGAATCTTTAACGTATTCCTGGTCGAGCAGGCAAAGCTCCTTGAGCCCCTTGTTCAGGCGGCCGACGATCATTTTTTCGACGATGTTGGCCGGCTTGCCCTCGTTAAGAGCTTGCTGCGTCAGGATTTCTTTTTCCTTATTTATAAATTCCTCGGAGATTTCGCTGCGCTTTACGAACTGCGGACTCATAGCCGCTATCTGCATACAGACGTTCTTACCGGCTTCGAGTACGGCGTCGTTGGCTATGGCGCTGAGCATTTCTACCATAACTACTACGCGGCCACCTCCGTGGATATAGTTAACGATCATGCCGCTTTCGGTTCTCTCGAACTTAGTGAAACGGCGAATGCCTAAATTTTCGCCGATGATGGCGATTTTTTGCGTAAGGGCATCCTTAACGGTGATGCTCTTGTCAACATACCACTGCTCGTTTGCGAGTTCCTCGACAGTTTTCGCGGACGAACCCATAACCTGAACAGCCACGTCGTTAACGAAAGACTTGAACGCGTCGTTTTTCGCGACGAAGTCGGTCTCGCTGTTGACTTCTACTACTACGCCCTTCGACGTGTCGTCGGAGAGGATCGAGTAAACCAAGCCCTCGGATGCAATGCGTCCGGCCTTTTTAGCGGCAGCCGCAAGTCCCTTTTCTCTCAATATCTCTGATGCGCGCTCCATGTTGCCCTCGGCCTCGGTCAATGCGTTTTTGCAATCGACCATGCCGGCTCCGGTGGACTCGCGCAGCTCTTTAATCATTGCTGCTGTAATCATACGCTTTCCTCCATATTAACAACTGCGGCTTCCGGTGAAGCTTCGCCCTCGGCGTCTTCCCCTTCAAGCTCCTTCGACGTCTCAAATTGCGCGCCTTGGTTCGATTCGATAACGGCATCTGCAACTTTTCCGGCAATAAGCTTTACGGCGCGGATCGCGTCGTCGTTGCCGGGTATTACGTAATCAACTTCCTCGGGATCGCAGTTCGTATCGACGATAGCGACTACCGGGATACCCAGCGCGTGCGCTTCGAGTACCGCGATGTGTTCCTTGCGCGGATCGACTACGAACATTACGTCCGGAACGCGTTTCATGTTTCTGATGCCGCCGATGTTCTTTTCAAGCTTCTCCATCTCATGCGTGAGACGAGCCACTTCTTTTTTCGGAAGCACGTCGAATGTTCCGTTCTCCTTCATTGCTTGGAGTTCCTTAAAACGCGCAATTCGCGACTGAATCGTCTTGAAATTCGTGAGCATTCCGCCCAGCCAGCGCTCGTTTACGTAGTACATGCCGCATCTTTCGGCTTCTTCCTTAATGGAGTCCTGCGCCTGCTTCTTCGTGCCGACGAATAAAATCTCGCCGCCGTCTTTGATGATGTCGCTTACTACACGGTAAGCTTCGTCGATCTTCTTAACGGTTTTTTGCAGGTCGATAATATAGATTCCGTTGCGTTCGGCGAAAATGTACTCCGCCATTTTGGGATTCCAGCGTCTGGTCTGATGACCAAAATGTACACCGGCTTCCAATAACTGCTTCATTGATATTACGCTCATACTGCACCTCCACGGTTTTTTTCCTCCACGACACGCATTTTTAAGGCCGACCTGTCCAGACAGGCACCGGGCGTTAAATTGTGCCGTGTGCGTATTGCCGAGGTATTATACCACGCATACTATTTGATTTCAACATATTTCTGAACAATTTCCAAAAATTCTTCAGGATAGAATCCTATCTCCCCCGCGAAACGCGTCAGCGCAATCAGCCCGCCGTCTACGCTCTCGATTTCGCCGATCATACGGGCGTTCTCGTTCTTCAGACCGCCGCCGTACACTACGGGGAGGTTCACGACCGACTTGATGTATGTCGCGACTGTGTTTATTTCGTCGGCTTGCGGCGGAGTTTTGCCGGGGCCTATCGCCCAGACGGGTTCGTAGCCGATTACGAGCTTCTGCCCGCTGCCTTCCGGCGGCTGGTTCTCATTGCAAACGGCAAGCTGGCGCTTCAAAACTTCCTCCGTCAAACCGTCCTTTCTCTCGAAATCCTTTTCGCCGACACAGTACAGCACGTTAAGCCCGGCTTCGAACGCGCACTTCACTTCGCGCCCAAGTATCACGTTGACGGCGTTCATGTCCGTGCAGCCGCCAGCCGTCAGGATTTCTGTGAGCTTGTTGCGCTCCTCGCAGTGGCCGATAATCGTCCAGTTGCAGCCGAGAGAAGCCGCTGCCGCAGCGGGTAGCGATGTCGTGAACGCCCCGAAATTCCCGCCCGGCTTCACGTCCGCAAAATGTACACCTTGGCAGCCGACATTGACGCCGGACTCTTTAACGGACGCCGCCGACTGAATGTGTGCCTCCGGCCAAAAAACTGTAAAGCAAACATCGTTGTACTGCGCCACGCCTTTATAAATGGCGTTAACGATATTTTTCCCCCAGCTCTGCACGTCGCTAATGCTGTTCACGCCGCCCTTTTCCTTCGGCACGTCAAACCGTTTCAGATTCACAAAAATATACTTCATAACCTAACCCCCGTTTCATAATAGTGGTCTATATATTCGGCACTAAACATTTAAATATTCAATCAGTTTAGTGCCGAATATTTTCCTCTGTTTATAGGAGGGCGTTAATGTTTTGATTTGTAAACATTAATGCCGCCTATATTATAATTAACATGGTTAATTATAACACATCAAAATAAAAAATCAACGCTCGCACTGCTTGACGTCAGGTAATTTTTGGGGCATACTGATAAATAATTAAGGAGGTTATACAAATGATTGGGCAAAATATTGAGAATATTAAAATAGAAAACCGGCAGAGGATTTTAAAATTAATAAGCCAGAACGGGCCGATATCGCGCAAGGATATCGCAGAGCAGCTTTCGCTGACGCAAGCCGCCATTACGAAAATAACAAACGAGATGATAGACCAGGGCATAATTTTTGAGAAGGGCGTGTCGGATAATTCGAACGCGCTCGGGCGAAAGAAGATGCTGCTTGAGATAGAGTACGACTTCCGGTACATCGTCGGCGTCAACATCGGGTTCAACGTCACGACAATCGGCATATCCAACCTAAAGGGCGACACGCTCGCCGACAAAACCATGCTCACGTCGAAGGACGCGGAGCCGGAAGTGCTGTTGAATGAAATTTGTGATTTGATTAAGCTTATGCTGTGGGATTTGAGCATTGTGAAGGAAAAGGTGCTTGGCGTAGGGGTTCTGATGGTCGGCACGGTCGATAAATACAGCGGCGTCAGCAGAAACAGACCCGCGTCGGACGCTACGCAAGCGCACAGGATTTCGTTCGGGTTCTGGGACAGAGACGTCGCTATAAAGGAAATAATGGAGCGTAAGCTCGGCTTCGGCGTCGCCGTCGAGAACAACGTGCGCGGCAGCGCGCTTGCCGAAATCGAGTACGGACGCATTAATAACGCCGCGGATATCCTGTTTGTCCGGCTCGGACATGGAATCGGCGCGGCCGTCGTGAGCGGCAGCGAGGTGCTTTATGGATATGGTAATACGGCGGGCGAGCTTGGGCATTTCGTAGTCGAGGAGAGCGGAGCGGAGTGCCGCTGCGGGAAGTACGGCTGCCTCGAAACTACATCGTCGGAACGGGCGATACTGATGTTCGCCACGAAAGTTTTCTCGCAGACGGAGACGCCGGTGTTGTACGAGGTTTGCGGAGGCGACGCGAAGAATATCGCAGTCGATACGGTAATAACAGCCGCGGAACGCGGCGACGCGGCCGTAAGGCGCATACTGGAACGCGCCGCGAATACGCTCGGCAAAAACATCGCCGTCAGCGCGCAGCTGTTGAACCCGGAAAAAATTGTGCTGTACGGGAC
>CAZJLW010000200.1:0-4089 GCA_964546895.1 uncultured Eubacteriales bacterium | reverse complement strand
CGCGCCCTGAAAAAAAATTGCAACTTTTCACTGAATAGTTTATAATTATATTTCATAAAATATACAGCTTTACGCCACGCGTGAGGATTAAGGGGATGATACATTGACGTTAGTTCAAAGCGTTATATTAGGGATAATACAGGGTTTTACGGAATTTTTGCCGGTGAGTAGCTCGGGGCACCTCGTGCTGTTTCAGCGCGTTTTTAAAATTACGGAACCGGCCGTTACGTTTGACGTCGTGTTGCATCTGGGTACGCTTGTGCCGGTTTTTATTATTTACTTCCACCGCATAGCAGACCTCATAAAAAGACCGTTCCAAAAAATGACATACCTCCTTATCGTCGCGACGATACCGGCTGTGATTTTTGGCGTGCTGTTCGACGATGTCATTGAGAAGCTGTTCGAGGGCGGCATTTTTATGGCGATTGGATTTACTGTTACGGGGCTGCTGCTGTTTTACGCCGACGGCGTATCGAACGGCACGCGCCGCGAAAAACATCTTACATATGTCGACGCGCTCTTTATCGGACTGCTTCAGGCGATAGCCATTACGCCGTCCGTCTCGCGCTCCGGCAGCACTATTTGCGGCGCACTGTCGCGCAAGCTCGACAAACAGACCGCGGCGCGGTTTTCGTTTCTGATGTCAATACCTGCGATTTTGGGTGCGGCTGTTTTGCAGGTCAAGGATATAATCACCGCCGAGCCGGGCGAAATTGTCTCGCAAATCGGCGTGATGCCGATGATATTCGGGTTCATAGCCGCGATGCTTTCGGGCTACCTCGCCATTCGGTTCATGCTCAAGCTTATAACCGAAACCAAACTCAAATACTGTTCCTACTATCTATTTCTGCTGGCGGCATTTATCGCTCTCGATTGCAACGTAACGCATTTTTTCTTCTGAAATGGTTATGATAACGGTAAAATTATATGAAGGATGTCTGCCATGAAAAATTATAAACTGCACACTCCCGACGGTGTTCGGGATTTTTTGCCTAACGAGTTTTTATTGAAAAATCAGATAGAGTTAAGAATTCAGAACGTTTTTGACAAATACGGCTACCTTCCGCTGTCGGGGCCGTTGCTGGAATACGCCGACGTTTTCGAGGACTCCGGCGCTTCCAAAAAAATGTACAAGCTAATCGACCGCAACGGCGATATTCTGACGCTGCGTCCGGACATGACGCCCGCGATCGCACGCATGACTGCGACGAAGCTTGCGCACTGCGAACCGCCGCTGCGTTTCAGCTACGTCGAGAAGGTGTTCCGCCAGAACGAAAGCTATCAGGGCAAGCAGCGCGAGATTACTCAAGCCGGGGTTGAGCTGATCGGCGTTAACTCCTTCGAAGCCGACTGCGAGGTCATCGCCGTCGCAATCAACAGCCTGTTGGCCGCCGGTTTCGTGAGCTTCAAGGTCGACTTAGGGCATTCGGACTTTATTAAAGCGGTGCTGGACGATACGGATTTGCGCCCCGCCGATAAGCAGTCGCTCATGGCCGCTCTCGTCAGCCGCAACTACGTCGAGGTCGAAAGCATCATCAACAAAAGCCGCGTCGACAGCAGCATCAAATCGTTCTTCAACGAGCTGCCGCTCTACATCGGCAACGTAAAAATCATCGAAAAGGCATACACTATCATCAAAAACAGAAAAGCCGTCGAAGCGCTGTCCGACTTGGCGAACATTTACGTGCGGCTGTGCGAATACGGATTTGAGGATTATATACTGTTCGATTTGGGAATGATCGGGCATTCGGACTACTACACGGGCGTTATCTTCCGCGGGTATATTAACGGCGTGGGCTTTTCCGTCGTCGACGGTGGGCGCTACGATAACCTTATCGCGCAGTACGGCGAGGGTATGCCGTCGGTCGGCTTCGCAATCGGTATCGACTCGCTCGTCACCGCCTACGAAAGCCAGAACATCAGCTTCCCGAGCAACCGCTCCGACACGCTGCTTGTTTTCACGGAGGAAGGGCGCGACGCCGCTGTCACGTACGCCGAGGAGCTGCGCTCGCAGGGGCTTATCATCGAAAACAGCCTGCTCGGATCGAATCTTGAGGAGAACATCGCTTACGCCAAACGCAAAAAGACAGCGGGTATCATTTACTTTGAAAACGCCGACAGCGTAGTAATGATCGACGTAGACCGCGGTATTAGGCGTTCCGTAAAAATAGGAGAACTGGTCGTATGAATTATTTGACAATCGCGCTCGCCAAAGGCCGTCTGGCCGACGAAACGCTTAAGCTTTTAAACCGCGTGGATATCACGTGTGAAATTGACGAAAGCTCGCGCAAGCTCATTTTCACGAATGAGGAAGCGAAGCTAAGATTCTTTTTATCAAAAGCCGGTGATGTGACGACGTACGTCGAACACGGCGTCGCCGACATCGGCTTCGCGGGCAAGGACACGCTCATGGAAGAGAAACGCAACGTCTATGAGGTCGTGGACTTGAAGCTCGGCAAATGCCGGATCGTAGTCGCGGGCTACCCGGAAATGAAGGAAAAACTGTTCAACACAAACAATCTGCGCGTCGCCACAAAATATCCGAACATCGTTTCGGATTATTTTAATAGGAAGAATAAAACGGTAGACATCATAAAGCTCGGCGGTTCCGTCGAGCTTGGGCCGGTCGTTGGGCTGTCGGATGTAATCGTCGACTTGGTCGAGACGGGTTCGACGCTCAGGGAGAATGGGCTTGTTATTCTGGAAGAAATATGCCAGATTTCGGCGCGCATGATAGTCAACCGAGTCAGTATGAAAATCGAGTACGAACGCATAACGGATATTATCAGGAGATTGAAGGCGGTTATTGATAATGAAGATAATTGATTTGAGAGGGACGCGGGCGGGCGACGGAAATGTCGGCGTGAACGCGTTGCTGGAGCAGCTGCTCGAACGCAAAAACGTCTCATACACCGAGCAGCAGAAAGCCGTCGACGAAATAATCACAGCCGTCAAGGAACGGGGAGACGCGGCGCTTTTTAAATACACGCGGGAGTTCGACGGAGTTGACATAAACGCGGGAAACATACGCGTTACGGAAAAGGAAACGGACGACGCATACGCCCAAGTCGACGAAAAGCTGGTCGGCGTAATACGCGAAGCCATCGCGCGCGTACGCACGTTTCACGAAAAACAGCGTCAGAACAGTTGGTTTTGCGCAGGTACATACGGTGAGCTGCTCGGGCAGCTCGTCTTGCCGCTCCAAAGCTGCGGCATTTACGTGCCGGGCGGCAAGGCTGCATACCCGTCTACGGTTATTATGAACGCAGTGCCGGCTATCGTGGCCGGTGTCGAGCGGATTGTTATGGTTACGCCGCCGAAAATAAACCCGGTCGCGCTAGTTACGGCGCGCGAGCTTGGCATAACGGAGATTTACAGGGTAGGGGGAGCGCAGGCGGTTGCCGCGCTCGCGTTCGGTACGGCGAGCGTGCCGCGCGTCGATAAAATCGTAGGTCCCGGTAATATTTACGTGGCGCTGGCGAAGCGTGCGGTTTATGGGCATGTGAATATCGATTCCGTGGCGGGGCCCAGTGAGATTTTGATTGTTGCCGACGAATCGGCGAATCCGGCGTTTGTTGCGGCGGATTTGCTTTCGCAAGCCGAGCATGATGAAATGGCTTCGGCTATTTTGGTTACGACCAGCGAAGCGCTGTGCCGCGAAGTGACTGCGCAGCTTGAAGCGCAGACGGCACGGCTTAGTAGGAAAGAAATTATAAAAGCGTCGATGGACGGCTACGGAGCGGTTATTCTCGTAGACGATATTCGCGACGCGTTTCATATAAGCAATCGTATTGCGCCGGAGCATTTGGAGATTTCGACACGCGAGCCGTTTAACTATCTGCCGCTCGTGAAAAATGCGGGCGCGGTATTCCTTGGGCATTACACACCCGAGCCGCTCGGCGATTATATGGCGGGGCCGAACCACGTGTTGCCTACCGGCGGAACGGCGCGGTTTTTCTCGCCGCTTTCGGTTGATGATTTTATTAAGAAGAGCAGTGTTCTGTCGTTCCCGAAGGAGGCGGCCGCCGCGCTTGGCGGTAGTGTGGCAAAGTTTGCGCTGGCCGAGGGGCTGGATGGACATGCCGCGGC
>CAZJLW010000199.1:2940-4201 GCA_964546895.1 uncultured Eubacteriales bacterium | reverse complement strand
GCCCTCCTATAAACAGCGGAAAATATTCGGCACTAAACCGAATAAAACATTACAATGTTTAGTGCCGAATATATAAGTGCTTAAATATTTTTACGTAGCGTTGTTTTTAATGCTTTAACAATATCCGCAATCATGCGGATTTCCTGTTCGGTACAATCGGCAAGCTCGCCCCCCACTTCGTTTTGAAATGTTGTTTTAGCCTTTACTAAACTGTCACACAGAAGCTCATCAGCCGAAACAGCAAGAGCATTGGCTATCTTTACAAGCGTAGGCAGACTTAGTTTTGTATTCCCTGTTTCTATGTGGCTTATGTGTGTTACAGACAAATCGGACTTCTCGGCAAACCGTTCCTGACTTATACCTTGCTTGGTTCTTTCATTTCTTATCCTTCTTCCGATATCATAGTAATTCAAATCCATTTGGTTATCCACCCTTAGCTTTTTTATTGCATTGTAAGGTCATCTTGCCTATGTTATAATATATTGCATAGTCGTTATGACTATGCAGTTAAATTATTGCTGTGTTTAAAATTCTGTTACTAGGGGGGTAATCAGTGAAATGAAATGCGAGGTTGATTTTTGTATTTATCAAAAAAACGGTGAGTGTATTGTGAACGAAATACAAATTAATTCACGGGGTATGTGCGATGAGTGTATAATTGTTTGTATTGATAATAACTATCTTGTGAACGCTAAAAGAAATCAGTTAGAGGATATTCAGTCCAGATGCTGATATAAAATTGCACTAATTTTACAAATTATTGGAGGTACATAAATATGCTCTACGACTTAATAAACGAATACCTAGCCGACGACATCTACCCGTTCCACATGCCCGGGCATAAGCGCGACGCGCGTTTTTTCCCTGACGGTTTTTTAACGAACGGGATGTTCAAATACGACATAACCGAGCTGGACGGGTTCGATAATCTCCACGCGCCGTCCGGAATAATCGCGCGGGCGCAGGAGAATATCGCGGCGATATACGGCGCAGACGAGACGCATATTATGGTTAATGGCTCGACGGGCGGGATTGTTGCGGCGATCGCGGCTCATGCCACCGATGGCGATACGGTGCTGCTTGCGCGGAATTGTCACAGGAGTGTTTATAGTGGGGTTTATTTTTCCGGGGCGAAAGCGGCGTTTGTTTATCCGGAGCAGACGGAGTATGGGTTTTGCGGCGGGGTGTCGCCGGAGGCCGTGCGGGCGGCGTTGGAGGACGCGGCGCGGATTACAGCTGTCGTAATAACAAGCCCGACTTA
>CAZJLW010000199.1:0-2840 GCA_964546895.1 uncultured Eubacteriales bacterium | reverse complement strand
AGCCCTTCTTATGTGTTTATGGCTCAGGCTGAATATGTGGTTAAGCTGCTTGAAAATGATAAAGCGATATTTGAACGGTATGTCGAGCGGCTGCGGGCGTTCCGCGAAGCGGAACGCGCCGCGCGAAGCGCGGACGGCAACGCAATGCCGCCCGCCGTCGCCCTCCTTCCCCCCGCCGCATTCCTCTCCCCCGCCTACGCCGTCCACGACCTCGATCTAGCCAGACTAACATTCATAACCCACCCACACCTAACCGGTCGCGCCCTTGAACTACACCTACGCGACAACCACCGCGTTCAAATCGAACTAAGCGGCGCGCGCCACATCGTAGCAATAACAAGCCCTGCCGACACGGACGAGGGCTTCGCCCGTCTCCTTTTCGGAATACGAGCAGTGAAACAAAACAAAAATTTTTCCGCAAACTCATTAATTTGTGATAAAATACCTAGAGCGGAAACAGGCGCGGACTATCGGCACGCCATACGCGCAGCCAGCACTACTATAAAACTGGAAGCAATCGGGCAAAACAACACCGCCGCGCAGGTCGGCAACGCCGCGATCTCAGCGGACTTCATCACACCATATCCGCCGGGCATACCGCTGCTAATCCCGGGCGAAATAATCTCGCCGGATATCCTGCGCTACATCAATCTTCTATTACAATCAGGCATAATAATAAACGGTATCGGCGGCGATTCCGCCAGTGGCTACACAATAAAAGTTCTGACGGGTGGGGAATAATGTGTCAATGCTAGTACGGCTTTTAAAGTACGCTAGGAAATACTGGATTTACCTGTTTTTTTCGATCCTCGCGATTTTTGGCATGACGGCGAGCCAGCTGTACGCGCCGCTTGTCGTACGTGAGCTGACGCGGCTCGCGACGCAGCAGGACCCCGATCTCGCGCCGAAGGCGCTGCGCATGGGTGGGATACTCCTTGTTGTGTACTTATTCCAAGCGGGCTGCATGTTCGTACGCTCGTACTTTACGCATTATGCGGCGTGGAATTTCGTCGGAGATATGCGCGTTATGATTTACAACAAGCTGCAAAGCCTGTCCTACAAATATTACCACGACAAACAAACCGGTCAGCTGATGTCGACCGTCGTCAACTCGACGCACAGTCTCGAAATGCTTATCGCCCACGCCGTACCAGACGTTATTGTTAACATCATCATCTTCTTCGGCGTGTTTTTCGTACTGTTTACGATTAACCCGATTTTGGCGGGGCTTAGCCTAATCACCGTACCGTTCCTGTTCATATCGGCGCGCGGCTACGCCGTCAAGGTTCTGCCGCTGTTCAAGCAGGCGCAGCGCTTCATCGCAGAGCTGAACGCGAAGCTGCAAGACAATTTCTCGGGCATAAAGGAAATCCAAGTCTTCAACCGGCAAGACCACGAAAGCAACGAGGTCAAAAAGCGCGCCGACGAATACACGCATGTCAATGTAGTTGCGCTCAAATTCGGCGGGATGTACCACAGCAGCGTTCAGCTGTTCAGCAATATGGGTACGGTGTTTGTTATCGCGTACGGCGGCTACCTCGCGAGCATCGGCAAAGTACCGATCGAGGACATCGTAGCGTTTATTATGTACCTTGGGATTTTTTACCAGCCGATAACGCTGCTTGCGCGCGTGAACGAGGATATCCAGACGTCACTCGCGGGTGCGGATCGGATTTTTAAGGTGCTGGACGCCGAGTCCGACATCAAAGAAGCCGAAAACGCCACCGCCCTGGGCGCGGTCAGCGGCAACATCACATTCGACAACGTAAGCTTCAACTACATACAGAACATCGACGTACTGAAAAATATCAACATCGACATAAAATCCGGCGAAATCGTCGCGCTCGTAGGCCCTACGGGCGTCGGCAAAACGACGTTCATCAGCCTAATCAGCAGATTTTACGATCCGGTCGAGGGGAATATTTATTTCGACGGTGTAAATATTAAGGACGTTACGCTTAACAGTCTGCGGGATAATATCAGCATTGTGTTGCAGGATGTGTTCCTGTTTAACGGAACCGTCGCCGACAACATCGCCTACGGCTTCAAATCCGCGACGCGCGAACAGGTAATCGCCGCCGCGAAGGTCGCCAAGGCGCATGATTTTATTTGCAAGTTTGAAAACGGGTATGATACAGTAGTCGGTGAGCGCGGCGTAATACTGTCGGGCGGGCAGAAGCAGCGCATATCGATAGCGCGCGCCGTCCTGCGCGACAAGCCGATACTGATACTGGACGAAGCGACGGCCTCCGTCGACGTCGAAACCGAAAAGCTAATCCACGAAGCGATGGACGAGGTAATGGAGAACCGCACGACAATCATCATCGCACACCGCCTCTCGACCGTCAAAAAAGCCGACAAGATAGTCGTGCTGAACGAAGGCGTGATCGAGGACATCGGCACACACGCGGAGCTGCTGGAGCGCGACGGTCTGTATGCGTATCTGTCTAATATCCAATTCAGCGAAAGGGAAGTAACTCTATGAACATATACCTAACATCATACGACATAGTATTTGCCGCAACGCTGGCGTTCTTCCTGACGTGGCTGATAGTCAATCTATCGAAATTTATGGGGTTCGTCTCGGCAAAATCGAAGGTCTTCGCATACCAGCGCGAGGAAATAAACAAAATCATGCAGAAATGCTACGGCCTGTTCCCACGGGAGATCGTACAGTTTAACGGCAAGACGTTCCGGCGCGGCATGAACGTGCGGCTTGTGACTAATCGGCATAAGGTTATCGAGGGTAAGCTGATCGGGCTGAATAATGATAATATGCTGTGTCTGCTTACGAATAAGTATATTGTTGCGCATGAGCTGGAGAGTATTGAGGAAATGAA
>CAZJLW010000198.1:1179-4235 GCA_964546895.1 uncultured Eubacteriales bacterium | reverse complement strand
TTTCCTGCATACATTTGGAATATTCGGGCAAAATACCCATGAATAAGGAAAGGAGGACACAACATGAAGGTAGAGGCGGCGAGAGAAAGCGCCGAATATCCGGAGCTGGACGGGTTTATTAACAGCTTGGCCGGTAAAGACGGCGCGCTTATTCCGGTTTTGCATTTCGCGCAGAAAACATACGGACATTTGTCAACGGACGTACAGCTGCATATCGCGCACAGGCTGAATATTCCCGCGGCGAAGGTTTACGGCGTGGTTACGTTTTATTCGTTGTTTTCGATGGAGGAGAAGGGTCGGTTCAAAATCAAGCTTTGCACGGGTACGGCATGTTTTGTGCGCGGCATTGAGGCGGTGCTGACCGAGTTTAAAAAAGAATTGTCACTGGACGTCGACGAGACGACGCCGGATAAAATGTTTACGCTGGAGACGGTGCGCTGTGTCGGCGCGTGCGGGCTTGCGCCGGTTGTTACGGTTAACGACAAGGTTTACGGGCGCGTGAAGCCGGACGATGTGAAGCGCATAGTTGATGAATATCTGGGAAAGGAGTGAATCGCTAATTGCCTATTAAATCTTGGGACGAGCTGAAAAAAATACGCGAGAACGCTCTGAACAACACGGGGCTGCGTACGACGGGCGACAATCCGCTGCGGACGGTAATCGCCGTCGGCATGGCGACGTGCGGTATCGCGGCAGGGGCGAAGTCCGTCATGGAGGCGCTGTTTAACGAAATACAAAAGGCGAAGTCGGAAGGTGAACACGAGAAGTCGGTGCTTGATAATGTTTCGATTATATCGACGGGCTGTTTCGGGTACTGCTACGCCGAGCCGATGGTCGAGGTGCGCTGCGCGGATAAACCGCCCGTAAAATACGGCCACGTAACAGAAGCTATCGCTGCCGATATTATCCGTAAGCATATCCTAGAAGGAAAGCTACTCGACGATGTGGTATTCGCGAAGGAGGTTGGTTCGCCGTGATAAGGATGCATTTTATGGTTTGCGGCGGGACGGGCTGCCAAGCGTCCGGCAGTATCGAGGTACGCGAGCGCTTGGAGGACGAGATAAGAAAGCACGGCATAGCGGAAGAGGTAAAGGTTGTGTCGACGGGTTGCTTCGGGTTCTGCGAGCAGGGGCCGATTGTTAAGGTGTATCCCGATAACGTGTTTTACGTCGGAGTAACACCGGAGGACGCGGCGGAGCTTGTCAGCGAACACGCCGTCAAGGGGCGCGTCGTGACAAGACGCCTGTACGAGAATCCGAACAACCAAACCCGCGAAGCCGAACACGACAAGATTCCGTTCTATCACAGCCAAGTACGTATCGCGTTGCGCAATTGCGGCATAATCGACCCCGAAAATATTGAGGATTATATTTCCGTCGGGGGTTACGAGGCGCTTGCGAAGGTGCTGTTCGAGATGACGCCCGAGCAGACGATTGAAACCGTCAAAAACAGCGGACTGCGTGGCAGAGGCGGCGCGGGCTTCCCGACCGGGTTGAAATGGGAGCTGTGCCGAAAGAGCTCCGGAGACGAAAAATTCGTAGTCTGCAACGGCGACGAAGGCGACCCGGGCGCGTTTATGGATCGTTCGATTTTGGAAGGCGACCCGCATAGCGTTTTGGAAGCGATGATTATTTGCGGGCATTCAATTGGCGCGACGAAAGGCACGGTCTATATCCGCGCGGAATATCCGCTTGCCGTGGCGCGGCTGGAGAAGGCGATTAAGGACGCGACGGAAAACGGACTGCTGGGCGACGATATACTCGGCTCGGGCTTCGGGTTTAACATTGATATATACCTTGGCGCGGGCGCATTCGTATGCGGCGAGGAAACGGCGCTCATGAACTCCGTGCAGGGCGGACGCGGCGAGCCGCGTATAAAGCCGCCGTTCCCGGCGCAGTCCGGCTTGTGGGACAGGCCGACGAATATTAACAACGTCGAGACGTTCGCGAATATCCCGCCGATTATTCTAAACGGCGCGGATTGGTTCAAACGGCTCGGCACGGAGAAAAGCCCCGGCACGAAGGTTTTCGCGCTGGCCGGTAAAATAAATAACGTCGGGCTTGTCGAAGTACCGATGGGTATTTCCGTTCGGCAGATTGTAGAAAACGTCGGCGGCGGTATACGCGGCGGCAAGAAGTTTAAGGCGATGCAGACGGGCGGGCCGTCGGGCGGCTGTATAAGTGCTGAGCATCTCGACACTCCGATAGATTACGAGTCGCTGGCGGCGATGGGTTCGATGATGGGTTCGGGCGGTATGATCATCATGGACGAGGACGACTGCATGGTCAAAATCGCTAAGTTTTACCTAGAGTTCACGGCCGACGAAAGCTGCGGCAAGTGTACGCCGTGCCGTA
The DNA here is from genome assembly GCA_964546895.1 of uncultured Eubacteriales bacterium. Taxonomy (GTDB): domain Bacteria; phylum Bacillota; class Clostridia; order Lachnospirales; family CAZJLW01; genus CAZJLW01. Next base: position 1,881 of record CAZJLW010000198.1, on the reverse strand, counting down.
TCGGGAACCGGCGAATGCTTGAAATTCTCGACGACATAACGAAGGGCAACGGTACGAAAGAGGACTTGGACGAGCTTGAAGAGTTGGGCGGTGTAATAAAGGACTGCTCGCTGTGCGGGCTTGGGCAGGGCGCACCGAACCCGGTGTTGTCGACGATGCGGTACTTCCGAGAGGAATACGAAGCGCATATTAACGAAAAACGCTGCCCCGCGCGGGCGTGCCATGACCTACTCGAGTATATCATACTCGACGACAAGTGCATCGGCTGTACCGTTTGCGCGCGCAACTGCCCGGTGTCGTGCATTGAGGGCGAGCGCAAGAAGGTTCATGTCATCGACCAGAGCCGCTGTATCAAATGTAACACCTGCTTGGAAAAATGTCCCGTGGACGCAATAACAAAGGGTTAGGGTGTATATATGGATAAAAAAATAATAAAGTTTACGATAAACAATATTCCGATGGAAGTCGAAGAGGACACGACGATACTCGAGGCCGCAAAAAAAATCGGCGTTCATATACCTACGCTTTGTCATTTGGATTTGCACGACATACGAATGGTGAACAAGGTATCGACGTGCCGCGTGTGTATGGTTGAGGTGGAAGGGCGCAGGAATCTACTGCCGGCGTGTTCGACATCCGCGACCGAAGGCATGGTTATCCACACGAACACGCGCCGCGCCATAAAAGCGCGCCGTACGATGG
>CAZJLW010000198.1:0-1079 GCA_964546895.1 uncultured Eubacteriales bacterium | reverse complement strand
ACGAACCGCGGGTTTGACACGATGATTAGCACGGCGTTCGGCTTGCCGATGAAGGATACGTCGTGCGTTTTCTGCGGGCAGTGCGTTTCCGTTTGCCCGACTGCCGCGCTTACGGAGACGGACGACACCGCAAACGTTTGGGATGTGCTTTCAGACCCTGACATGTTTGTAGTCGCGCAGACAGCGCCCGCGATACGCGTCGCGCTCGGCGAGGAGTTCGGTATGCCCGTCGGCACTCAAGTCACGGGTAAGATGGTCGCGGCGCTTAGGCGGCTTGGGTTTGATAGGGTGCTTGATACGGATTTCGCGGCGGATTTGACGATTGTCGAGGAAGCTTCGGAGTTTATTCACCGGTTGCAGCATAACGGACGGCTGCCGATGTTAACGAGCTGTTGCCCCGCTTGGGTTAAGTTTATCGAGCATCAGTTTCCGGAGCTGCTTGATATTCCCTCGACGTGTAAGTCCCCGCATGAAATGTTCGGCGCTGTTGCGAAAACGTATTTGGCGAAGCAGCTCGGTGTCGACCCACATAAGATGGTCGTGGTATCGATAATGCCGTGCGTAGCAAAGAAATTCGAGCGTGCGCGTGAGGAATTAAAGAGCGGCGGGGCGGCGGGTGTGCTGTCGGACGTTGATTTCGTGCTGTCGACGCGCGAGTTTGCGCGTATGATACGCGAGTCGGGGGTTAATTTTAATGAGCTGCCTGATGAGGATTTCGATAGCTTGATGGGTGAGTCTACCGGCGCGGGTGTTATATTCGGCACGACGGGCGGCGTTATTGAGGCCGTTGTGCGTACTGCCAGCTGCTGGCTGGACGGCAAGCCGCCGGAGGATGTGAATTTTAATCAGTTGCGCGGAATAGAGGGCGTGCGTGAGGCCGTTGTGCATATAGGCGGGCGCGACTTGAAGATAGCCATCGCGAATGGGCTTGGCAATGCGCGTAAGTTCCTGACTAAGATACGCGACGGGCAGGAAGCGTATGATGCGATAGAGATTATGGCGTGTCCGTGCGGTTGCGTGGGCGGCGGCGGGCAACCCTATCATGGTAATAATACTGACGTGCTGAGGAAGCGGTCAGC
>CAZJLW010000197.1:0-4369 GCA_964546895.1 uncultured Eubacteriales bacterium | reverse complement strand
TTATGAAGAAATTAAAATCATTGGTTAGTGTTTCGTTGGCGCTGATGCTGGCGTGTGGGTTGTTTGTTGGGTGCGGATCGGGTTCGGGTACTGGCTCAGGCGCTGGCGCGGATTCCGGGAAATCCGGCGGCTCGGGTAAAACTAGCGCTTTCCAGATGGCGTTTTGCTCGCTGGGCATGAATTCTGATGCCATTGCCGCGTTCGGGACGGATTTGCAAAGTAAAGTTACCGGGCTGACGGTTGACGGCAAGGCTCCGCAGTTTACATCTGTCGTAATGGGTGCGGTAACGAACAATACGCAATCGGGGGTACTCAGCGACCCGATGCTTGGCGCGGGCGGTATTATGAAGTTTACGGCGATGATAGCGTCGAAGGAGATCGACATTGCCGTCATGGACATGGAAAACGCAGCACGCAGTGCGCGTTCCGATACGTTTAAGGCGATAGACGAGGTGCTTTCGCAGGAGGAAATGGATTCTTTGAAGGATAAGCTGTTGAGCTTTGACAAGGTGGACGACGCGGGCAATCCCACGGGAGAAAAGACAGCAGTGTGCGGTATTGATGTGTCGGAGAATGAAGGGTTACAGGCGATTTTTGGAAAGCAGCAGCTGGGCGTGTTTATAATAGGGAATGCGCCGAATGCGGAGTTGGCTAAGGAAGTTATGTTGAGTGTGGCTGGGAAGTGAGAAACTATTAGACACAGATTGAACGGATTTTCACTGATTGACACGGATTTAATAATCGCCAACTACGATATTCTCATAATATACAACGATTGGATATTGCTCAAAGTATTTTCATAGCCATACAAAAAAATCCGTGAAAGTCCGTGAGAATCCGTTAAATCCGTGTCAAATTATAACATTCCCATTTCGAAAGATATAAGTCTGTTGTGTGCGTTCAGCGAAACGCTTCGAAGTCAACATCAATAAGCGTAAGAATATCGTCTTCGCCATGCGCAACATTCAAGTCTTTCGGAGCGGGGATAGGTTTGCCTATGTCAGACATCCCCAATCCCCAAAGCTCAATGGCATCACGTGCCATAAAAATAGCATCGGTAATATCTGACCCCTCGGTGTTAATGTCAGCGTCCGGAACATAAGCAACATACCCGTAGTCGCTGCCTTTTGATAGAACAACAGGAAAAGTATATTTCACAGAAACGCTCCTCTCTTGTTATTTCCGCTCATACGGTGCGGGATTATCCGTAAGCCCAACCAAATAGTCAACACTGGTATTATAAAACATAGCCAGTTTTATAACAACATCAAGAGGATAGTTCAAAACACCTATTTCGTATTGGGAATAGGTGTTTTGCTTTATGTGCAAATATTCTGCAACGTGTTTTTGCGTAAAATCTTTATCAATACGAATGTTGCGGATTCGTTCGTATTTCAATATTTCGTTTTTCATAACATCACCGACACCATTATAAAAATCTTAAAACAAGATATTTACATTTATCTTGTTTTAAGATAGATTATAGTCTGAGGTGAATAAGATGGATTTATACAAAGAAATACTTATAAAGGCTTTGGAAAAAGAAGACGTGCATATTTCATTCCCAAATCTAAAAATAGAACCGATTGCGATTGTTAAGCTTGAATGCTATAAAGCGCTACAGGAAATCAAGGCAATCATAGAAGATAAAAGCCTTGACGATGGCGACTGCTTCATGAGAATTGAACAGATCGTCTGTTTATTCGAGGGGCTAGGCAGCGACGGCGGCGACCGGCATGACTTCACCTAACATTTGCAAATCCCCGTAAAAAAGTCTATATTATTTCCAGAAGGGAGGTTTCATCAATGAAGAAGAAATACAACATAGTCTTTATCCTAGCCGACGACCTCGGCTCGTGGGCGCTTAACTACGCCGGCAATACCGACGTTAAAACGCCCGCCATCGACCATCTGGCACATAACGGCATCGCGTTTGAGAATTTCTTTTGCGTGTCGCCGGTTTGCTCGCCCGCGAGGGCTTCGATTTTGACGGGGACGATTCCGTCGTGCCACGGGGTGCATGACTGGCTGCGCGGCGGCAATATGGATAAGAGCCGCGTCGATGAGCTGCCGGAAGCGGCACGAGCGAGATACAAGGACGAAACAGAAGCCATACAATATCTGGACGGGCTTACGACCTACACGGATATTTTGAGTGAGAACGGTTACACTTGCGCCTTAAGTGGGAAATGGCATTTGGGGGATAGCTTGACGCCGCAGAATGGGTTTTCGCGGTGGTATACGATTGGGGGAGGGGGCTGCAACTATTACAGCCCAGACATCGTTGAGAATGGGAAAATAAGAACATCGTCCGAATACATAACCGACCTCGTAACAGCCGACGCCGTAAAAAACATCACCGAGCTGTCGAAATCCGGCAAGCCGTATTATTTGAGCGTGCATTACACGGCGCCGCACAGCCCGTGGGACGAGGCGAACCACCCGAAAAAGTACGTCGACATGTACCGCGACTGCGAATGTACAGCCACGCCGGACTTGCCGCTGCACCCGTGGCAGCAGCCCACGGCGCCGCACGGCACGGGCGAAAAACGTAAGGAGCTGCTGCGCGGCTACTACGCGGCGATTACGGCAATGGACGACGGCATCGCGCGGATAACCGAAGCCATAAAAAATTCGGGCGAAGCCGATAACACACTTGTTATATTCACGTCCGACAACGGAATGAACTTGGGACAGCACGGCATATGGGGCAAGGGCAACGGGACGTTCCCGCAGAATATGTTCGACACATCCGTGAAGGTACCGTTCGTCGTGTATTGCCCGTCGGCCATATCTCCGCAGAAGTGTAGCGATATCCTGAGCCACTACGATATTTTCCCGACGCTCATGGATTATCTGGGCTTGGAGGGCGACGTGCGCCAAGCGCTTCCCGGAAAAAGCTTCGCGGCTTTGCTGGACGGGGAAAGCCTAGACGCCGACGGCTTTTCCGTAGTTTTCGACGAATACGGTGCGGTGCGCATGATTCGCACGACCGAATACAAATACGTACACCGCTACCCGTACGGCCCCAATGAGCTGTACAATCTGGCTGACGACCCGAACGAGGACGTAAACATCGTCAACGATGAGCGATTCTCGGACGTAAAAGCGGGTCTGAAGGCAAAGCTCGACCAGTGGTTCTACAAATACACGAACCCAGCCGTCGACGGCACGAAGGAACCTGTCACCGGCATGGGGCAGTTCGGGCGCGTCGGCGTGTATTCAAACGGAAAGACCGTTCACGCCAAAGTCGAGGACTTTATCCGCGAGCGATGAAAAAATATCCTTACGGTCTACGATGGACTTAAACCGATCCAGTACGGCGTCTGGCGTCCATGTGCGCTTCTTGCTGTAGTATTGCGTCACACTTTTTACGAAGCTGAGCGGGTATTTTAGCAGCGCGGCCAGTACCTTGATTTCCTCGGGACTGAGCGGGTTTACGGCGATGTACATACTGAGTGCGTCGTGTATCGCCGCCGCGGGAACCGCGTCCGGGCTGACTTTCACGTACCGCCGCAGTAGGTCGGCCACGTCGTGCAGCTGGCAGTCCACCGCCGCGTTCTTGAAGCCCGTGATGAGTACCTCGTCGCCGTTTATTAGCATGTGTTCTTCCTTTAGCTCGTTGTGTACGATGCTGCCGCGCTCGCGGTGTTTGCGGAACACGTCGGAGTAGCCCGCGTCCCGCAGCATTTCGCGCGACGCTCGCATGTCGGCGACGTACCCTGCGTAGCTTTTCAGAAAAATAACGTCGAAGTCCGACAGACGCTTTTGCAGGTTTATTTTCTTTTTGAACGAGCTAAGCTCGGCCTCTTTTTTCTCGTACAACTCACAAATATCATAGTCGCAAATGCCCTCGGTCTCGCTCGAAAGCGTGAGGCCGACGGCGCACTTATGAAATGCCGCCGTCTGCGGCATTATTTTTTTGAAATCCGAGACGAAGTTGGCTTCGCGGTAGTCGTACAGTGCTGTCATTGTGTACGCCTCGCCGTTATGGACGGCGTACGGCTTGCCCTCTCCTGATAGGCAAAATCTGTCCGTGTACGGAAAGCCGCTTCGGTACAAGCCTTCCTTCACGTCGTGCTGGAACTCGATGTTCTGCACGGACGCGTCCGTTTTTTTTATGACGCGCGCGCCCTCCGGCGTTACACATATATAGTAGAGTTTTTCTTTTATAACCCGCGATGGTTTTATGTTAAAGCTGGTGAGAACCTGTGCGTTGAGATCTTCCAAGATATGCGCCTCCTTTGTACAAAATATGAGAGGGGCGGGGGATTTATTCGCTTAATTTATCTTAGGAAAATGTGACTTCTCTTAATATTCTTTGCGTCTTGCGAAAATAGCAAATTAATATTTGTATATCTGTTCAACG
>CAZJLW010000196.1:0-4448 GCA_964546895.1 uncultured Eubacteriales bacterium | reverse complement strand
ATTTTCGTCCCGTGTCAACATAGTAGACGAAAATACGACATTATGAACACTTTGGATAAACTATGCCAACTTCGCCAAATAAGCACGGATGAGATATATAAGTTTGTGAAGGAAGAGGGAGAGGTTACTATGAGAAACACCAAAAACTTCAAATTCGATAAAAGAGCTTCGTCGTATGATGAAGGATTTGAAGGCAAGTTATCAAGCAGGTTTTATAAACTATTGTTAAGTCAGGTTGAGTTGTCTGCGGGCGCAACTGTATTGGATGTTGGTTGTGGAACCGGTACTGTTCTGGAAAGGTTGAATAAATGCGGTGGTATTGACGGCTACGGTATTGATGTCGAGGAAAATATGATTGGAAAGGCTAAGTTGAAATGTCCACAGATGAGTATATCTGTTTCCGATTGTACAAAAACACCGTTTGAAGACAATAAGTTTGACGTAATTACCGCATGTATGGCTTATCATCATTTTACTGACAGAAAAGGTTTTGCAAAAGAAGCGGCGAGGATAATTAAACATGGAGGGCATTTATATATAACAGACCCTCGATTTCCGTGGGTTGTTAGAAGGCCTTTAAATTTAGCTCTAAAGTTACATAACATAGCCGGATTCTTCGGTACGCCGGAAGAAACCGTAAAAACCTTTAGTGAATATGGTTTTGAACTGGTTGCTTCAAACTTCGATGGATACGCTCAATGTGTCACTTTAAGAAAGGTATCATAGTTAGGCGTATATGTCCGGTGCTGAAATTTCTTTTGACTTTTTCCCGTTTCATGATATTATAATAGCAATAAACAACTCGAAAGGTGGTGAGCAGCATGAAGCAATCTAAATTTTTACGCATGAAGGGCATGGAGGAAATGTTTCTTGGCAGTGATATAGTGCGTAAATATTCATTCAAGACAGTGGGAACAAGGGAGGAGTCTGCCCTTTTTCAGGAAGATTGTTTTGAATGCCGCTCACCACGTAAAACGGCAGCTTAAATCCGCTGTCCGTTTCTTTATGTATGGTCGCCCTGTGCAGTCAAAACCGTCTGTACAGGGTATTTTTATGTCCAAATATAAAGGAGTTTTTTATTATGATTGATATAGCGATAAATGAACTGAGTAAATACTACGGCTCGAACCATGTGATTAAAAACATTTCGTTCGAAATCTACAGCGGCGAAAAAATCGGCTTGCTGGGCAAAAACGGCTCAGGTAAAACAACGTTGTTCAAAACGATAACAGGAGAAGAGAATTACGAAAGCGGCAGTATCTCCAAGGCATCGGGTAAAAAAATAGAAATGCTTGCGCAAATTCCTGCTTTCGGGGACAACGATACAGCAGAGGACGTATTACGCTCGTCGTTTATGGAGATAACTGATGTTTACAAGGCGATGAAGAAAATCGAGGGTGATGCCGACCCTGCTGTTCTTGCCCGATACGGGCGTCTTATAGAGGAATACGAGCGGCTTGGCGGTTACGAAACAGAAGTCAGGCTGGACAAAATATGCAGCGGCATGAATATCGACGAAAGGTTGAGAGCGAGCCGTTTTAATGACTTAAGCGGCGGCGAGAAAGCGAGAGTGAACTTGGCACGGATACTTCTGCGCGAGTGCGACATTCTCTTGCTTGACGAACCGACTAACCACCTTGATTTAGCGTCGCTTGAATGGCTGGAACGATTCTTGCATGATTTTCCGGGAACGGTCGTTGCCGTGTCTCACGATCGGGTATTCCTCGACAGGGTCGTTACGCGGATTATAGAAATCGAAGATGGCAAAGCGGTTCTTTATTCGGGTAATTATTCGTTTTATGTTGAAGAGCGCGAGCGGCGTTACCTCACGCAAGCCGAGCAATACAAGCAACAGCAACGAAAAATTAGCCAGCTTGAAGACGCCATAAAAAGGCAGCGTGTGTGGGCGCAGATAAATCCGGCGAACACGGGCTTGGCGAAGCGTGCGCTTGCAATGGAAAAACGGATTGAGCAAATGGACAAGGTGGAAAGGCCCTCCACAGCGAAAAAACTGGCGGCGGGATTTGACAGCGGAGGCTACGCGGCGAAGGAAATTGTTTCTTTCGATTCTGTGTGCAAGCGTTACGGAGAAAAAGTCCTCATGCACGAGCTTGATGCGAAAATCCTCCGAAATGACCGAATCGCCATCGTAGGTGCGAACGGCTGCGGGAAATCCACTCTTCTGAAAATGCTCATGGGTGAAGAAAATCCGGACGGCGGCAATATAAAAATCAGCCCGACCGTAAAAGTCGGCTACATGCCGCAAATAATTACATTTGATGAGAATGTTACGGTTTTAGAAATGCTGCGGCAAGAAATCGGATTGCCCGAAGAAAAAGTCCGCAGCATACTCGCAAGATTTCATTTCATGGCGGCTGATGTAGTTAAAAAAGTCAACACTCTTTCCGGCGGAGAAAAAAGTCGGCTTAAAATTTGCTTGATGATGCAGAAAAATATCAATTTTCTGCTGCTTGATGAACCCACGAACCATCTTGATATAGCGTCGCGGGAGTGGATAGAGAGCGCCTTGTCGGAGTTCGCCGGTACGATGCTGTTTGTTTCGCATGACAGATATTTTTTGAACAGATTTGCTGACAAGGTGTGGAGTATGGAAAACGGCGGGTTTACGCAATATGATTGCGGATTCGATGAATATCTCGAAATACTGCGTAACACCGCTGTTTCGGAAGTAGCTCCGGCAAGAAAAATCGAACGCAAAAAACCGGTTCAACCCAAAAACGCTAAGCCCGTTTCGATCGAAGCGCTAATCTTCGAAGCCGAATCCGAGCTAAGCAAAGTAAACGAGGAGATTGAGTCGGATTTATCGAAGGGCGACTTCTCAAAAATGAATGAATTACACGAAAAAAAGAATCAGCTCGAGGAACGTATAGAGGGTTTGTACGGCGAATGGGTTGAAGGAGAGGATAGAACATGAGTATATTAACGGTTAAAGACGTAACGCATGGCTTTGGGGCAAGAATGATTTTGGACAAGGCGACATTTCGCCTGTTAAAAGGGGAACATATCGGGCTGGTTGGTGCAAACGGCGAGGGTAAAACGACCTTTTTAAATATTATAACGGGTAAGCTCGCGCCCGACTCGGGTACAATCGAGTGGTGCAAGCGAATCACAACCGGGTATCTCGACCAGTATTCGACCCTTACCGCCGGGAAGACAATCCAAATGGTACTGCAAGACGCATTTCTTCATATGTATGAGCTGGAGCGCGAAATGCTTTCCATTTATGATAAGATGGGCGAGGCCGACGATAAAGAGATGGAGGAACTACTCGCAGAGGCCGGCGAAATCCAAGCGCTTTTGGAGCATTCCGGGTTCTACTCGCTCGATGTAAAAATAGCCGAGTGCGCAAGCGGACTTGGGCTGACTGAAATCGGTCTTGACAAGGATGTTTCGGAGTTAAGCGGCGGACAGCGCTCGAAGGTGCTTTTGGCGAAGCTCCTGCTTGAAAATCCGATGATACTGATTCTGGACGAGCCGACGAACTTTTTGGACGAGAACCATATCGTGTGGCTTAAAAATTATTTGCAGAACTACGAAAATGCTTTTATTTTGGTTTCGCATGATATCGAGTTTTTGAATGCTGTAGTAAATGTAATTTACCACACGGAGAACGCAACACTCACGAGATACAGCGGAACATACGAGCAGTTCATGGAGATGTACCAGCTTAAAAAACGCCAGATCGAGCAAGCCTACGAAAAGCAGCAAAAGGAAATTGATAAGCTGGAAGACTTCATAGCCCGAAACAAGGCTCGTGTAGCGACGGCGAACATGGCGAAGAGCCGCCAGAAAAAGCTCGACAGCATGGACATCATAGAACTGTCCCGCGAAAAAATAAAGCCGACGTTCAGCTTTACGTACTCGCGCGCGCCCGGAAAGCTTGTTATCGAAGCAAAATCGCTCGTGCTTGGTTATGACGAGCCTTTGACAAGGCCTATGTCGTTTATTTTGGAACGCGGGAAAAAGGTTGCGATAAAGGGAGTAAACGGATTGGGCAAGACTACTCTACTGAAGACGTTGCTTGGCGTTATTCCGCCGATCAGCGGGGAGGTAAATGTCGACAGCTATGCAGAGGTCGGTTATTTTGAACAAGAGGTGGCGGATTCTAAAAACACTGCGCTTGAAGAAATTTGGGACGAGTACCCCAGCATGACAAACGCCGAGGTGCGAGCCGCGCTCGCAAAATGTGGCTTGGGAACCGAGCAAATCACGAGCCAAATGCGCGTGCTTTCGGGCGGCGAAAACGCCAAGGCGCGCCTTTGCAAGCTTATGCTTAAAAGTGTTAACGTACTCGTATTGGACGAGCCTACTAATCACCTCGATGTATATGCGAAGGAGTCCTTGAAAAAGGCTATTATCGACTTCAAAGGCACGGTGTTGCTTGTGTGCCATGAGGAAGAGTTTTATAGTGATGTAGTTACTGATGT
>CAZJLW010000195.1:0-4468 GCA_964546895.1 uncultured Eubacteriales bacterium | reverse complement strand
CGCTGAAAAAATGTCAGAATATTACAAAGGCGGTGAACATCAATGAAAAAACAAAATATATTCAGCGCAATCGGTATCTGCTTCAAGCACGCTCCGGTTTCGACTGCTGCGAATATAACGCTGGGCGTTATAGGCGGCGTACTTCCCTTGGGTATGATATACATAGTAGCCTCGTTCATAAACTCCGCGCTGGCGGCAGCCGCCGACAAATCCGGCATCACCCACGTCGTCACAAGCGCGGCGCTGATGCTGGCAGCATACCTATACAACCAACTAAGCCAAGTCCTACAAAAACTAGCCGCGAAGGACATCGAAATGCGGCTTCGACTGGGCTTACGCCCGCTCATGGTCAGGCGGCAAGCGGCTATCGACTTCGAGCTGACGGAGGACGGCAAAAACCTTGACCTCATTACATTCGTGACTGAAAAAACCGAGTCGCGCCTTATCGCAATACTTAACAACGCAACGCTTGCCCTGCGAATGATAATCCAAACCGCCGGTATAATGGCGGTTCTCGCGGGGTCTGTCTGGTGGCTGCCGCTTGCGTTCGTTTTCGGAAGCGTGCCGCTTATGATTATCGCGTACCGCGGCGGGACGGCGGTCGTCGAGAAGGACAAGGAAGTCACTGTGCTGACGCGCATGATGTATTACATATCCGACGTGCTTTCCGGGCGCGAAGCGGCGGCCGAGCGGACGCTGTTCGGATTTTCGGCCGGAGTTAATGAGAAGTTTAAGGCGTTGCACCGCAAACGCAGCGACATAAACACAGAGCTGATCGCCCGCTGGGATATACGAGTAAAGCTGTGCGGCATGTCGCTCAATGTGTTCGTGCTTGCTGCAATGGCGGCGCTTGCTAGTGATGTGGTTGGCGGTGCGCTGACCGGCGGCGGGTATATCGCCGTCGTGGGCGCGATGATTGGCATGGCACGGACACTGACCAGCTCGCTGTCGCGGCTTGTGTTCGATATTTCGGGGCAAGTGGGGTTTATGAAGTCTTATTCGGAATTTTGGGCGCTGAGTGCCGACGAGGACGTGCTGGCGTACACACCCGGTAAGGCGGTTTTTGAGCGGCTTGAAATCAGAAACCTTTGGTTCAAATATAAATCCGGCGACGATTACGTGTTAAAAGGCGTCGACATGACAATTGAGAAGGGGAAGTCGTACTCGCTGATCGGGCAAAACGGCGCGGGTAAAACAACGCTTACGAAAATCCTGACGGGGCTGTACAGGGATTTCGAGGGCGAGGTTCGTATTAACGGACGGGATATCCGGGAGTTCGGCGCGAACGAGCTGAGGGATATGTTCGCGGTAATTTATCAGGACTATGCGAAGTATTACGTTTCTATGAAGGATAATATAGCTTTTGGCGGCGCGGATGGAATCGACGAGCTGCTGCGCACCACGGAGCTAAGCGCGGCGGCCGAAAAGCTGCCGATGGGCGCGGATACTCCGCTCGGAAAAATCACAGACGGCGGCGCGGACGTATCGGGCGGCGAATGGCAGAAGATCGCGATAGCGCGGGCGGTGCATAGGGGCTGTCCGTTTATTATCCTCGACGAGCCGACGGCAAGCTTAAGCCCGATGATGGAAAACAAAGTATATCATCAGTTCGCGGAAATCGCCGCGCGGCATACGCCGCTGCTTATCAGTCACCGGTTAGGTTCGACGAAGATATCGGACATACTGTTCGTGCTTGACGGCGGGCGGGTGGCCGAGACGGGTACCCATGCCGAGTTGATGGCGGCCGGAGGGCTGTACGCCCAAATGTTTGAAAGCCAAAGGAGCTGGTACGATGAAGAGTAAAAAGTTGCGCGCCGGTAAAATCGTACTCCTGACGCTAAAGCACGCATGGGCGGCAAGCCGCGCCGTGTTTGGTTTTTTGGTGGCCGGGTCGATGGTTTACTGCATTTTGCAGGTGGCAGAGGTTTACGCGATGCGGTCGTTTTTTGATATGGTAGCAGAAGTCGCGGCGAGTGCGGGCGCGGGCGGGCGTGCTTACGCCGATATTATCCGCGCGGGAATACCGGTCGCTGCGATTTTGCTGATCGGGCCGGTTACAGATGTAATCGAATATTTGGCGCAGGGGTATTTTTGGAGACGCGGGAGCGGGTACTTGTTCTCGCTTTTTCACAAGCGGGTAGGGGAGCTGCGGCTTATCGACTTTGAAACGACAGCCACGTTCGACGACATGACCAAGGCGAAGTTCGCCAGCGAAGGCGCTCCGGTCGTCGCACGGTCGACTATACAGTTTATTTTCTATTTCATTCCATTTTTTGTGTTCACGTCGGTGTTTCTGTTTACCGTTAAGCCGTTGCTTGTGTTCGCGCTGGTGTTTATTTTCGCATCGGTGGTGCTGTCGCAGCTCATTCGCGCGTCCAAGGCGTACGATTTCGAAAACAAGCACGCCGGACTGCGGCGGCAGACCGAGTATTTTCAGGGCTGCATAACGGCGAAGGAGTATTTCAAGGAAACGCGGACGCTGGGCGTGTTTGGGTATTTCTACGGGTTGTTTGTTGACGCGACGCGGCGCTTCGCGAAGGCGTCCATGAGTATGGAAAGAAAAATCGCGGCAATCGAGTGCGTCCTCCGTGGCGTGAACGTTCTCGGGTACGCCGGGATTTTGGGAATGCTCGTGTATTATCTGCTTGACGGCAGTATCTCGGTCGGCGCGTTCGCTTCGGTTTTTTATTCGGTCGACAGGATTAACGCTATTTTAAAAAGAATGGTCGAGGACTTCGGCGAAGTCGTTGAAAGCGTGCGTATGTCGTCGTTTTTCTACGATTTTCTGCAAGATGACGCGGACGGCTACGCCGACGAGCCGCTGGACAAAACGGCTGACATTCATTTGCGCGGCGTAAGCTTCGCCTATCCAGGCGGCGGCGACGTGCTGCGGGACATCAGCCTCGACATCAGGCACGGTGAAACGCTTGCTATCGTCGGCGAGAACGGCGCGGGAAAAACTACGCTGACTAAGCTTATCGTGGGCTTGTACCAGCCGACCGAAGGTGTTGTGCTGTACGGAGATAGGGATATTAACAAGGTCAGCCCGAGGCGGCGGTTTGAGTCGGTTTCCGGCGTGTTTCAGCAGTTCGTGCGGTACAAAATGACTTTGGGAGAGAATATTCGGATAAGCGACATGGATTCTGCCGCCGCGACTGACGACGCAATCAAAACGGCCGGAGTTCCGCGTGAGCGGTTCGCGCAGGGATTGGATACGATGCTGTCGCGTGAATACGGAGGCACGGAGCTGTCGGGCGGGCAGTGGCAGCGCGTTGCGATTGCGCGAGGATTCTTTCGTGCGCACGCTGTCATTATTCTGGACGAACCTACGGCGGCTATCGACCCCCTTGAGGAGTCGAATATTTTTCGGCTGTTCAAAGAATCGGCGCGGGGGAAGACGGCTGTTTTGGTTACACATCGGCTGGGTTCGGCGAAAATCGCGGATAGGATTATTGTTGTCGAGGCTGGGCAGATTATTGAGCGGGGAAATCATGCGGAGCTGATGGCGCTGGGCGGGAAGTATTTTTCGATGTTTACGGAACAGGCTGGGTGGTATGTACGGTCAGAAATTGCTTTATCTGAAAAATAATGATATAATTTCACATGTCAATTAAAGCTGGGAGATGAATCCAATGACGCTTAATAAATAATTACACATAGGAGATGTAATGAGCGTTTCTCCTGTGTGTAATATGGTGGAGCATTTAGTACATCATTTATCATAAAGGAGATACTATGAATACAATAACATATCGAGAATTGGTAATAGACGAGTGCGAGCGGATAAGAGAAATTGACGCTTCTCAGTTTATTAAAAGAGCTTGGCGTGAATCAAACGGAGTTAGGAAGTTGGTTGAAATAAATTATCACGATCCAGATTTCCCTTACGGCTACGAAAACCATTTAGCTACCCTTAAAGAAACTGTGAAACTTGGGGGATTTGCGATGGGTGCGTTTGAGAATCAGCGGTTGGTCGGGTTTTGTAGCGTTGATAAAAGATTGTTTGGGAATCACTGCAAATATGCTTTGTTAGACCAGCTTTTTATCTCTAACGAACATAGGCGTAAGGGAATCGGCAAAAAACTGTTGCTTTTGTCAGCCGATAAAGCAAAGCTACTAGGTGCGGACAAATTTTATATTTGTGCCGGTTCGGCTGAAGAAACAATAGCATTCTATTTTTCAATAGGATGCGTGGAAGCAAAAGAAATAAACAAAGAGTTATACGAAAAAGATACTCGAGACTATCAACTCGAATACGATTTTTGCTGTAAGATGTAATTTATTAACAAAGGGGCTGGCGCTAAGCTTTATTTAGTTTGCCTAGCCCCTTTGCTTTAGGTGATGAAAATGAAAATATATTATATAGGCGGCTCGCCTTGCAGCGGCAAAAGCACGGTGGCAGAGATACTTGCCGCAAAGCACGGTTACTATTATTACAAGCTGGACGATAAGCTTGAGGAATTTATGA
>CAZJLW010000194.1:2605-4572 GCA_964546895.1 uncultured Eubacteriales bacterium | reverse complement strand
TACGCGTGTACTAACATATATAATACACCCAACACATAATTCAAGGGAGGTGCAGCTGTGTTTCAAATCGATTTAAAAAGCCGCAAGGCGATTTACGAGCAGATCATGGATAACTTCAAGGCGCTGATTACAACTGGCGTGCTCAAGCCGGACGAACGCGCCCCGTCGGTGCGGGAGCTGGCGCGGGCGCTGACTGTCAACCCGAACACGATCCAAAAAGCGTACCGCGAGCTGGAGGCGCAGGGATATTTCTACACAGTGCTGGGACAGGGCAGCTTCGTCGCCGCTCCGCCGAAGGAAGGCTCCGCCGTGCGGATACGCGCCTTGCTTACGACGGTAGGCGATTCCGTGCGCGAGCTGGAATTTTTAGGCGTGAGCCGTACCCAGACCGCGGAATTTATTTTGACGGGTATTCGCCCGATTGGAGGTTAATATGATTAAGGTTAGGCAACTGACTAAAACGTTCGACGGCTTTCGCGCGCTGAACGGTTTGGATTTAAACGTGCGGCACGGCTCGATTTACGGACTGGTCGGCGTTAACGGCTCCGGCAAAACTACGCTTATTAAGCATCTGACGGGCGTTTACCGGCAGGATTCCGGCGAGGTTACGATAGACGGCACGCCCGTTTATGATAACGTAGGCATAAAAAAACGGGTGGGCTTTATTCCCGACGAGCTGTATTTTTTTCAAGGCTACAACATTACGCAGCAGGCCGCGTTTTATAGAAATATTTACCCACACTGGAACGGCGAGCGGTTCACGTCGCTTGTTTCGTTATTCGGGTTGGACAAAAAGCGCCCGCTTGCGAAATTCTCGAAAGGTATGCAGAAGCAGGCGGCGTTCGCCCTGGTTATGGCGGCGTCACCGGATGTACTGATTCTGGACGAGCCTATCGACGGTCTCGACCCGCTCGTACGCAAAAACGTACTCCAAGCCATCGTCGACGACGTGGCCGAGCGCGACATGACCGTACTCGTCTCGTCGCATAATTTGAAGGAAATGGAAGGCATCTGCGATTCGATCGGTATCGTTAACGGCGGCCGCATGATTATCGAGCGCGACTTGGACGACTTGAAGTCCGACGTTCACAAAATCCAGGTGGCTTTCGCCGCTGATTCGCACGAGGCTACAGCCACGAATCCGTTCGCGCCGCTGACGGTGCTTAGCCGCGAGACGCGCGGAAGCGTTCACATGCTCGTAGTGCGCGGCCGCGCCGACGACATCAACGCCCACATTTGTGCGCTCAACCCCGTGCTGTACGACATACTGCCGCTGACGCTTGAGGAGATTTTTATTTACGAAGCGAACGGCGCAGCCCCGGGCATTATTTTAAAGGAAGGTGATTTACAATGAGCGGTGGTATTTTTAACGCGGCGCTTGTCAAAGAGCAGCTGAAACGGTTCTGGGTAATCGCCGCCTTTCCGATAGTTTTTTACGTTCTGTTCGTGCTGTCGCCGATATGGTTCTCCGACGCTAATCGGTACGACCAGTTTTATTACATGCGGCAGGTGTTCGCGGTTCTGCTCATGCAAAACCCTATTGTCATTATTCTGTCGGTTGTCGTACCGCTTTCGGCCGCGGCAGCCGTGTTCTCTTACATGTTCGTCCCGAACTCGGCTTCTGTTATGCACGCGTTGCCGTTTTCCAAGAAGCAGCTGTTCGCAAGTAACGCCCTGACCGGGTACATACTTATCATTGTTCCGGTAATTGTGTTTTGCGTGTTGTTCGCCGTAAAGCCCGTTCATTTTATCGCGAAGTCTACGAATTCCGACTATATTATGCCGACGAACATCTACCTGTTCCCGAACGGTTTACAGGACGGCGCGGTTATTAACACGGTTTTCATGACCGCCGGGCTGTTCTTGCGTATGCTTGTTTCGGTTACGTTTTATTACATCTTGTTCATTTTTGCGGTTACGCTTGCCGGCAACGCTGTTATTCACGGTCTTGTCAGTGTCAGCCTTCC
>CAZJLW010000194.1:0-2505 GCA_964546895.1 uncultured Eubacteriales bacterium | reverse complement strand
GCCGTATTCCTTTACCACAAACGCCAGCTCGAACACACCGGCGAATCGATTGTGTTCACTCCCGTAGAGAACATTTACATCAT
Source organism: uncultured Eubacteriales bacterium (assembly GCA_964546895.1). Taxonomy (GTDB): domain Bacteria; phylum Bacillota; class Clostridia; order Lachnospirales; family CAZJLW01; genus CAZJLW01. The sequence goes on along the minus strand of CAZJLW010000194.1, from coordinate 2,422 downwards.
GCTGTTGTCCATCGGCGGAATGATTTTTATCGGGGCGTTCTGTCTTAACATTTTCAGAAGCGTCGGTGCTATGTATGCCGGATGTATATTTGGATTCTTGATTTCTTTTTTAGTGGCGCTCATGATCGCCGAAAAATCGTTTTATATTCTTGGCAAGATGAAGCGCGTTTTCAAGTTCGCCGCCGGAACTGTGGTGCTTTTCGGTGTAGTTGTACTGTTTATAAAATTCGACGTGACGGGCTATGTGAAGTTCATACCGAATGCGGCTGATGTCGAGGGCGTTTATCTGTTCTACCCGAATTCGCTCGGCGATATCACCGATTTCCGTAACAATCAGTTTAGCGACAAGGCTTTCGTCAAAAATCCGCAGGCTATTGAGAGAACGCTTGATATTCACAGAACTGTTTTGGCTGATAAAAAGGAACTGTATAAGGTGTTTCTGGACAGCTTAAGCCGTAGGCGTCCGGAATTTGTATCGCAGAGAATTACTTACTTACTCAAAAACGGCAAAACCGTCACGCGTTCGTATTTGCTACCCGGAAAATTCTTTATCGATAACGACATGCAGTCGCTATACAACATGGATGACGTTGTTCTGTCGTACTACTGCTGGTTGGACGCGCCGGAGCTTGTGACGCGGGTAAACTACTGGTTCGACGGGGTGAGCGCCGATATCGTAAAGCCAAGCGAAATCGCCTCGCTCATGCCTGAAATAAAGAAGGATATTTTGGCGGAGCACGGCGGCGTATCGTACCCGATGCGGGATTTGGCGCTGCGTTATACGCCCGAATTCTATGAAGCCACAAAAACGACAGAGTCTGTTATCGTAGACAACAATGTGTTTATTCGAGAACCGAAAGTGGAATTCGAACGCAGCTGCAATATCAACGTTTCGTTCGGCGAGTATCCTTATAACCGGATAAGTGCGTATGCTGCGCTTGTACCGGGCGAGAATACTAAGCGGTGGATGAAGGATAATGGGTATGTGAGGTAATATCACACGCTTCTATGGGCAGTAAGTCCTTAGAAGCGTTTTTTTTACCAAGTCACGAAAGAAATGCTTCATCTTGTAAACTTCATGATAATTACGTATAATATTTTCAGAATGGAGTTGATGTCCTTGCGTACACCAAAAATTTATCTCGAAACCACAATGTTTAATTATTACTTCGATACCGAACGTGATGCTCACCTCGATACTGTTAAGCTATTCGAAGAGGTTAAGGCCGGTAAATATCACGCGTTTACTTCTGTATATGTTTTACGGGAATTACGCAACGCACCGACTGAAAAGCGAGATAAAATGCTTGCGCTGGTTGACCTATATGGTATAACGACATTGGGGCTGTCGCCGGAAGCAGAGGAACTCGCGTCTGTCTATATAGACGAGGGCATCATTCCGGCTAAATACAGTACGGACGGCGTGCATATCGCCGTCGCGACAGTAAATGATCTCGATATGATTATAAGCTTAAACTTCAGGCATATAGTTAAGCAGAAGACCATTGAATTAACTGAATTGGTTAACATCAAAGAAGGATACCATAAAGTGAGAATTTACACGCCGATGGAGGTGGTGGACAGTGAGTAAAAACAGTTTTGACAAATACTTGGACGATCCAGATATCATAAACGAGCCAATGCCGCTGCGCGAGATACACGCTATACGCTTGATGATTCACGACGAAACTAAAAACATGACTCCGGAACAACGCAGAGCATACTACACAGATGGACTGGACGAGGTCTGCCGACAGTTTAATATTAAGGTTGTTCCTTCTGTTAGTCAGAGATAGATCCACCAAATCAATTGTTGTTTTGAATTTTGTATTTGTAAATTTATAAGAATTGTGTTAGAATAAACTCATTCTAAACCAGAAAGGATGGTTTGTTTGTTAAGTGTGTCTGTAATGGTGATTTTCAACTAAATAGTTGAGAGGGGCTGCCTTTAAAACTGCGGATTTCGACCCGCTTTTTTCAGTGCGCCTTTCTAAAGACGCGACAGCGTTTTTAGGTTACGCCTTACAGATTACTTCCTACAATAACCATCGAGTTATAATGCCCAGCTTTGTTGGCTAATACTGTGGAGTGTAATAGGCTTGTCCTGCTACACTCTTTTTTATTGCTGCCACATCGCCCACAGGAGTATTCTGCCCATTTACGGCTTTTTCGTGAATGAATGGTAGCCTCTCTTGTGGGCATTTTATATTTTATGGAGGATTTATATGAGAGCAACCGCAATCGAAACTTTAGAGTTTGATATTATCTTAAACCAGCTTTCCGACCTCGCCCTGTCCGACGCGGCGAAAGAAAAGCTGCTTGCACTGCGCCCATTTCTGAGCGAGCGCGAGTGCAAGTTCAAAATGCAAGAGACAACAGAAGCGCGGAAAATTATCGAGGCACTAGGCTCGCCTCCGCTTGC
>CAZJLW010000193.1:0-4603 GCA_964546895.1 uncultured Eubacteriales bacterium | reverse complement strand
TTCGGAAGCATGGACGTCAGCCCCATACGCTACTCCATCAGCAACACGCAGTACGTGTTCATGATAAAGCTGCACAGTGAATATTCAGGCAAAGAAATCAAAATCGAGTTATTGTCGCGCTCGGTATCTGAGCTGGGCGTAATCAGGCCGCTCGAAATCGGCCCTCACCGTGACTTTATTTTACGCAGTTTTTTTGTTGAGTCGTTCTGCTTTTTTACAACTTTGTTTTCTTTGTGTGGGCTCGTATTGATGCTTCTTGTGTACTTAGCGTTCTGGATTCAGGGCGTTAAAATCAGGCCGCTGCTGTACATGTCCATACTGACGCTACTCGCCGCCTTCTACAACAACACCGACAACACCGTTATGCTCGAGCTTTTCGGCTATTCGAAAAGCTTCTCGTTCTTGAATGATTGGCTGTTTTATGTAACTGAGGCTGTTATTCCGATCGTCGGCTACAATGTTATTTTAAGCGCGTTAAATTACAAAAACCGGTACATTACCGCATACATTCATTTTCACGCGCTGTGCTTTGTTGTTGTCTTTGCGCTGCTGTGTACGTGGACTGCGTCAGTAGACTTCTCCGAGCCGTTTTTTATAACACTGACCACCGTCGGATACTCGCTGATTTTTGTTTTGTCGTGGCGCAACCGTAAAAAGTACCCAACGGTTAACTTTGTACGGGCGGTTTTCGTTTTGATCGGCGGCTTATTGCTAGACTATTCCAAGTACACGATAGTCTTTCTGCCGTTTAATCTTCCGTTTGCAAGCTTAACATCGGCTAAGCTTCCTTATCTGTTTTTCTTCGGTATCGCGTGCGTTTTTTATATTTTGCTGATGTTCTTGGGTGTCGTGGACATCGTCAGTGACGAGCGTTACGTCTTGAAGTCCGAGGTAGACGCCGCAAGCATCGGCCTTTCTCACGCCGAGAAGCATTACGGGACCCTGCTTGAAAACATAGAAAATATTAAGCGTATAAGGCACGATACTTTGTTTCATCTGCGTGTTCTGCGCGGGCTTGCCGAAAACAGCAACCCACACGAGCTTACCGATTATGTAGATAGATTAATAGACGAAAGCACCCAATTCGGTCTGACGCAAATATATTGCCATAACTATGCCGCGAATGTCCTAATAGGCTACTACGCCGGGCAGTTCGCTGAAAACGGCATCGGTTTTGTCTGCAATGCCAACCTTCCGGTCGATATAGCCGTCGAGAAGCCGCACCTCTGTACTGTTTTAGGCAATGCCCTGCAAAACGCACTCGAAGCTTGTCTGAAGCTCGACAGCACCGGTGAACGGTTCGTAGAGCTGCAAGCTTATTGCGACAGCAACAGCGTCAGTATGTTAGTCAAAAACAGCTTCGGCGGAAAACTCAGGCAGGTTAACGGGCGATTCGTTTCCGACAAGTCAGGCGACAGCCACGGTCTCGGTCTATCCAGCATTGACCGCATTGTCAAAATTTACAACGGCTACCACAGCAGTGAAATGCAGGATAATACTTTTTGCTTGCGGCTGGTACTTTATTTTCGTAATGGGGGAAAAATCAAACATGCTTAACATAGCAATCTGCGATGACAACAGAAATGATTTGCTGCTTTTGAAGCGCGATTTAGAGATGTATTTGTTGAATGGCGGCTACGAATATACGTGCAGCGAGTTCTCAAGCGGAATACAGCTTCTCGGTGAAATCGAAAGTGAGGACGGTAAAGCGTTCGACATAATTTTTTTGGATATAGTAATGCCGGGCATGACAGGGCTTGAAACCGCCGCCAAAATCCGCGAGCGTTCAAGCCGAAACGAGCATATCATTTTCATCACGACGAGTGACGAGTACGCGCTCGAATGCTACGAGGTATTCGCGTACAGCTACATAGTCAAGCCACTCGTCAGCGAAAAGCTGTTCGCCATAATGGACAGGCTAATCAACAGCGCCTTCGCCGAAAAAAAAGCCGGACTTCTTGTAAAGTCCGGCAGCAAATACGAGCGTATTAACTTACACGATATCGTTTATATAGAAAGCCGCCTGCGCGAAGTAACTGTATACCTCACCGACGGAACGTTCCGCAGGTACTACAGCACGCTCGACAAGGTCGAAGACGAAATAGACAAGCCGTACTTTCTACGTTCGCATAAGAGTTTTTTGATAAATATGAATCACATCACGGCCGTACACGATTTTTTCGTGACGACGCTTGGGCAAAATGTGCCTATACGTAAAAACGGCGCGAAGTTGATAAAGGATGTCTATCTAAAATATGTTACGGAGGTTAATGCCGAGAAGCTGCTGGCAGCGAAATAAGCTACTCCTTCATCATCCCCCTAAACGCCAGTGGCGTAGTCCCGCAATGTGTCTTAAACAACCGCGAAAAATAATTAGCATTAGACATCCCGACCTGCGCGGCAACCGACGCGACGCTTAACTGCGTAGTAATAAGCAGATTCTTAGCATTATCTATCCGCATAGCCGTAATATACTCGCTAAATCCAATCCCGATATGCTCCTTAAAGAACCTACTGAGCGAATAGACCGACAGCCCGAAATTATCCGCGACCTCGGCTTGGTTAAGCGACGGGTCGGACAGATGCTCCGATACATACGCCAAAATATTTTGCTTCAGCGCTTCCTTCTCGTTCTGCGGCTGCTCGGTTTGCTTTATTGGCTTCGGCTTCTGGTTCATGGCCTTTAGGCACTTAACATACGACTGACGTATGTCGTTCTGCGACGTGACGACGCTGCCCATGTGCAGGACGAACTCCCGCCCTGTTACGGCGCGTATCCCTTCCCTCACCCGCTCGGCTATTACATTTTCTTTTCCTTCATTAATAAAGCATATTATTACGGTGTGCTCCTCGTACAACATGTCTGTAATATAAACCGCCGCGTCGCCCGACGCCTTTATATCGGCTGCAAGCCTTTTGCACTCGGCCAAGTCAAGCTTCGTCCCCGTCAGCGTCATGACGCAGTACGCCCCCGCATTGTCAAGCATTCCCATTTCTTTCAGCCTATCATTCGGAATCGGCACGTTATACAGCAGATTCTTAATCAGCCCGTCCATAATCAGTACGTCCTTGTCAATCAACTCAGTTTCCAGCCGTGTTATAGCGTCCTCAATAACCCCAAGCTCGCCAGTAAGCTTCGCCGAACCGCGCGAAGCCGCGCCCGCAACAGCGTTAGAACCCGCCGTATCACCCGCCGCGCGTTTTACTAGCCGCGCTATCGGTATATAGTTAATGTAAACGGCAAGCGCCGACATTCCGAGCAGCACAATAACGACCAGCGAAGCCGCCAGCCGTATTATCGCAAAAAAGTTCATCGTATCCGTCTCAATGTATTCCCTCGGCAGCACCGAAACGAACTTCTGCGTCGAGCCGGGCAGTATGGTTTTAAACAGCGCGAGGCTCGCGCCGTCGTATTTGACGCTTCCGCTCATGCGCGCGTCGTCGTTTAAGAATTCAAAAAAAGCCGGTTCAGCCAAAAACGGTTCTCTCTTATCGGCGCTCGTAAACAGCAACGAGTTCCCGTTGTAAATATAAAGCTGCAACGCTCCGGGATTTTGCGCAGCGAACATGCCTGGGTAAATGCTGTTGTAGTTAAATGTAAAAAACACCATCGCGTCGGTGTAAGACGTACCGATCTTCACGGGGAAGCCGACGTAGAAGACGGCGCTCTTGCTGTCCTCGGAGTCGAATGTAGAAAAAAATGTGATATTTTCCTCCGGCTGAAGTGCAAAAAAATCTCTATATTTTTTTGCAAGCGCTTCATTTCCGGCGGTTGACGCCCTTATAAAGCCCTCGACATCGTATTTGTGGCGCGCGTTATAAATGTGACCAATGTTTTTATAATATAGGTAAATATTATTTTCCAGCGACGGATTCGGGTTAAACTTGGATAAATACTGCAGTACGTCCAAATAATAATACGGATTCTCGCTGAGCCGTTCCTCACTGAATGTCGCTATTTCGGTCGAGCGGCTGACATCAGCCAGACGCAGCGCCATAATATGCAGCCGGTTCAGCTCTTCGTCAAAATATCTGGAAAACAAATCCGTCGTATTGGCGAAATATTTATTATTGTTGGCGATCATTTTTTTGTAAGAGGAATCGACCACAACAAGAAAGAACAGCATCGTCGGTATAAGCAGCGTGAGCATTAGCGTCAGGACGAGCCGTATTAGCAGACCGTATTTAGTTCCAAGCTTTATATATTTTTGCATAAAAAAACACCCTGATTCAAAAGTAATACTGATAATATTAAGGAAGCCTTCAGCTAAATGATAACACAGCCCACAATTTCCAACAAGAAAAAAGTGTAAATTTTTGCAAAAGCTAATGTACAGCAGCAAAAAAATGAACATGCAATCGTACAAACGTTGATTTTGTGCATATCGCAAATTATTATAGGGCGGGGCAATAATTTGCTGTTGATTAGTGAAGCCTTTCATTGTATAATTCCAATAAAATTTACGAACTACGTCGGCGCGCTTTTAGTATTTATAACGGTGGTTATATACCAGTAGCCGTCGAAAGTTATGTTCTGACACTATGAAGGAGGTAATTAATTGGAAGCAAAGAAGTCCAAATTTTCTTTTAGTTTCAAAGTGGA
>CAZJLW010000192.1:2948-4639 GCA_964546895.1 uncultured Eubacteriales bacterium | reverse complement strand
AGAAAGGACAAATAAATGATTCCCGATGAAATTTTGTTACAAGTAGAGAAACCGGCGCGATACATCGGCAACGAAATCAACACCGTAAAAAAACCCGTGTCGACCGGCGCGACCGGCGCGACCGGCACTTACGGCGTGGAGGTGCGATTTGCGTTTTGCTTCCCGGATGTGTACGAGGTTGGTATGAGCCATCTCGGAATGCAAATCATATACTATTTTTTAAATAGGCGCGACGATGTTTTTTGCGAGCGCGTGTTTGCGCCGTGGACTGATATGGAGCGGCTTATGCGTACCCAGGGCTTGCCGCTGTTCGCGCTCGAAAGCGGCGACGATGTGCGTGCGTTCGACTTTGTGGCGTTCACGTTGCAATACGAAATGAGTTATACGAATTTGATTAATATGCTGGATTTGGCGGGGATACCGATTTTTTCGCGGGAGCGCGGCGACGACGCCCCGATAGTTTGCGCGGGTGGGCCGTGCGCGTATAATCCCGAGCCGCTGGCTGATTTTATAGATTTCTTTTACATCGGCGAAGCCGAGCAGTGCCTTGACGAAATCATCGACATATATAAAGCTAACAAACGCGCCGGTGGCGGGCGCGCCCAATTTTTGCGCGGGTTGTTGGCGCTGGACTGCGTTTATGTGCCCTGTTTTTACGACACGGAATATAACGAGGACGGCACAATCAAAAGCTTCACGCCGAACGACGAGCGCGCCCGCCCTGTTATAAGGAAGGCCGCCGTGAAAAATTTGGACGAGACGTTCTATCCGGAGAAGCAGCTTGTACCGCTGACAGAAATCGTTCACGACCGCGTGACGCTTGAGCTGTTCCGGGGTTGTATTCGCGGTTGCCGGTTTTGTCAGGCGGGATATATTTATCGCCCGGTGCGGGAGCGCGCGCCCGAAACGCTTATGGCGCAAGCCGAATCGTTGCTGGCCGCGTCCGGTCACGAGGAGATATCGCTTGTGTCGCTTAGCACGAGCGACTACTCGGACGTAAAGGCGCTCACGGAAGGGATAATCGACCGTTTTTCTAAGGATTATATAAATATTTCGTTGCCGTCGCTGCGCGTCGACGCTTGTTCAGTCGAGCTGATGAGCCGCGTACAGGCGGTTCGTAAAAGCGGGCTTACGTTCGCGCCGGAGGCTGGTACGCAGCGGTTGCGCGACGTTATTAACAAGGGGCTGACGTCTGACGAAATCCTCGGCGGGTGTGAGCTGGCGTTCGCCGCCGGGTTTGACAGGATAAAGCTGTATTTTATGGTCGGTCTGCCGACGGAAACGGATGAGGACTTGGCGGCGATCGGGTTGCTTGCCGATAGAATCCGTGCGATTTATTACCGTATGCCGTTCGAGGCACGCCGCCGGAATTTGACGGTCAATGTTGCGACGTCGTGCTTCGTGCCGAAGCCGTTTACGCCGTTCCAGTGGGAGGCGCAGGACAGCTACGAGACGTTCATGGAGAAGCAGCGTGCCGTTAAGAGGTCGATTAACCCGAAGCGTATCCAGTATAGTTATAACGACGCGATGATTAGCACGCTGGAAGGTGCAGTCGCGCGTGGGGACAGACGCATGGGCGCCGTAATTTATAATGCCTGGAAAAGCGGCGCGCGGTTCGACGGTTGGTCGGATATTTTTGATAATACGCACTGGGATAAGGCGTTCGCCGAGGCCGGGTTGGATAAAAGCTT
>CAZJLW010000192.1:0-2848 GCA_964546895.1 uncultured Eubacteriales bacterium | reverse complement strand
GACTTGATGAAGCTGTTCCAGCGCGCCGTTAAGCGGGCGGACTTGCCGATTGTGTATTCGCAGGGGTTCAATCCGCATCAGCAAATGTCTTTCGCGCAGCCGTTATCGCTGGGCGCTGAGAGCTTGGCTGAGTACATGGAGATGGAGTTTGCGGTACGCGTGCCGTTCGACGACGTTGTGCGGCGGCTGAATGAGACGCTGCCCGACGGCTTGCGGGTTGAATGTGCGGGTGAACCTCCCGCGAAGTCCGGCTCGGCGGCTGCGATACTTGCCGCGGCGGTTTATGATATTACGTTTCCAGAGTACATTGAGCTGGCGGATTCCGTCGGCGGTGTCATGGCCGCGAAGGAAATAGTCGTCACAAAGAAAACGAAAAGCGGCGTGGGCGAAGCCGATGTGCGCCCTGATATTTTTGCGGCAGAGGTAGCCGCGAATGGGCGGGTACGCGTTACTGTCTCTTGCGGCAGTAAGCGGAATTTAAAGCCGGAGATATTCGCTGCGCTGGTTTACGAAAAAAACGGGCGTGAATTCGAGCCGTTCAAGGTCGGGTACAAACGGCTTGAAATGCTGAAGGAATGCGCGGACGGGTTTTGTCCGCTATTGAATGCACAGTAGTAGGCGGTTATGTCGCTATGCTGTATATGTTGAGAAACGAAGTGGTTAAATGAAACGGATATTAGTAGATTACGGGCGGTTCCGTAGGACGGCGCTTATTCACGACGGCGAGCTAATCGAGCTGGCCGCCGAAGACGCGGCTTGTGCCGAAGCACCCACGCCTGGGAATATTTACGCGGGGCTTGTGAAAAACGTGCTGCCCAGTAATTTTGTTTTTATAGATATCGGCTGTGGGAAGCAGGCGTTTTTGGATCTGAACGACGGACGCGAGCGCGGTTTGCTGGACGGTGCGCCGATTAAGCCGGGGCGCGAAATTCTTGTACAGGTTCTGAAAGAACCGGCGGGCGAAAAGGGTGCGAGTGTTACGTCGCAACTGTCGGTTTCGGATAGGGATTTGGTTATTTTTGCTGAAGCTGCGCGCGGTAGTAACAGCGGCAGGGTCGGTGATGCGGACGGTGACGAGGAAGCTTTCGGGCGCATTGGCGTATCGAAAAAGATAACGTCGACGGCCGAGCGGCGGCGGCTTACGGAAATCGTGGACGGCTTGCTGCCGGAGGGTTGCGGAGCGATTGTCCGTACTAGCGCAGCCGGTAAAACCGCGGAGGTGTTGGGCGAGAAAATCACGACGCTGTTAAAGCTATCACGCGAGATACGCGAACGGGGTGCGTTCGCGAAAGCGCCGTCGTTGGTTTACGGAAGGGACGGCGTGTTGACCAGTCTTATGTCGGAGGACGTCGACAGCGTAATAATAAACGCGTCGGGCGAGCTGGAAAACGTACGGCGCAGCGTCGAAGCTGTCGTACCGGGAAGCGGTGTGCGCGTGACGTTGCACGAGGGGAATACGCCGCTGTTCGACGAGTTTTTTTTGGAAAACAATGTGCGCAAAGCGCTTGAGAAGCGCGTGTGGCTTAACTGCGGCGGGTTCATAACGATCGAGCGGACGGAAGCGTGTTACGTTATCGACGTGAACACGGGCAAGTTCGCAGGGGGTTCCGGACACGGCGCTACCATTTTTAAAACGAATATGGAGGCCGCGAAGGAAATCGCCAGACAGCTGCGGCTGCGCAATCTGTCGGGGATTATTATTATTGATTTTATAAATATGAAAAAGGAATCGGAGCGCGAAGGGCTTTATTCGTATGTCAAGAAGCTTGTGAAGGGCGACAGGTTGTCGGTGAGCGTCATAACGATGACGCCGACGGGGCTGATGCAGCTTACGCGCAAAAAGGAACGCGAGCCGCTTGCGGCTGTGTTGCTTCGGGACTGCCCGACATGCGGCGGGACGGGCGCGGTTGCGAGAACGGGCGCACAATAAAGAAGGGATGGTATTATGGCGGAGGTATTGATTTTTTTAACAGACGGCTTTGAGGAAATCGAAGCGATTGCACCGGCCGATATACTGCGGCGGGCGGGCGTCGGTGTTACGCTCGTGTCGATTACGGGTGCGCGGCAAGTCACAGGCTCGCATAATATCCCCGTCATTTGCGATGCGCTCTACGACGACGTGAAGGCGCGCGCCGAGACGTTCGGCTACGATGCGCTCATACTGCCCGGAGGGCCCGGTACGAAGAATTACCACGAACACGGCGAGTTGCTTGCGTTATTGCGGGCTTATTTCGGTAAGGGCAAGCTGATCGCGGCAATATGTGCCGCGCCGTCCGTTTTCGGGCGAATGGGCTTGCTGAACGGTAAAAAGGCGACTTGTTTCCCGGGGTACGAACAGGAGCTTGCGGGTGCGGAGTTTCTGACGGACGCCGTCGTCGAGGACTGCAACATAATAACATCGCGCAGCGCGGGGACAGCGCTAAACTTCGGGCTACGGCTTGCGGCGGCGCTGGCCGGTCGTGACGCGGCCGAAAAGATACGGACGGGGATTATATTTAATGGATGAGTTTGAGACGAAGCTGAATATTTTATACGACGCGCTTATTAAAAAAGAAGATGCGCTCTCGCAAATACTCGCGATAACTGAGAATCAGGCGGCGTTGCTGGCAGAGGATCACAACGGTGCGGAGGCGGCCGCTTTTTTTAAGGAAATGAACGTTGAAAAACAGCGGCTGATTGATACCGTGCTGGACGGGGACGGGGTTTTCGAGCGGATTTTCGGGAGCTTGGGCGGTGAGTTTGATGAGCGGGCTGCTTATTTTAAGCCGCTTGTTAAGCGGTTGCAGGATAAGATTAAGGATGTAGTCGATCTTGATGTGAAGATACGTTTGCAAGAGGATAGGAATAA
>CAZJLW010000191.1:0-4670 GCA_964546895.1 uncultured Eubacteriales bacterium | reverse complement strand
TCGTCCAATATTTATAAATTTTAATTATAATAGGAGGTTTTTCAATGAAGAGAAAATTTGTCAGTGCGTTAGCGATCGCTATGGCTTGCAGCATGGCATTTTCGCTGACAAGTACCGCAAGCTCGCCAAAACCGTCGGCTTCAGCAGCACCGGCAGCGGCAGAGAGCCTGTATCCGATTACCAAGGATGGTTCGATTACGCTTAGCTACTGGGTTAAGCTAAACTCCTACGCGGCGCAGTATATCCGCGACTACACGGAAAACGAATCGTTCCAAGAAGCGATGAAGGACACCGGTGTAAAGCTTAAGTTTATCCACCCGCCGGTCGGGCAGGAACGCGAATCGTTCAACCTCATGATTGCGTCGAAGGACATACCGGATATCATGGATATCGACGACAACATGTATCCGGGCGGTGAAGCTCAGGGCGTTGCAGACGGCGTTTTCCTGAATCTTACTCCGTATTTACAGAAATATGCTCCCGATTACTACAAGCTCGTTAACGCAGACGACGAAATCAAACGTGAAACCAGGACAACTGACGGTGTTTATCCGGCGTTCTACGCCATTAAGCCGTACAAGGATCCGGTGCTGCAACGTTTACAGTTCAGAACTGACATCATGAAGGAGCTCGGAATAACAAAAACTCCGGCTGTTTTGTCTGAGTTTGAGACGCTTTTCGAGGCCGCCAAGACGAAAAAGAACATCGCTTCGTTTATTCTGGATAAGAACGGCAGAAACCGTATGTGGATGGGCGCGCACGACATAGTGCCGGGTTTCTACAGAAAAGACAATAAGATACAGTTCGGCGAATACCGTCCGGAATACAAAAACTACCTGACACTTATGAACAAGTGGTTCCAAGCCGGTTACATAGCGAAGGATTTCCCGTCGTTGACGCAACAACAAAGAGTAACAAAGTATGACCAAGGTCAAGGTATTATGGTTTATGACGGTACGGACTCTTACAGTTCACGTACGACGGACTTGGGCATCAAATCCGAACCCGGCCCGGCTCCGCGACTTAAAGCCGGTGACAAGCTTCACTACAACGACCAGGACGCATGGCCGAGAAGAACCAACAACAACGGTGTTATATTCTCAAAGACCAGATTCCCGATCGAAGCAATCAAGTTTATGAACTACGGCTACACCGATAAGGGCTTAAAAGCTTACAACTTCGGCGTAGAAGGCAAGGCATGGAAAATGGTAGACGGCAAGCCTACATTCCAAGAGTATATCTATAAGAATCCGAAGTTCGGCGTTGAACCTGCGAACTATATTATCAAATATTTCAATGGTCCCAAATATCAGCTGCCTTCTATCGAATGCGGTCCGTTATATTCGCTTAGCCCGGATTTTTACAAGGTACGTATAATGTACAATGACGATCCGGATTTCGACAGCGCTTATGTTATGCCGCCGTATCAGGTTATTGGTAAGGACAACGAGCGTCTCGCAAAAATTATGGCTGACGTAAACACATACGTAGACGAAATGACGCTTAAGTTCATTATCGGTGGCGCTCCTCTGTCAGATTTTGACAAGTACATCGCTCAGCTGAAAACCTACGGCATTGAGGAAGCTATCGCGATTCGCCAGAAAGCATACGACGCGTATATGGCAATAAAATAACGTTTGTGTTATAATACTTATGCGCTAAAAAATTAAATACCTGCCGCATGGCGCGGAATACAGCTCGGAAATACAGAGGATGGTTATTATGACTAATAAAACCACAAATATTTTTTACAAAATATTTATCTCTGTGTTTCTTGTAAGCTCTATTCCGCTGCTAATGATGGCAGGTATTTTTTATTATTTCAGCATAAACAGCTTGGATAAGGAAATCGAGCTGACGAATTTATCGAACCTTACGCAGCTTAAGGATAAAATTGATGTTGAACTGAAAAACATAAAGCAGATGGCTCAGACTATGGGCAACGACGATTATCTGCTGTCGCAGCTACGTAAAGGCGACGCCGTCGCTGATATAGAGGCTATGGCACGTCTGCTGGCTTATAAGCAAAGCGACGCATTCGTCGAGGAGCTGCTTATGTACGGTCGCGGAGAAAAATATATTTATACCTCGGCGCGTCGATTGAACTATTACGACTTTGAAGAGAAACTGTACAAAGATTATAACTGGGCAAGCAGTGAGTTTTTCGGGACGATTAATGCCTCAAAAGTACCGCTTATCAGCTACATCCAACCCCGCAATCCCCAAAGCGCTCAAAACAAGCTGGTTTATATTTTTCCGTTGCCGTATTTGAGCAGCGCGCCTACGTTTACTGCGGTGTTTATTCTTGATATATCTGCGGTGAAGTCGCAGTTTGTGGACTATATGGGCGGATCGAATAAATATATTTTTGTGTATGACAATTACTACAAGCCTATTATGGCTAATCAGCCGCTTAACGCACCCGAACCGGCGGAGCTTTCTGCGAAGCTGGCGTCGCTGCGCGGCTTGGGGGTTATGAAAACCGTTATCGGCAGCACTACTATGTCCGTCACGCGTGTGGTTTCGCAGGAATCGGGCTGGAGTTTTATTTCGGCTACGCCTGCGGCGGAGTTTTATAGTTCGGCTCATCGCCGCAAGAGGATTATTTTGGCGTCGTTAGCGGTGGTGTTTTTTATGCTTGTTTTGTTTACGTATATTATTTCCAAAAACAGTTATAAGCCGGTGCAGTCGTTGCTCACTTATATTGGTATTGTTAATCCTGATGTAGACAAATCTAAAAACGAGTGGGAGCAAATCCGCGTCGCGCTGGATACTACGTTTACAAAAAACAAACAGCTGGCCGACGACATCGACGCGCAGCGCGCGCTTGTCAGGGATCAGTGTCTTACTAAGGTTATACGGGGTCGGATTAAGGATTTAAACGAGCTGGAATATTTGCTCAAATGCTCGGGCTTGGAGATAGGCGGCAGCTATTATTTTGTGATGGCTGTTTCGACGCGAATGCTAAGCGGGTCTGTCAGCGATATGGAAAAGGCGCTGAAGCTTTTGGGGGAGGTTGTGTTTGCGGACGGGCGGGCGCTTGGTGTGGAATTTATAGATGATAAGTATATTGCAATGTTAACTATACTAAATGATTTTAACGGGGTTGCTTCGGAGAAGCAGCTGGAAATAGGCGGGTATATACATAGTAGATTGTCGGAGGATTTCGGGCTTAAGGTGAAGATAGGAATAGGTTCTGTTGTGAGTGATTTGTTGACGCTTGGTACGTCGTTTTTGGAGGCCGGTTCTGCGCTTAATGATTCACTTTCGAATGCCCAGACTGATATTTGTCTGTTTTCCAATCCTGATGTAAAGCAGCCGGGACAGGCGTTTTACCCTACTGTTAATCAGGCGCTGTTTATCCAGAGCTTGCATCAGGGTGACGCGGATGTTGCTTTTTCGATTATTGAGAATATGGCGCAGGAAATATCGCAGAGTATAAAGTCGTATCTAATACTGCGGTGCGTTTGCTATGACGTGATTACTAACGTTATAAAAACGCTCGGGCAGAAAAATTTTGATCTGTTTAATCCGGAGATAATCGCGCTGTCGGAAATAACATCGATTAGCGAGTTTGAAGCGGCTATGAAACAGTTCGCCGAGAAGTTTTGTGGTTATATTAATAAAACTAAGGAAAACAGTAGCTATGAGTTGAAGAAGCTTATTATTTCTTATTTGAGTAGCGATTATCGGAACAAGAATCTGAGTTTGGAGTTCGTGGCGGGGAAGTACGGGGTTTCGGCTACTTATTTGAGTAGGTTGATTAAGGGTGAGACTGGATATACATTTAACGAGTTTATTACTAATTTGCGCATGAACGAGATGAAGCATAAGCTTGTTACGACGGATTTACCGATTAAGGATATAATTAATGAGATAGGGTACATAGATTCTTCCAGTTTTATACGGAAGTTTAAGATGCTGGAGGGGGTTACGCCTAGTCAGTATCGGGGGGTTTATAAGAAGGGGGAGTAAGAGGAGGGGCTGTCGCCAACCATTTTTATGGTTTTGCGACAGCCCCTTTGCTTTTCTTACTTTTTTACTACCGGTATCCAAACCTCTACGCCGTAGCTAGATGGGTCAGACCCAAAATAAACCTCCATATCGAAGTCACAATCTGCGTGTTCATAATTTGCTGTCGGAAACCATTCGGAGTAGATCCTTCGCCAAACAACGTGAAGTTTATCGGTATCTTGCTCGCTTTTCCATACTGTGCTAAAAACCGCCCATGTCTGTTTCGGGATAGTCAGCACTTTAAATTCCGCCGGAACGACCTCTGTTTGTTTTAGACAGGCAATCATGTAGCACATATTACCGTTCGGTTCATGGGCGTAGGTCATACCAAAATCTAACAATTCGCCCGGCTTTTTACCGGCAGCCTGTGCCAGTGCAACACATCCACCGTTTTTTTCGCAGCTTTGCCAAAACGCCGGAATGTCTTTGTAACACTTGCCGTTCACTACATTGGTTTGAAGCTCCAGCCCAAAAACCTCAAACGCCGCTTTTTCTTCGATTCGATAATTCATCTCGCTATCTCCTTTTATAGAAATATGAAAGGACATGCGAGGATAGGCTTTGAGCGAAACGCCTTTGTCGCGCGCTGACGATGGTGTCACACCGTGCAATTTGCTAAACGCTCTTGAAAACGCTTCCGAAGATTCATAGCCGTA
>CAZJLW010000190.1:0-4805 GCA_964546895.1 uncultured Eubacteriales bacterium | reverse complement strand
CCGAATATATAGCTGTTATTATTTTACAGCAACCTATGAATTTGTCAAATAACTTTTTCAAAGCTGGCGTTGACAATGTGATTGAGCTGCTATATATTATCTATAGCAGTTAGCACAACAGAAAGGAGAAAAATCGCCAGTGGTTATTACGATAGATTTTGAAAGCGAAGTTCCGATTTACGAGCAGCTTCGCAACGAAATAATAATGGGCATAGCCGGACACAAGCTGTCGCCGGGCGAGCCGCTGCCGTCCGTGCGGCGCATGGCCGCCGACATCGGCATACACGCCCACACCGTCAACAAAGCATACGCGATGCTCCGCGACGAAGGCTACATCGTCATCGACAGGCGCTCGGGCTGCTCAGTCGCGAGCGAATCGAGAAAGCCCGCGGCATCCATAGCGGCGTCCGTAGCGATACTGCGCGAAAAGCTACAGCCGCTGGCCGCCGAGGCCGGTTGCCTGGGCTTGTCCGCGAAAGATTTTTCCGAGTTGTGCAAAAATATTTTTAATGAGGTTACGGGAGGTAAGAAAAATGATTAGCAATATGTCGGTTTTCAAGTCGGAGCTTGATAGTTTTGGGATTGTTTTACTGCTTTTGAACATTGTTATACTTGTGTCTACTACGCTGTTTCTCGCGATTATCCCGACGATAACGCGTAAGGCGTTTCTGTTCGGCGTGCGCGTCCCCGAGAATGTACACGACAGGCAGGATGTTAAAGGCTTGAAGAGTTCCTACATTACTACGGTCGCGCTTGGTGGCGCGGTTCTGTGCGTGCTGGCTATAGTTCAGTACATCGTCGCGCCGCGTTTGAGTATCATGACTTGCATGTACTTCCCTCTTATTATAATGGCGGTGCAAATGCTCGCGTTTATTCCGCAATGGAAAAAAGCGCGCGCCCTCAAAGAAAATAATCAATGGGGCGTCGCGCCTGTCATGTCCGTAGAAACGCGGTCGGCCGCGCAAAGAGAGCGGCTTACGGCGATTCCGTGGGGCTATTATGCTTTTAGTGTGGGGCTGTGCCTTATCGCGGTCGCGATATCCGTCGCCGCCTATCCGTCCGCGCCCGACAAAATCCCGACGCACTGGAATTTTCAGATGCAGCCGAACGCTTGGGCGGACAAATCAATGCTGACTGTACTGGCATTGCCGCTTGTCGGCATGGCACTGGTCGCGTCGTTTGCTTTGTCGAACATCATGATTTACCGGTCGAAGCTGCAAATAAGCACCGAGAATCCCGCGCTGTCCTTCGCCCAGCACAAAGTTTACAGAAAAATGCTCAGCCACGCGCTAGGCGTGTTAACGGTCGCCACTACGATGTTCTGCCTCGTCTTGCAACCAATGACGCTCAATTTATTCGTACCGCCCACGTGGTTTATGGTCGGGCTGACGTTTGCGCTTATAGTTATAAGCATCGTACCGTTTCTGTATATCGCAATCAAAGCCGGGCAGGGTGGCGGCAAGCTACACCCGCAGCTCACTGGCGCTGATTTCTCGCGCACCGGTGCCGACGCTACGTTCGTTCATCCGAAGCGTAGCGACGACAGATTCTGGAAACTCGGTTTGTTCTATTATAATCCGGACGACCCCTCCGTATTGGTCGAGGATCGATTCGGCATGAACGTCGGCTTTAACTACGCCACGACGATTGCGAAAATACTTGTCGGTTCGCTTACGGTTCTGACGGTTGGGATTTATATTTTTATTACTTGGTTGTATTTTGTGTAGGAACTGGCGGATTACAGGCAGTTGACTGGCGGCGGATACAGGGCGATAAGCGCGTACCACGTGAACCGCCCGACGACGCCGTCAGGCGTCAGCTTGTTGGCGTCCTGAAACGCCTTGACGGCGACTTCCGTCGCGCTGTCGAACTTGCCCGTTATTTTTCCTCTGTAATACATAAGCGTGGACAGCTCGTTTTGCAGCAGCTCAACGTACGGGCCGCTGTCCCCCAACCGCAGTGTCGGGCGCTCGCCGGGTGGAATCCCCGGCTGTTCGGTTTCGATCCTGTATAACGCGTCCCATGTCGATGTGTCCACTATGCCCGTCACCGGCAAGCCGTTATCACGCTGAAAAGTCTTGACGGCCGACGTAGTTTCGGGGCCGAAGCTGCCCGTTATCGAGCCGGAAAAATATCCCTTGTTTTTCAGCTTATCCTGCAAAATTATTACGCCCTCGCCCGTGTCGCCTTCCTTAAGCGTCGGGCGCTGTACGGGCGGCAGCAGCGTATCCAACAGCGACCACGTTTGCGGTCCGACTATGCCGTCCGCCGTTACCTTTGCAGCTGTCTGGAACTTCTTGACGGCTTCCGTCGTCGTTCTCCCGAATACCCCGTCTATCGGCCCCGTGTAGTAGCCGAAATCCTTCAACCGCTTTTGCAGCACCTTAACGTAATCGCCCGTGTTGCCTTCGCGAAGCGTCGGCTTCGTGCCTGTCGGCGGTATGCCGATTAGCGCCTGCGTTATCGCGTCCCATGTCCTAGCCCCGACTACGCCGTCCGCGGTAAGCCCGCGCGACAGCTGAAAGCGCTTCACGGCGTCCGCCGTACCGCTCCCGAAAGACCCATCCAAAGGCCCCGTGTAGTAGCCAAGCAGCTTCAGCGCGCCCTGCAAATACAACACGTCCTGCCCCGTACTGCCGACACGAAGCGTCGGACGCTGTGTCGACGGCGGTGTCGGGGGTGTCGGCGGCGCTGGTGGTGCTAACGCTTTGTCTAGCGCCGCCCACGTCTTAGCCCCGACCACTCCGTCCGCCGTCAAGCCGTTCGCCGCTTGGAACGCCCGCACAGCCGCGGCCGTGTTGGGCCCAAAAATCCCGTCAGCCGCCCCACTCAAATACCCCAACTTTTTCAGCATCGTTTGCAGCTCTACTACGTACGTGCCGCGATTGCCTTGCCGAAGCGTCGGCCGCGACGCCCTCACCTGCATTGCCGACTGCTCCGACTGCTCCGGCTGCTCCATCTCTTCCGGCACCGCTTTTTTCGCCGCATCCTTCAGCACATTCCAGCAGTTCTCGTCAATTATGCCCGTAGGCGGCAGCCCAAAATCATTTTGAAACGTATAGACTGCGTTCTGTGTTTTGTTGTCAAAGCTTAACGTATTGTTTACGGCGTATTTCAGCGCCTTAAGCATCGCATTTAATTCGGCGACGAATTCTCCGCTATCACCGACGCGTAAAGTAAATTCACTCATAAAAACACCTCCGCTACGCAAAATATCTCCTTTTATTATTATGTTACAACGAGTGTATATGACACAGTATTTCGTGGCGCACATTGCTATGAAACGAACCTTGACGAGCTTCCCGCAGTATAATGTATTAAAATATTATGTTGGGGTGGAATGTATGGGAACAGGGTATCTCATTTTTAAGGTATACGCGGACAACATAGCACAGCCGGTTGAAAACGCGGTTGTTGTAATCATGTCCGCCGACGGCACTGTCACTACAAAAACGAACGTTATCGGCGAAACGGAGCCAATAGCGATATCGTGCCCGGATAAAGATTTGTCGCTTAATTACGAAACGGAGATAAAGCCATACGCGGTGTGTGACGCACGGATTGAGCGCCAAGGGCTGACGCCTATGGTCATACAGCACATGCAGATATTCGACGGTGTGACGTCCGAGCAGGACGTAATAATGGACTCGGAGCCGGAGCAAAACCCACCGCTGGTCGACGTGAGCATACCGGAACACACGCTGTGGGGCGACTTCCCGCCGAAAATCGTAGTCGATCCCGACTCGCAAATTCCACCGACGATGCCGCTCGTCCTGCCGACCGTAAGAGTCCCCGAATACATCGTCGTACACGACGGGCTGCCGACAAACACTTCCGCGAAAAATTACCTCGTACCGTACGCCGACTATATCAAAAACGTCGCCTCCAGCGAAATTTATCCGACATGGCCGTATGAGTGCCTAAAGGCTAATATTTTCGCGATATGCTCGCTGACGATGAGCCGCGTGTTCACGGAGTGGTATTATTCGAAGGGCTTCAACTTTACGATAACGTCGTCGACGCAGTACGACCAGAAGTTTATTCCCGGCAGGAACATTTTCGATTCGATATCGGCTGTTGTCGATCAGGTGTTTAATTACTATATTAAAATCGGTAAGTATGATTACCCGTTTTTTTCGCAGTATAATGATGGTATTAGGGTTAATAATCCGGGGTGGCTTAGTCAGTGGGGCTCGAAGAGTTTGGCTGATAAGGGGTATAAAGCGCTGGACATACTGAAGTATTATTACGGCAACGATATCGTGCTGAAAACCGCTCCGGAAGTGGCGGGAATACCGACTTCATACCCCGGCTATGATTTAAAGCTTGGCGTCTGCGGTCTGCCCGTTCAGAAAATCCAAGCCGAGCTGAATGTTATTCGGTCGAGCTTCCCGCTTATACCGATAATCACGTCCGTCGACGGTAAGTTCGGTGCAGGTACGCAGAAGGCGGTTACAGAGTTCCAGAAGGTGTTTAATCTGCCCGCGACGGGTGTTGTGGATTTTACTACTTGGTATAAGATTTCTTATATTTATATCGCCGTGGCTAAGATGCTGGAAGGGCGGTATGGGTTGTAATTACAATTGAGTAGGCGGTGCAAAACCGTCTGCTCTTTTTTTGTGTTTATTTTTGGTGGGATATTGAAATATGGGCAGGTTTGTGATGTAATCGTATGTAGTGTTGTCAGTGTAGTGTACGATTTATAGTGACAGGGGGAGATGTTAGATTGGAAAGTAATACGAACAGCCTGCAGCAGAACTATGACGCTGTGTTTAAATCCGCTTTAGATTTGTTTAGTAACAAGA
>CAZJLW010000189.1:0-4810 GCA_964546895.1 uncultured Eubacteriales bacterium | reverse complement strand
AGGATTTGAACCTACGGCCTTTGGGTTATGAGCCCAACGAGCTACCAGACTGCTCCACTCCGCGGCGCTTAAAATCAACTTACAAACATAGTTTAGCACAGACCTAATAAAATTGCAAGTATTATTTTCACGCGTGTTTTTTACTTATGAAAATCTTAAAGAAAAGTGCTTTCACTTTTTCACAATTCACGATATAATCAGTAAATAAAAAATTTCGGAGGGAAACATATGTATTCTTTTGAGGACATTAGGAATGTAGACGGCGAAATAGCTGACGCGATCAGTTTAGAAATGAAACGTCAGAACGATAACATCGAGCTTATCGCATCTGAAAATGTTGTATCGAAGGCGGTTATGGCCGCTATGGGTTCACCGCTTACGAATAAATATGCCGAAGGCTACCCGGGCAAGCGCTACTACGGCGGGTGCAAAAATGTTGACGTGGTTGAGCAACTCGCAATCGAACGCGCGAAGCAGCTCTTCGGTGCGGATCACGCAAACGTACAGCCGCATTCCGGCTCACAGGCAAACTTCGCGGTGTACTTCGCTATGCTGAAGCCGGGCGACACAATTCTCGGTATGAATCTCGCGCACGGCGGGCATCTTACACACGGCAGCCCCGTTAATATTTCCGGCAAGTATTTCAACATTGTACCGTACGGCGTCAGCAAGGAGACCGGTTACATCGACTACGACGAGCTGCGCAAAACCGCGCACGACTGCAAGCCCAAGATGATTATCGCAGGCGCGAGCGCGTATTCGCGTATCATCGACTTCAAAGCGTTCCGCGAAATAGCGGACGAGGTCGGCGCATATCTGATGGTTGACATGGCGCATATCGCCGGACTTGTCGCGACCGGATATCACCCAAGCCCCATACCGTACGCTGACGTCGTAACGACCACTACACATAAAACTCTTCGCGGGCCGCGCGGCGGGCTTATTCTGTGCAAGGAACAGCACGCTAAGCTTATCGACAGCTCGATTTTCCCTGGTTCACAGGGCGGGCCGCTTATGCACATAATCGCTGCGAAGGCTGTCTCATTTAAAGAAGCTCTGGACGATTCCTTCAAGACGTACTGCGGCGGCATAATCAAAAACGCGGCAGCTCTTTCTCAGGCACTCATAGATAACGGCTTCAGCATCGTTTCCGGAGGAACCGACAACCACCTCATGCTCGTCGATTTGCAAAACATGAACGTAACGGGCAAAGAAACCGAAAAGCTACTCGACAAGGTTAACATAACTTGCAATAAAAACGCTGTACCGTTCGACCCGCAAAGCCCGTTCATAACAAGCGGTATACGTCTCGGCACACCGTATGTAACGACGCGCGGCATGAACGAGAGCGATATGAAGGAAATCGCCGGTATTATCTCATCCGTAGTCAAGGGCGGTAGCGACAACAAGGATGTACAACGCTCGGCGAAGGAGCGTGTCAAGGCGCTTGTGGAGAAGTATCCGTTAGCGTAGGCTGAACAAGCTAATGTCTTTAACTATTCCAAATAGTGTTACGGTCATTCGCGACTGGGCTTTTTCGGAAAACGAGCTGACACAGGTGGTTCTAAGCGAAGCGCTGACTACACTAGGCATAGCCGCGTTCAGGAGCAACAAAATAAAAAATATTATAATTCCTGAAACCGTAACTTCAATTGATTACTGGGTATTCTTAGATAACCCGCTTGAATACGCGCTGTTTCAGCACATGGACGCATCAAAAATAACATTACTCAGACAGAATTCGTTTCCGGACAAGGACTTTACGGTGTACTACATGCCGAACTCAAAAGGTTTTCAATCTTTCGATACTATGCAAAGCGCACTATACGGTATTGGGGGATAATTTAGAAACATGCATATAAGTAAACCGTATCAGAATAAATAAGGTAACATTGCTAATTTTTAGTGGGCTGTATCTTTGATACAGCCCTTTTTGAAGGGATTGAACACATTGGAATGGATTGAAGCGGACGTTACGACGACGCATGAAGCAGTCGAGGCCGTTACGGCTGTACTGATGGAATGCGGAATCGGCGGCGTGCAGATAGATGACGCGCAGGACATGCGCGGCTTTTTGGAAACGAACCCGTTCAACTGGGATTACGTCGACGAGGCTCTAATGAACGCGGAGGGCGACGAGGTGCATGTAAAATTTTACGTGAGCGCGAACGCCTTCGGCAACGAGAGCCTGATTATGGCAGAGACGGCGCTGAAAGCGGCGGGCGCCGCCGATACCGGGTTGGACTTCGGCAGTCTGGCGCTCGTTAAGAAAAACGTGGACGATGCTACGTGGCTTAACGAGTGGCGCAAGTATTACAAGCCGTTTGAGCTGGGCGGGCGTATTGTTATTGTGCCAGTCGGGACAGATATAAGCAAGTCTGGAACGGGCGGAGCGAGAATTGAAGCCGACACGCCGATTGACACCACCGGCAAGCTCGTCTTTCGTATCGAGCCGGGCAACGTTTTCGGCACGGGCTTGCACCAGACGACGCAGCTTTGCGCGATTGAGACCGAGAAATGCGCTGCCGGTAAATCCATACTGGATCTGGGCTGCGGCAGCGGAATACTGTCGATAATCGGGCTGTTAGCCGGTGCAACCGACGCCGTCGCCGTCGATATCGACCCGAACGCCGAAGCCGTCGTGAGGACGAATGCGTCGCTTAACGATATCGAGCCTGAGCGGTTGAACGTCTACACCGGAAACGTGCTGACCGATCACGATTTGGCAGAAATTATCACGCGAAAAAATTATGATTTGGTTATTGCAAATATCGTGGCTGATATTATAATAGATTTAGTTGATTTTGTTGGCGCGGCGCTGAAAGTCGGCGGGCTGTTTATTTGCTCGGGCATCATCTCGCAGCGCACAGACGACGTCCGCGCCGCGCTTGAAAAAGGCTCGTTCGTAATTAAGGACGTTATTAACAAGGACGACTGGATTTGCATCGTCTGTGTAAGGGGTTAGCTCATGCCTAAGTTTTTTTTCGTTTCGCAAGCGGTTAACGGTACGACGGTGACGCTTGACGGCAAGGATTTTTTGCACATGTCCAAATCGCTGCGGCTTGCGCCGGGCGAAGCGGTGACGCTCTGTGACGAAAACGGCGTCGATTACCGCTGCGCCGTCAGGGAAATAAATAAGACAGGCGCTGTGCTTGACATCGTCGAACGAACCGTCTGTCCAAACGAGCCGTCGACGCGCGTCACGTTGTTTCAGGGCTTGCCCAAAGGCGACAAGATGGAGCTTATTATCCAGAAATGCGTCGAGCTAGGCGTTTACGAGATCGTACCCGTCATAACGGAGCGCACAATCGCCCGGCCGGACGGCGACAAAATCGAAAAACGCATCGCGCGTTACAACAAAATTGCGGAGGAAGCCGCAAAGCAGTCGTTACGCGGTATTATTCCGCGTGTGGGCGCGCTTACTGATTTGAAGGGTGCGGCGGCTCATTACGAGACGCTTGACTGCGCTTTCGTCGCGTTTGAGAACGAGCATACACTCGGGCTGAAAACCCTGCTAAAGCAACCCCCGTACTCGTCGGCGCAAAGCCTCGGCGTGTTTATCGGGCCGGAGGGGGGCTTCGCCCTGAGTGAAATTGAATTTCTTACCGCCCGGGGTATTCGGCCGGTTTCGCTGGGCAAACGGATTTTACGTACGGAAACCGCCGGTATCGTGGCGTTGATAGCCGCGCTTTATGAAAGGGATGAACTGTAAATGGACAAAATAAAAGTATTTATAGTAGATGATTCGTTGGTCGTGCGCAGTATGCTGACACGGCTTATTAATACCGAGGAAGATATCGAGATCGTCGGCGAAGCCAGCTCCGGCCAAGGCGCGATCATTATGTTGGACGAGTATAACCCGGACGTCGTCATTCTCGAGTCGGGCATTACGGGCAGCATGAAGCTCTCCGACATAGTGAAGCAAATCAAGGCATTTAACCCCGCCATAAAGGTCATACTGACCGCCAACGCGATCGACTCCGAAAAAATACTCTCGGCACATGGCGACGGCGCGGATGATTTTATACGGAAACCGTTTCAGAAGCAGACCGTGCTGCGCGCTGTGCGGAGTCATTTTGAGGAATGAACGGAGTTCGAGGGCAATATAATAGGGCGTTGATTCTGAGTTACCCACTCAAAATCAACGCCCTTCTTATTTTTTCCAGCCTATCGCTTACTTCTTCCCGTTCAACAAATCAACATGCCTGCCTATATGCTTAACCAGCGCCGCGGCATACACATTCTCATACTCGTACAAAATATGATACAGCTGCTTCTTCATCGGCGCGTCTTGCAAAATAAATCCGTATGTAATGTGCAGAATTTGCCGTGCGTCGTCCTCGTTCATATACTCAGGCAGCTTGTCGTCAGCAACGCTCACAAGCGGCGCAACCGACTCAGCCTTCGCTTTTATATGGTAATACTTCCTAGCTTCTTCAAGCGTAGCAAACGCCTTCTCGTGCATTGCGCGGTAGAACGCCGGTTCGGTTTTGGCTACAATACGCACGGCTTCGAGCCAGTTAGTACCGGCGGTTTTTACATGGAAGCGGCCTTGCGAAAGCTCGCCGACCGACGGGAAAACCGTAAACTTATCGCTGCCGGAGTGGACGCTAATCTTATACCCGAACGCACGAGCGATTGCCGCATGAACGGCATATTCAGCCTTGAACTGATTCAAGTCACCGATATAATCGATGCCCTTCTGGAACTCTCCGCAGAAGCGCGGCGCGACGGTCTGACATACGACATCGGCGTGCTTTAGCTCGTTAGCGACGAAATAATGCGCTTCGGGCAAAGTCGGAACAGTCGT
>CAZJLW010000188.1:0-4839 GCA_964546895.1 uncultured Eubacteriales bacterium | reverse complement strand
AAATCTATCTGCTCGTCTCCTGATAGTGTTGTATATATTTTGTACGCTATATCAATGTTACGCGTAAAATCATCTTGTGTTTGCTTTTTGTCGAGCAGAAACACGGAAGACAACAGGCTTCTTATTTGAATTAACGATTCATCTGAATATTTGTTTACGTTTATTAAAATGTACTTGAAATCGATTAAATGTTCGCCGAACAGTTCTCCGCCGTCTGTATATTCCTTAAAGCTTTTTACGGCAGTCCATTCGTCTGCGCCGTTATACAGTAAGACCGGTACCACACAAGGCAAGCGAAATCCCGCCTTTTCTCTGTCCAATTGATCTTCATCCAAAAATATCCTTTTGAGCAGCTCAGTCAGATATATCAGCAATCTGATAGGTATCGTAAAATCAACAGAGCTTTGCAACTCCAACAAACAATAAAAAATTACATCTGTATCATTATGCCTCAGCCGATAAATCACATCGGCTTCTTTATTCTTAAAATCCTTAAGAATAAACTCCGTATCAATATGTTCAAGGTCGTCTTCACTAATACCTTCAACCCAAGAAGCATCAACAAAAGTCTTGAGCAAGCTCAGGAAATTCTTCTTCTTAGATAAAATCCGCTTATAGCCCTTATCGTGTAGTTTTTCCGGCATTTTATTCGGCGCCCCCTGAATTCATTATACTTTTGTGATTATCATTTATCAATAAAAATTTCACAGCGCTTATTACTTATAAACCGTTATAGTACCGGATATATTCTGTAGCGGTATATCCGACTTGTTTGTAACATAAAAAAAATATTGGTTGTCATAGGTTGTCACTTTAAATTCATCCAATATTCTAGAATTATCCTTGTATCTCTTACTTCCGGCGACGTAAAGACTGGTTTTATCGGATGGAGAAGATGAGCTTTGAGTACAACTTATTGCGAAACCATGATTTCCTTCACCGTTTATGTTATATTTGATTGTTTCACCTTTATTCATAAACATTCCGCCAATAAGAACCGTCTCGTTGCCCTGTAATTTTGGAACAAAAAAGTCAATGTTTTTCGTATCCCTAACCATATAAAACCTAAATGTGGTTTCGGATTGAGAAGTGAAAGATGGTTCCTTTAATAAAGCGCCCCAGTAAGCAACGCGTTTGTCACGTGCGCATTTAACAGCCCAAGCTTGTAGTTCGCTGTCCGTCATGTATGGCACAATAACAGAGAAGAACGTAAGTTTATCTTCGTTATAGGCTTTTTCGGCGTATTTTCTGATTGCCTCAGCGCTAAAATCTTTTACTAATCCTGCGAAAAGAGCAAGCTTCCCATCTTTAAAAATCTTGTCAAGATAGAAACTTTTCACTTCATTATTTAAAGCAATGAATATGGCTGAAAAATTTGTATTTTTGCCTTCATTATAGTATTCTTCTGCCAATTTAATGACATCTTTATCTCCTACATACTGTACGCTCACGACCAACGGTTTTTCAAGCGGTATTCGTGTATTTACTGTTTGGGATTTTAATCTGTCAAGCAATACTGTCAGTGCATTTAAAACCTCGGGCTGCGCGATTGATTTTTTTAAGGACACTTCAAAAGAAACGGTTATTTTGGAGGCGTCTGTAAGCGTGATCGTTGTTTTATTGGGATAGGTGTTGTAACTGTTTTCATTTAAGTTCCAACCCATTTCAAAAACATAGCCGTCTTGGTAATATCCTGTTTGGGAGTAGATGTACGGTTGTCCTATAGACTTTTCGCCGTCGGCTGCAGCCACCCCGGTAATAGCAAAGCCGCATAAAAAAACAACTGTCAACAAGAGCATTGCAGATCTCGTAAGCCAAGAGCTTTTCTTAAAATTCAAAATTGAATCCAACCTCTCTTTCATAAGTTCTTTACCCTCGTTGAGCGATAAAGAAGCGATCTGTTGATTGTATTTTCTAACTGTTAATACATTTAATAGCGTAACACCGTAAGCCTTATGCTTACTTGGATTAAGGGTTCTTAGCGCGACTTCGTCGCATGAAAGCTCACAATCATGGCTAATTTCACGACTCATCAAATGTACAAGCGGATTGAACCAGTGTAAGCAAATGGTTAGTTGTACAAGCCACTTATAAAACATATCCAGCCGTTTGTAATGGATTAGCTCGTGCAGTATTGTATTTCCAAAATCAGTATCAGAGAGTTCGCTGGTAGGTAAAATGATGCAAGGCTTGAAGAAGCCGATAAGCAGTGGCGATGAAATCAAACTGTTTGTATACAATTCCACGGTTTGATTAATTTTTAACTGCTCCGCGAATTTGCCCAACTGCTCCAGTTGCCTCATGTCTGATACTTCAGTTCGACCGGCTTTAATATAGCGTGTGAAATTCTGATAAATAGTTATTTTACGAACAAGCAGGATTAAAGCTACCATAATCCAGATTAACCAAGCATAAACCACTTGTGTCAAATATGACTGAGCAGGCGTTGGATTTTCATCCGCGCGATAGGCGTTTAAAGTATAGGACAAATGCTCGCTGGTTGTTTCTTGCTGGGGAAGTGCATTAGAATGCCCCCATATGTCTACTCCTAACGAAAAAGGTATTAACAATCGGATGATAACCACGAGCCAAATATAATATTGCCAACTTTTTGTGAGCCTGTGCCGGATGATTGGTTTCAGACAGCAAAGAAAAAGAATAAAAAACGAACCCGAAAGCGACAACCGCAAGGCAACAATTAATAGACTATTCATAACTTGCCACCTCTGCCCTCCCAGTATTTTTTTAAGTCTTCGTAATCATCCGATGTAAGCAAATCCTTTTCGA
Source organism: uncultured Eubacteriales bacterium (assembly GCA_964546895.1). GTDB lineage: Bacteria > Bacillota > Clostridia > Lachnospirales > CAZJLW01 > CAZJLW01. Next base: position 2,052 of record CAZJLW010000188.1, on the reverse strand, counting down.
TGAGTGTGGAAATCAATCCCTTTGTATTGCCTTCAAAAATTTTATCCACAAATTGCACCGTCTGTCCGGCTTGATAATCGGCCTCCGGTACGATGGCTATGTATTGATTACGTCGTCCGATTTTATTGGTTTTTAACAGCTCCTTTTCTATTAAACGAGATAACAGTGTAATAATGGTATTCTTAGTCCAGTGATTGCCCCTGGCCTCAAGCTCCTCAACAATTTCAGCATACAGAGCCGTGCCGTTGTTAGCCCAAATAATTTTCATCAGTTCAAGTTCATAGTCGGTTATATGATGCAATTCACACCCTCCTTCTAAGCGTACCTAGCGTACGCTTATGTTAAGATAACACGTGGTACTCATACTGTCAAGAGTTACGCGTTATAATCTAAAAATCACAATATAGCATCTAATAGAATATTATATAGGACAAAGCTACGAAACCGCCGGTTATGTAAGCCGGCGGTTTCGCAATACAAAAAGGAGGATGAGCTTTGATATTTAATAATTTAACCCCGGTAAACGGGTTTGACAGCAACAACTTAAATAACGCCCGGCAGAACAACTATGCGTGGTCTATGGCCGAGCTTGATAATTTTATATACGTAGGCACAGGACGGAACATTCTTGTGAATATAATAAAGGCGATTGAGCCGAGAACAGTTATCCCCGACATCATAAGACCCGACCCGGTGGACAATCAAGCCGAGATATGGCGCTATGAGAAAAACGGCATACTCGAATGGGAACGCGTGTACAAAGCGCCGTTCGGCTCGGGCATGACGGGGTTCCGGTATATGATAAAGCATTACCCGTTCGGGGGAAGCCCGAGCCTGTACGCCGCGAGCTTCGGGGCTAGTGTCAAGATATTGAAATCGCCGAACGGCGTAAACTGGTTCGTAATGCCGGGTAATCTGGTAGGTACGTCGTCCCGCGCGATGATTACGCATCGGGGCAAGCTGTACGTTGCGACGGTCGACGAGGCGAATTCCAGCACGACACCGTATTTGTACAGCAGCGTCGACCCGGAATTTTATCCGTGGGAGCTGGTTATTAACCCAAACGCGCCGGGCTACGACCCCGCTAAAAATCCGAGCGGCGCGATTAGCAACATGGCCGTGTTTAATAACCGGATATACGTCGCGACGAGCAGCCCGAACGGCGCGGCCGTCTGGCGGACTAACGGCAGAGAACCGGAAATGAATGACTGGACGCTGATAGTTGATAATGGCTTCGGCGATCCGGCAAATAAATATACGCTCAGCATAGGCGTGTTTAAGAATTATCTTTATGTGAGCGGTACGAAGCAGCTGCCGTTGGCGTGGCTTCTCCCGATGGGATGCGATGTTATTCGCATTGACAGACATGACAATTGGAGCTTGATTGTCGGGGGGAATCCGCTGCTGCCGCTGCTATCGCCAAGCCCGAAAAAGCACAGAAGCCTTTCCGGTCTCGGCTCCGGCTTCGACAATCCGTTTAACGTATATGCATGGCAAATTCAGGAATACGAAGGTAGGCTGCTCATTAGCACCTTCGATGATTCCAGCAATATGGAAGTAATACTGACTACTCTTTTGGCAAATAAGGAAGCGTTGTATGAGCTGATCGGCAGTACGGTTACGAACATATTGATCGAAATCTATAAGAGTGTCGTTGAGATACTGCGGCTCATTCGCTATCCTATCGGGTTTGATTTGTATGTGTCCGATGATGGGGTTCATTTTAAGTCCGTGTTCCTGAATGGGCTGAATAACCCGGATAATTACGGCGGGCGGATACTGTTCGTGGACGAGCGGGAAGATTTGTATTTGGGTACTGCGAACCCGTTCCAAGGGTGCGAGGTTTTTGTGGCACATGGACTGGACGGTTGTGCCAGGAAGTCTTGCTATGAGGAGCATTACCGGAATCTTTGGAAGGCTCGGGATATTTTGGTTGATCAGTATAGTGTTATTGAGGAGTATGCCCCGGTTATTATGAAGTTTATGGCGGGGGTTGGGTATAAGAGGGTTTGAAGTGGTTGTAGAGAGGTTAGGTGAGTAGGGGGTAGGGGA
>CAZJLW010000187.1:1627-4873 GCA_964546895.1 uncultured Eubacteriales bacterium | reverse complement strand
CCATTGGCGGCGTCAGCACGCCAACTCACGCAATAACACTTTCGTTTAAACTCATCGTTGTGCGGTGTTTCATCAAAGAAACGAGCGTAGTCCTCCGCCAGTTCCGGTGTTAATTTACAGATTTCAATATTCATGTAATTGTCCCCCTATTATATAAAATCTATTAACAAGCTACCCTATTTGCATTAAACAAGCAAAAGAAAATAAATCTGAACGCGGCTCAATAACAATGACTTAGCATAAACAGGTAAAAAATATAAATATTACTAATGTTGATATTTTAACAGGAATTCTTTTGGCGTAAGTATTTCCGGCGTTTCAATTTCTAGCATAAGAAAATGCTTGTCCCCAGTTACTATTATATCAATGCCATGCTGGACAGCAGCATTAAGAATAGGAGCAACCATTATCCTCATTTGCGTTCACCATAACGCATATCCATTACTTCATTAAATATATCTTCTTCGGATATATTTAGGTCGGACAGCTTATTCTGTGCTTCATGAATGGCAAGCTTGGAAGAATTGACAATTACTACTTCTCCGCTTGGTTTTGTCATAAATAGTATTTTATCACCTGTTTGTAAGTCTAATATTTTTCTAATGTCAACAGGAACGGTAATCTGACCATTTTGTGAAATTCGTGCTAAATTCATAAATACACCTCATCTCAATAATTCTTTTGATTTAAAGAATTCCATGAACTTATTATATGCTGAAATAACAAGAAAACAAGTGTTAGAATAGGATTTCGCCTGAGCTACACAAAGAAGCAGCAGCTATCGCAAGCCGGAAAGGGATTTCATTGAATGCGTTTGTGGAGCGGGCGATTTGCAGCGAAGTTCATCAATAAGCAAAAAACTCTGTGATGGGATTAGAATGACCATGACAGAGTTTTTTTAATTTCCGCTATCTAGCAAAGTTGCTTCGTTAATCATTTTCTTCCTCCGTAATGATGCTTGCTCATTAGTCGAAAAAGTTTTCTCGTGTTATCATATAACAAATTTTTTTATTCACATCATTATAACTTTCACATTCCTGCCTAATGCATAAGCATATCTAATGGTAGAAATTGTCCCACCGGTCAGACGACCATCATATACAGCTAAGACTAGATCCGATTGCTTAACCATATAACGGTTGCGCTTCATAAACACTGAAGGAACATATTCTTCAGAATGAACGCCGACAATATCGCAATGTAACAAAAGTCGCTGGAAGTTATTGTCTTTGGTATTTAGCCGTTTGCGATATGGGATAGCTGCTTCAAGAGTTATGCAACGACTATTTTTCATTTCTGCTATGATTTCCGCAAAGAGTAGGTCAATGCCGTTTGCATATCCAGATATAAAGTGTGTGTAACCGCTATCTATTGCTTTTGTTATTTCGTCATATATCAGTTTTTTAATATAAGCTATATTCTTGTCTGGGATTTGCCTGTGTCCTGTTATCATGCACGTTTTTACCATTATTTCACCTCATATACGCAGATGAGTATATTTTAACACATCTGTACAAACTACGCAAGCGCGTATACGCATCGGCGTGTATATATTTACACTTGTCGTTGAGGTGAAAACTATGCAGATTAAAAAAGCTATTGTTTTACGTTTTCAGGAGCTATGCAAAGAGAACAATATAAAGTACAACGAGCTTGCCACTCGTTCGGGCGTCACCCCGTCCACTGTTTATAGTATGATGGACGAAAAAAGAAAGGACTTGTCAGTGATTACCGTCAAAGAACTCTGCGACGGCCTTGGTATTTCTATTGCAGAGTTCTTTAACCATGAGATTTTTAGGGGGCTTGAACAGGAGATTAAGTAGGTTAGGAGATTTAAATGTGTCACACCGGCCGCTCCAGCGAAATCCTCCCAAGCTTCCCCGCCCGGAACTCATCCACCAAAATAATAGCAGCCCGCTCGACATCGGCCACGCCGCCCTTCTGCAAAAACCCGCGCGCCACGGCAATCTTTTCAAGAACCGCCGGGGGCGCATCTCCCGCGCAGTCGATACCATACCGCCCCGGTATCGCATTCGGGTAATACCCTCCCAGCAGCTCCACCAGCTTCTGACTAAGCGTAAAAATATCGACGACATCGTCTTTAACCGCGCCGGTAAGCGCAAGCCGTATCCCGACATCCACATCCCCGAGCTTCGGCCACAAAATCCCCGGCGTATCCAGCAGCTCAAAATCCTTCTTAATCTTAATCCACTGCTTATTTCTAGTGACGCCCGGCCTGTCGGCCGTTTTTGTAATGGCGCGGCCGACGCATTTGTTTATGAGCGTCGACTTGCCGACGTTCGGGATACCGGCTATCATCGCACGCACCGGCACGAACAGCCTGCCGCGGCTCATTTGGCGCTCGATTTTCTCCTTCATGAGCGTCCTGGCCGAAACCGCTATGTCGCCGACCCCCGCGCCCGACATGCAGTCCGACATTATGACGACGAACCCCTTCTCGCGGTAGAACCGCGCCCAGTCCCGTGTTACGGCGTCGTCGGCGAGGTCGGCCTTGTTCAGGATAATAATCCGCTTCTTGGCCTTGGCCATGACGTCGATGTCGGGGTTGCGGCTGCTCTGGGGTATGCGCGCGTCGAGCAGCTCGATTACGACGTCCACGAGCGCTATGTTTTGCTCCATCATTCGTTTCGAGGCCGTCATATGCCCCGGATACCAGTTTATGTTCATCAAAGTCTCCTATTTTATCGCAGTCATATAAAAAGGGACGCCGTAAATCCGGCATCCCTTCCCGTTAGTATCATTTTTAACAAAACGTTCCTTAGCCTAAGCCTTACGCATAATTTCCGTTTTGATTTTTGAAGCCTTACCGACGCGCTGACGCAGGTAGTTGAGCTTAGCTCTCCTGACGATACCGCGGCGAACGATCTCTATTTTTTCGATTCTCGGTGAATGTACAGGCCAAGTTTTTTCCACGCCCACGCCGTACGAAACTCTTCTTACTGTAAAAGTCTCGCGTAAGCCACCGTTTTGCCTTTTCAGCACGATACCCTCAAAAACCTGAATTCTTTCGCGAGTGCCTTCGACTATCTTCGCAGAAACGCGAACCGTGTCGCCGACGTTAAACGGCGTTACATCCTTTTTGAGTTGTTCGTTTTCGATCTCTCTGATTATGTTGTTCATGGTATTTCCTCCTTCCTCCACGGATGTTCATAATGTCTCTGACAAAAGCGGAACATCGTTTTACTCGCAGAAGTATACCACAAGGCTATGAATTTTGCAAACATT
>CAZJLW010000187.1:0-1527 GCA_964546895.1 uncultured Eubacteriales bacterium | reverse complement strand
TAAACCGGCATAGACGACGCCGTCTGCGCCCCTTCGCCGTTCAAAATACTGGTATGCTGAATGCGCATATTCTCTATTTTAATACTCGACAGCGCACCGTAAGTCATTGCTTTTTCGAGTACGAGTCCCGGATTATTCGAGTGGACGTGAACCTTGATAATATCCTCGTCGCCGACGACCACGATGGAATCCCCGACAGTCGGCAAATACTCCTTAAGCCCATCCTCGACCTCTTCAAGCGTGCGTCCGGACTTCTGCGGTTCCATTACGAAAAACTCCGTGCAGTAGCCGAACTCGATCTCCGTCTGCTTAGTCGCGGATATCGCCGTTTCGACGACCACCTCGACCGACGCTGCTTTCGGCGCAGTCTCCAGCACCACATTCTTCATGTGCATTCCCTTAAGCGAACCTTTGAAAAAATATAACAGTCCCTTGCCACCGGCATCCACCACATTCGCCTGTCGCAGTTCGGGTAGCATTTGCTTGGTTTTCTGCAACATTTCCTCCGAAGCCGAAATAATCTCGCGCATTACGGTTTCGATATCACTGCTGTCAAGACACGCGTCAACCGCCGTCTCACCCATAAACCGTGCTATCGTCAGTATCGTGCCTTCCTTCGGCTTCATAATCGCCTTGTACGCCGTCTCCGACGCCTTTTGCAGCGCCATCGCAAGCGTGTCGGCGTCCGCGCCGTTCCTATTCTCCAAGCCCTTCGCGAAGCCCCGGAACAGCTGCGAGAGTATTACGCCCGAGTTGCCGCGTGCACCGCGCAAAGAGCCGCTGGACGCCGCCTTCGAGACCTCCGAAACGCTCGCCGTGTCCAAGCGCTCGACCTCGCGCGCCGCCGCCAAAACCGTGAAGAACATATTCGTTCCCGTATCGCCGTCAGGCACCGGGAATACGTTGAGTGCATCGACCTCGTCCTTATGCCGCCCAAGCTCGTTAGCGCCTTCTATTATCATTCTCCGCAGAGTATATCCGTCTATGTTAAGCATATCCTTAGCGTTTCCCTCCTTGTGCGCCTTAAGCATCAACCCGCACGCCCTCTACAAATATATTGACCTGCGCAACTTCCAATCCGATGTTTTTTTCGACGTGATATTTTACAGTGCTGACGAGCGATTCCGCTATCGCCGATATGTTCGTCCCGTACTCCACTATTATATGCAGCGACAATGTAACCGTATTTCCGTTTATCGTCAAATGTATCCCCTTTGAAATACTTTCCCTTTTCAGAAGTTGAACGATTCCATCCTTTACATTTTTTGCGGCCATGCCCACTATGCCGTAGCAGCCCATCGCCGCGTTCCCCGCTATGCGCGCTATTACCTCGTTATCAATCGTAATCGTTCCGTATTCGTTAATAGTTTTAGACGGCATCCAATAACCTCCCGCTGGAATTTTTCATTAATTATATAACAAAAATACAAAAAAAGATACTAGATGTTCGGCGTGAAACATTGGTTTTCTCACCGTTTTTTATCAAAAATAAGGCTGGAATGTGGCTGATCGCAAAATCAGTTCCAT
>CAZJLW010000186.1:0-4890 GCA_964546895.1 uncultured Eubacteriales bacterium | reverse complement strand
ACAGTTATTTGTTATATTTCAATTTTTCGTAGTCGCTATTACAATAAATTACAGGTTAACCTATATATTCGGCGCTAAACATTTAATAAGACGAGGAGTTGTAATTATGAAAAACAGTGAATTTGTTACGCAGTGGGTATTGGATACAGTAAAAGAACATTATGCGGACGACATCGCTTTGGTTGCGTCCCACACAACGTTAAGGATTGACGACACCGGTAAAGCAATGAGCTACTTTGTGCCGATTACAAAAAAAGGGAATCGCCTTGCACGTACCTTTATTTTGAACGGCGAAGGCTTTGATATTTGGGGTATTAGCTGGGAGCGGTTGCAAGGATTTGCCAATCTTAAGGAATATAATATCAACGTGCTGGCGGACAGCGAGCTTCTCTATGCGAGAACACCGGAAGATGCCCGCCGCTTTGAAGAGTTGAAAAAGCAACAAGCCGCAAATCTTGCCAATCCTGTTTTTATGCGCGAAAAAGCATTGATAGCTTACAACGAAGCTAAAAATATTTACTCCCAAATGCTTTTTTCGAGCGGCAGTGATGTAAAGCTCGGCGCAGGATATGTGTTGGATTATCTAAGTCAGGCGATCGCTTTTACGAATTTGTGTTATTTCAAAAAGGCGCAAGTCGCGCAGTTGGAGCAGCTTAAGGCTATGAAAAATGTCCCGAGCGGTTTTTGTGAGCGGTATCTAAAAATCATAACAGAGCGTAGCGATGAGGTGCAGAAGAAGCTATGTTACGAGGTTATCGGTTTGGTGAAGTCATTTTTGGAAGGCGAAGCGCCGGTTGAGGAAAAGCAGGCTGTGGAGCATAATTTTCAGGATTTATCCGACTGGTACGCCGAGTTGTCCTACACGTGGCTTAGGATACGCCACTATTGCGAGAAAAACGACGTAACTAAAGCTTATATGTGGGGCATTATGCTTCAACATGAGCTTAATCATGTTTGCAATGACTTTGCATTGGATAAGTTTGAGCTGATGTCTGCGTTTGACTCGGAGGATTTACAGGCGTTTGCGGATGTTGCTAACGAAATAGAGAGGAAAGTCAGGGAGATAATCGTTTTAGGCGGCGGGATTATTAACGAGTATGGCAGTTTTGAGGAATTCCTCCATGAAGTATAGAAACGCGCAGGATATTTTACCCGACAAGTTGCTAAAGGAGCTGCAAAAATATATTTCGGGCGAGACGTTGTATATCCCAAACGCAGAACCCAAGAAAACTTGGGGTGAATCTTCCGGCGCGCGTAGTTATTACAAGCAGAGGAACGAGAAAATACGGACGCTTTATGGAAATGGTTGTAAGATAGAGCAGCTGGCAGATGAGTTTAACTTGTCGGTTGATTCGATTCGGAAGATCGTGTATTGAATTGTTAATCGTACGAAGCGCAGCCGCCTTTTCAACATGAAAAGGCGGCTGTTTTAGTCTTGTTGATAGGTTTGGGGTTAATTGGTTGCTGTTTGCGTAATGGTTAAAAGCCTATAATGTAAAGTATTGCATATGCAACAACAACTTTTGAATATTTACTGTAGAATTGTTTTTAGTATAATTAATTACCGCAACCTATGCGGGTGACTGAAAATGGAGTGATTTTAATGAACATCGTGTATTTACACACCCACGACACCGGACGGTATATAAGCCCATACGGGTATGCGTCCGATACCCCCAATCTTATGGCGTTCGCCAAACAGAGCGTACTGTTCGCAAACGCGCACTGCGCAAATCCCACCTGTTCCGCAAGTCGCTCGGCTTTGTTAACCGGAACATACCCACACACAAATGGAATGCTTGGCCTGGCTCACATCGGCCACAAACTGAAGGACTACAAAATGCATCTCGCATCGTTTTTGCAAAGAAACGGTTATGAGACGGCTTTGTTTGGAGTGCAGCATGAAGCCTCCGGCGAAATAATGAGGGCGGAAGGCTACTACAACACGTACGTCAATCATCCGAAAGTAGACGACGGCAATATCTTCGATACCGCTGATACTAATAACGCCGAGTCATTCGCGCAGTATTTGAAAAACTACCGCAGCAGCCACGGGACTAAGCCTTTTTTTGCCGTGCTTGGGTTATCGAATACTCATCGCGAGTTCGTAAAAGACATCGAGAACGATTACGTGCGCTCGATAGGCAACCTCCACAACAACAAGGCCACGCGTAGGGACAGCGCCGGTTTCTACAGAAGCGTAAAAGTCGCAGACAAATGTGTCGGCATTGCGCTCGACGCAATAAGCGCCGCCGGTTACACGGACGATACTATAATCATTTTCACGACCGACCACGGCGTCGCCTTCCCAATGATGAAATGCCATTTGAAGGATGACGGCATAGGCGTTTCGTTAATAATGAAATACCCGGGCTGCCCCGAAAAAACCGTAACCGACGCACTTGTTTCGCAGGTCGATGTGTTCCCGACTATTTGCGAGCTGGCGGGGCTGGAAAAGCCGGAGTATTTGCAGGGGCGTTCGTTATTGCCGGTTCTTAACGGCGAGAAAGACGAGGTTAACGATACGATTTTTGCAGAGATTAATTTTCATGTTGCGTATGAGCCTGTCCGCGCCGTAAAGACGAAGAGGTTTAAGCTTATCAAGTATTTTGAGGAACCTTCTGCCGTGCTTTGTAATACGGACGATGGCTTTTCTAAGGATTTTCTTACGGAAAACGGTTTTTATAAGCATAATCAGGCGGCTGTGCAGCTTTACGACTTGTACCTTGACCCGGGCGAGCATGTAAACTTGGCCGAAGTGCCGGAGTATTCCAGTGTTAAAGTGGATTTGTTGAAGACGCTTGGCGATTGGATGACGGCTACGAGCGATCCGTTGCTCAACGGCAAAATCCCGACGCCGGAGGGTGTCATTGATACACCGCGCAGTGTGGTAAGCCCGAAAGAGATGCGCAAATATAAGGGACTTTAACTTTAACACGGAGGGTATTATGGAAAATAAATATATTGGGCTGAAAACTATTAAGCCAAAGGGTTTTCTGAACGAGCTGCTTAACAGGCAGCTTACCGGGTTTTTGGGTTATCTTGATGAATATTGTGACGATGCAAGCTTTGATATTTTTTGCGATAAGAAGGTAGATGTATCCTCGCTGGTCAGACCTGCGCACCGTGAAGGTATGCCGCCCCGCAGGCCGCCGAGCTGGTGGCCGGGCGAAAACGCCGGAAACTGGGCCGACGGATTTTTCAGGGCTTCTGCAATCTGCAATCACGAACCTACAAAGCAAAAAGCCGGACGTTACATGAAAAAGCTGCTGGAAACTAACCCGGATCGTTATTTCGGCATTTATAAACCTGAATATAGGTATAAGGAGACTTTGAAGCCTAACGGAGAGTTTTTTACTATAGGCAGAATCTTTTTGGCTATGCTGTCGCAGTATATGCACGACGGCGACGAGGAGGTTTTTAGTGCTGTAAAGGCAAATATGGATGAGCTTTTGGAGGCTTATTCGAACAAAACTTATTATACAAGCATGGACGCCGGGAAGTCGCACGGGCTTACGATTGTTGAGGCTTATTTCGTTATGCATGAGCTTACGGGCGATAATCGGTACTTGGGTTTCGCGGAAAAGACGTATCTGGATTTCTCGGAAGCTGCTAAAAACAAGGACTCGATAAACTTAGACGCGCAGGCGTCGGCAGATTTGGCGGCGCTTAATCTGGAAGGTACGGTTTCGTACGAATATTTCACGGACTGCGCCCTGCAAAACCTGCTTAACGAAAATCGGATTATCGTCGGTCATGGTGTACATATTGCGGAGCAGATTCGGATACCTTTGAATTTGTATCGCTTTACGGGTAATGATATATATAAAATGGCGTTTCTTAATGGTTTGAAAAAGCTTGAAAAATCCATTTGCATAAGCGGAATATTCAAGTCCGACGAGGATGTTATTTCTCGCGTTAATCCTACGAAGAATATCAGTATCGCCATGCCTTCGTCCGCTTACGAATACTGCACCGTTACGGAATTTATGATTTCGCTGATTGCGGCGGGCTGTGTTTTTGATGATACGTCTTATTTTGATTGGGCTGAGCAAATTTTCTATAACTGCGGGTTGTCGGCGCTGACTAAGGACGGCAAGGCGCTGGCTTATCTGTCTAGCGATAATATGTATTCGGCATCGAAGGCGACCGAGGTCGCGGGGCGGTTTAAGATTTCGTCTTCTAATGAAGATTGCGCTATATGCTGTCTTGCTAATGGGTCGAGGACGGTTCCTTATTTTACGAGTAACATGTGGCATGACAGCGGGGAAAATACTTTGACTGCGAATCTTTATGCGCCTTCGGTTTTTTCGGATGGTGTGTTTGCTATTGAGACGGTTTCGGATTATCCTTATGATGATAGTATTGTTATGAAGGTTTTGAAGGGCGGGGATAAGAAGCTGCGGTTTAGGATTCCGGCTTTTGCTAAGGGGTTTAGGGTTATAGTTAATGGGGTTGATTGTAGTGGGGATTCTGGTGCGAATTATGCAGGCGGCTATTGTTCTTTAAGCCGAGAATGGGTTGCGGGCGATTGTATAGAGATTGCGCTTAGTGTTGAGACTGAGGCTATAGAAGCTTCGGACGGGAGTTTTTATTTCAAGCGCGGGTGTTTGATTTATTCGCTGCCGTTTGAAACTGAGGAAGAGGTAATAAAGACTTATAAGCTTGATGGGTTTTACGATAAGAATGTGTTTCCTAAGAAGGGGTTTGATTTTGAATATACGTTGGTCAGTACGAAGGCTGAGTATGTGAAGGGGGCGGCTTCTGATTTTGAGGTTGAATGCCCTAGTGTAAGTTTGGCTGTTTCGGCTGTTAATCGGTTTGGGTTTGTGCATGCGCTTAGGTTGGTGCCGATGGGGTCGGCGCTGTTGAGGCGGGTTAGTTTTCCGA
>CAZJLW010000185.1:0-4972 GCA_964546895.1 uncultured Eubacteriales bacterium | reverse complement strand
GTAATAGACCTCGACACGGGCGACCCAAATATGAACGAACTGATTACCGCGCTTATCGACACGACCGAGTTCCAGCGACTGCGCGGTATTAAGCAGCTCGGGTTTACGTTTTTCGCGTTCCCGGGGGCGATGCACAGCCGGTTCGAGCACTCGCTGGGCGTTGCATTTCTCGCGAAGCGGTTCGTCGAGAAGATTATTTCGCTCGAGGGGCGGGTTGAGGCGCTGTCCGAAACGCGCGGGCGTGACAAACGGATGAAGGCGTTTTTCGACGAGCTGCGGCGCAAGAAAGCACTCATAATTACGGCGGCGCTGCTGCACGATATCGGCCACGGGCCGTATTCGCATGTGTTCGAGAGCTTTACGGGTGTGTCTCATGAGAAGTGGACGGAGCTGATTATAACCGGCGACACGCGCGTGCGGGACGCTCTTACGGCGCGGGGCGTTGAGCCGCAAGACATCTGCGACATACTCGACAAGTCGAATAGGCAGTTCCCTTCTTCGAAAATTTTGGCGAGCCAGCTTGATGTCGACCGGATTGACTATATCCTGCGGGATTCGCACATGACTGGAGTCGGGTATGGGAAGTTCGACTTGGAGTGGCTTATTAACGTGCTGACCGTTGGGTTCAACGCCGACGGCGCTGTCGAAATCGGCTTCGACTTGGGCAAGGGGCTGTGTATCGCCGAGGATTTCGTAATGGCGCGTATTTATATGTACAGAAATGTTTATTTGCATAAAACGAACAGAGCCGCGCAAAAAATGCTGTTTTTACTGCTGTCGCGCGTACGGGAACTGCTGAAGGCGGGTGAATCGGGCGCGGGTGCGGGCGTGGGCGGCTCGCATGGGTTGTTCATGGACGACGCGCTTCGGGAAATAATGATGGCGCAGCCGGACTTGGAAGCGCTGCTTCCATACTACACCCAGCTTACCGACAACGACCTGATTTACCACATGAAAAAGTGGACGGCGGCAGACGACATCGTAGTACGCGAGTTGTCGGACGGGCTTTTGAACAGGCGGCTGTTCAAGAGCGCAAGCCCGCTTGACAAGGAGGACATACGCGCCTTCGTCGAAAGGCGGCAGGGGCGCGGCGCGGCAGATTATTTCACGGCATCGGTACGGACGAACACGCGCAACGAGCGGCTTATTTACAGGCAAGCCGATGACCCGATAACGCTGTTCGACAAAAACGGAATAGCCCACGAGCTGTCGGAGGAGTCGAAGGTAGCCGGAACGGTTCTCGTCGAGGAGAGCTTGCCGGAGGAGTTTTACGTGCATCCGGGGTTGTACAAGCAGTTTTTAAGTGAAAAAGAGAATTAACCACGGTTTACAAAGCTACGGACAGGATATATTATAGGTATATTTCTAAGGAGTGTGTATATGAAAGCAACTAAAAGAATATTGAAGCAAACCCTGTTACTGTGTGCGTGCGTGTGCATATGCGCGGCGGCGCTCACGTCGTGTGGGAAAGCCGAAGGCTCGGACAACACGCTGGTCGTCGGCATGGAACTGGCGTACCCGCCGTTCGAGACGAAGGACGACAAGGGCAACCCGTCGGGCGTCAGCGTTGACCTGGCGCAAGAGCTGGGCAAGCACCTCGGGCGTCCGGTTCGTATCGAAAATACTAACTGGGACGGGCTTATTCCGTCTTTGCAAACTGGGAAGGTCGACGTAGTTATCTCGTCGATGACGATAACTGAGGAACGCGAGAAGGTCGTGAGCTTTTCGAAGCCGTACGCGCATTCGTACTTGGCAGTGCTGGTCAACAAAGACGCGGGCATCAAAACAATCGACGAGCTGAACGCAAAGGGGCGCGTAGTCGCCGTAAAAAAAGGCACGACAGGCAACCTCTACGCCCAGGCGAAGCTGACGGAAGCGACGGTCAACGCATTTTCGTCCGAGAACGCCTGTGTTACGGAGGTCGTGCAGGGCAAGGCCGACGCGTTTATTTACGACCAGCTTACGATTTACCGCCAGAACATCGCAAACAAGGACAAAACCGACGCGCTGCTCATTCCTTTTCAGGACAGCGAGGGCTGGGGCATGGCCGTTAAAAAGGACAACACGGCACTGCTCGGCGAGATTAACAAGTTTATCGCCAGCTTCGTAGCGTCGGGCGGTTTTCAGCCTATTACAGAAAAATATTTAAAAGACGAAAAGAAAACGTTCGACGAGTTGGGCTTCCCGTGGTTCTTTGACTAGAACCGCGGCGAAAGCCTTGGATCGGGGATTGATTATGCGTATTTATAAAATTTTAAGTGCCGTTTGTGTGGTTTTCATACTGACGGCTTTTGTTTTGGCGTCCGTAAATAAAATCGGCTTAGCGCTGGATTTTGGGACGCTTTTGTTTTATCGCGAGCGGATTTGGCGCGGGTTTGTCATGACGCTCGGCATTTCGGCAGCAAGCCTTGGCGTCAGCCTCGTTATCGGCGCCGCGACCGCAGCTGCGCAACGCGTCCGTTTTTTGCCGCTGCGCTACCTTTGCCGCGCTTATGTGCAAATTATCCGCGGTACGCCGCTGCTCGTGCAGATTTATTTCTTCTATTACATCACGGGTACGGCGTGGGGGATTCATAACCGCTATCTCGCCGGGGTGCTGATTCTGTCGGTGTTCGAGGGCGCGTATATCTCGGAGATTATCCGTGGCGGCTTGGACAGCATCGACCCGCTTAACTACGAAATCGCCCGTTCCATCGGACTGACGCGCCTGAAAACTCTGCGGCTCGTAACGCTGCCGATGCTGCTTGCGCGAATTTTGCCGTCGCTGGCCGGGCAGTTCGCGTCGATTATTAAGGATTCGTCGCTGCTGTCCGTCATAGCCGTAATCGAGCTGACACAGACCACACAGGAGATCTCGGCCGAAAATTTTCGCATGTTTGAGAACTATATTGCGGCAGGGGTGATGTATTTTGCGCTGACGTTCGCCGTATCGCTCCTATCCGGCGCGCTCGAAAGGAGAATGAAGGTTGAATATAAAAATTAGCGATCTATCGAAAGCCTTTGGTGCGGAAACGGTTCTGGACGGGATAAGCTTGGACGCTGAGTTCGAGACGCTTGCCGTAATCGGGCCTTCCGGCGGCGGTAAATCGACGCTACTTCGGATTTTGGGTGGGCTGTTGCTGCCCGATGCCGGACAGGTTTTTATCGATGGGAAAGAAATCCCGAGAAATGAGAAGCAGTTGAGCGCCTATCGGCGCGATATCGGCTTCGTGTTCCAGTCGAAGGGGCTGTTCGGGCATATGACGGCGCTTGAAAACGTGACTGCGCCGCTCATACACACGTTCGGCGTAAGCCGCGCCGCCGCGACAGAGACGGCGAATGGGCTGTTCGCGCGGTTCGGACTGTACGAGAGCCGCGGCAAGTACCCGCACCAGCTGTCCGGCGGGCAGCAGCAGCGCATCGCAATCGCCCGTGCCGTCGCCGTGAAGCCGAAGCTGCTGTTATTGGACGAGCCGACGTCCGCGCTCGACCCGCAGTATACGGGCGAGGTGTTCCACATGCTGCGCGAGCTGCAAGAAGATGGGCTGAATACTATAATCGTGACGCATGTAATGGAGTTTGCGAAAACCGCTTGCGGGCATGTGCTGTTTCTTGCGAACAGTAAAATAGCCGGATTCGGCGAGAGCGCAGATATGCTGAACTCGCCGAAGCCGGCACAGATTAGGGATTTTCTTAACGGGTTTGCCGTGTGACTGGACTTGTTCGAGCCGACGCGCCGTATTTTGCCGCTTCACTAAACCCGCGCTTCGCGCAACCCCTCGGGCGTCAGCTCATACACCTTGGCACACACCTCGCGCAAATACTTCCGGTCGTGCGAAACACTTATAATCGCGCCGTTAAAGTCCGACAGCGTCTTGCGGATAACCGGGTTCGACAGCGGACTGAAGTTTCGCGTCGGCTCGTCCAGCACAAGCACGTTCGCCCCGCGCAGCACCATGTCCAGAAACAGCAGCTTAGCCTTTTGCCCGCCGCTTAGCTCGCCGATTTTCCCCGTCATTTCCTCATGCGTGAACCGCATCGAGCCCATGTAAACACGCGCGCGCGTCACGTCGGCCTTCGTGTAGTTCGCCGCCAGATACTCGACGGGAGTCTTGCCGAAGTCCAGCACCTCGGCGTAATCCTGTGGCATGAAAATCGCCTTGATGTCCCCACGCGCC
Source organism: uncultured Eubacteriales bacterium (assembly GCA_964546895.1). Lineage (GTDB taxonomy): Bacteria > Bacillota > Clostridia > Lachnospirales > CAZJLW01 > CAZJLW01. Next base: position 815 of record CAZJLW010000185.1, on the reverse strand, counting down.
CGAAGCCGTGACCAGATTTCGTTCAGCAACGTGGATTTGCCGACGCCGTTTCTGCCGACGATGCCGATATGCTCGCCGCCTTTTACCGTCAGGCTGATGTTTTCCGCGAGCAGCCTACCCGCCACGCGCAGCCCGTCCAGCTGCAAATCCAGCACAATCTTCTGCGTCGGAATGGATATGCCGTCGTCAAAAGCCGTCAAAATCGCCGTCTCCGTCTGCGGCATGTCCAAAAAATCCTCCGTCTCACGCTCCAGCCGCTTGCCCTGTGATTTCACGGCCTTCATTTTCTTTTTCAGCAATCGCCCGCCGCTCGGGTTCTGGCGCGTCATCGTGCGCTGCGCCTTGTCGACCTTGTTGTATATCTCGTTCCATTTCTCCATCTGCGCCTCGTGGTCGGCGCGCTGCTTACGCGCCACTTGCAGCTGCTTGTCGAACGCAAGCCCACGCGCCTTGATGTATTCGCCGTAGCCCGCGTGCGTTATCGTCACGCGGCACTGCGTTTTGCGAATGAGCTGCTCCATGTGAATAATCATGTTCGCCGCGTTTTCTATAAGCGTCTCGTCATGCGACACGAACAGCACCGGCAGCCGCGAGTTTTTTATAAAATCCTCGAGCCATTGCAGCGTTTCGATGTCGATATCGTTAGTCGGCTCGTCGAGCAGTAGAACGTCAGGCTCGTCTATCAGCATTTTCGCGAGCTGTATTTTTATTTTTTCACCACCCGATAGAGTACGTACCGGCTGCGCAGATGTTACGAGCTGCTCTGACAGCCCGATGCGCGCGAGAAGCGCGCCGTGAAGGCGCGTGTCTACGCC
>CAZJLW010000184.1:0-4978 GCA_964546895.1 uncultured Eubacteriales bacterium | reverse complement strand
AACGACGACGGCTTAGATCAGTATTCGTATATAAAAACGGGCATCGACCGGCTGCACACGCAGCTGACGGAGCTTAAGCCGCTTATCGACGCGGGTATGATGGAGCGGCTGCTTAAGGGTGGGCATATCGACGCGAAGGAGCTTAGTGCCGTGCCGGAGCTTATCGGCAAAATACCGCAGAGGTTCTGCGTAGGCATGGTAAACTGGAAAGAGTACCCAAACGCAGAAAAAAATCCGCGCTTGGCGGAAATGATTAATGATATTAGTTACGCGATTACTGACAGGATTGAGAACGCTGTTATACATCTGACGGATATTGAGAGCGTGGCGTTTGTAATAAACGCGCAGCAGTATACGGCGGAGCGCGCCGGAGAAATACTCGAGGATATAGTGAGCAAGCTGTCCGAGCGGTACGCGGTGCTGTTTCGCGTAGGGATAGGGCGGGAATACGACAGGATAGATACGATGTACGTTTCGTTTTACGAAGCGAAAACTGCAATCAATACCGTAAACGATTGGCACGTAGCGCGCGTCGTGTTCTTCGACTCGAAGGGGCGGCCTAACCGCAGCTATGATTTTCCGTTCGGCGCGCTTAGCAAAATAAAAATGTATCTGGAAAGCGGAGATATTACTTCCGCGGAGAAACTGCTCGACAATATTTTCGAGCGCAACTTCATAACCCGCGTGTACAACGCCGACGACTGCAACATGCTTTTTTGCGACCTTATGTCGGTCGTGGACAAGTGCGTCACGAAGCCTTCGTCGATACCTGACGTGGACGGCTTGGTTTTCGACGTCGCGAAAACTCCGCAGGAGATATACGGGCAGTTCCTCGGGGTGTTCCGCGAAATCGCCAGGACAGCCGAGAATCAGAAGAACAACGTCACACAGAATCTGAAGCAGGCGCTTCTCGAATTCGTAAACGAAAACTATTCCAATCCCGACTTGTCGCTTAAGCTTATCGCGGAGCGGTTTAATATTTCCGACAAGTACGTGTCGTCGTTTTTCAAGGCGAACGTGAATATCGGCTTTCAGGAATATATCGAGAACGTGCGCCTCACAAAAGCCGCGCAGCTGATCGAGGAAAACAAAAAAACGATAGCCGAAATACAGACGCTCGTCGGTTACACATCGGGCAACACGTTCTACAAAGCGTTCCGGCGAAAATACGGCGTAAGTCCCAGTGTTTGGCGTAATAACGCCGCGCATGAGCGGCGTATGTAATTTTTTTCACGGTATCTAATAAAAGTAAATGTCAGCAAATACAAAACAAAACAAGGCGCAATATATAAGGCTTTTACGATAAGCCGTATGTATTGCGCCTGTTTTTTTCACGCAATGTGTAAAAATTACAATTGCGAATCAATTTTGAATGAAATATTATGAGATTATTACAATCTGTTTCGGGAGGGATACAGCAATTGAAAAAACAAAGCAATATTCTGCGCTTTAAAAAAAGTATTCCGCTGTATGTATTTTTGCTGCTGCCGCTTATTTATCTATTCGTGATGCAGTATTATCCGATGTACGGCGCGCAAATCGCTTTTAAGGATTTCAAAGCCGGGCTTGGTATTATGAAAAGTCCGTGGGTAGGGTTCAAACATTTTAATAGGTTCATTAATGATTATCAGTTCCGGCGGATTTTGGTAAACACGCTGACGATATCGTTCTACGCGTTGCTTGCGAATTTCCCCGTCACGATTGCTCTCGCGCTCGCGCTGAACTCCGTACGCTCGAACGTGTACCGCAAAACTGTTCAGATGGTTACATATATGCCTCACTTTATTTCGACTGTTGTTATGGTCGGTATTCTTGTTCAGTTTTTTAACCCGCGTCTTGGTATGCTGTCGAAGCTGTTTCAGTATTTCGGAGGTACTAACAGAGACTTGCTCGGCTTTCCGTCGGCGTTTTCGCATATTTATGTGTGGTCGGGAATATGGCAGAACGTCGGCTGGGGTACGATTATTTACCTCGCGGCGCTTGCGGGCGTCGACCCGAGCCAGCACGAGGCGGCCATTATCGACGGCGCGAGCAGGTTTCAGCGCGTGCTGTATGTGGACATTCCGGTTATTATTCCGACGGCTGTTATACTGCTCATACTGGACTCCGGCAGAATAATGAACGTCGGCTTCGAGAAGGCGTTCCTCATGCAGAACAACTTAAACCTATCCGCCAGCGAAATAATTTCCACTTACGTATACAAAACCGGTATCGGCGGTACAGGGATGCGCAGCGATTTTTCTTACGGCGCGGCTATCGGGCTGTTTAACTCGGTCGTTAATTTCACACTGGTGCTGACCGTCAACAAAATCGCCCAGATGTTGAAACAAAATTCTTTGTGGTAGGTGGCGCGTATGATTAATAATAAAATGAAGCTAAGCTTGTCCGACCGGATTTTTTATTCTGTTAACGGCGTTGGGTTGTTTATCATTTTTCTCGTAACGCTGTATCCGATCGTTTATATTACGGCGTCGTCGTTTTCCAGCCCGGAAGCCGTTACGATGGGTAAGGTGTTTCTGTGGCCGGTCGATTTTAGTATTGAAGGCTACACGGCTGTTTTCAGGAACAAAAATATCATTACCGGCTACACAAATTCGATTATTTATACGTTAGTCGGGACGCTGCTTAACGTCTCTATGACACTGCTTGCGGCGTATGCGCTGTCGCGCAGGGAAATGTTCGGCTTTAAGTTTATTAATTTTCTGTTCGCGTTTACGATGTGGTTTAACGGCGGCATGGTACCTACATATCTTCTGATGAAGAACCTCGGCATCTTAAATACGCGGTTTGCAATGTGGGTTCCGGGTATGATCGGTATCTGGAATGTTATTATTACGCGTACGTTTTTTCAAAGCTCGATACCGGAAGAGCTGTACGAATCGGCGAGCATTGACGGTTGCAGCTATTACAGATATTTTTCGGCTGTGGTTATGCCGCTGTCGGGTGCGATTATCGCGGTTATTTCGATGTTCTACGCTGTAAGCCACTGGAATGCGTACTTTAACGCGTTTCTGTACCTTACGAAAAAGGAGCTGTTCCCTTTGCAAATTATTCTGAGGGAGATTCTCATACAGAACACCGTCACGAATGAAATGCTGCTGGATTCCGACTCGGCGACACAAAACATTGCGCTTGTCGATTTGCTTAAGTTTTCGCTTATTATGGTGGCGTGTATTCCGGTCTGGTGTATTTATCCGTTCGTACAGAAGTTTTTTGTCAAGGGTATTATGGTTGGTTCAATAAAGGGCTGACGCAAGTCGGCCTTGGTATAAAGCAAAATAAATTAAAACGGAGGTAAGATTATGAAGAGATTATGCGCATTAGTAATGTCGGCGGTATTTGTTATCGCCGGTGCAGGACACCTTAATGTAAGCGCTAGTTCCGCGGGCGTAATAGACCCGGGCAAAAACGTTTACAAGGGCAAGGACGCAGACAACGTAAACCCCAAGGGCGTATTCCCGATCGTGAAGAACAAAATCACGCTGGAAGTGGCTATGCCTCAGAACGCCAAGGTTAAGGATTACCCGACGAACGCGCACACAAAAATGCTCGAAGACAAGTCAGGTATTTCGCTTAAGTTCAACCTGATAGCGGGTGACGCTCAGGCAAAGGTTAAGCTTATGTTCGCGTCGGGCGATTTGCCGGATGTTATCATGGGCGTCAATATCGATTCCGCATCCTTACTGGACTACGGCTCACAGGGCTTGATTCAGCCGCTTAACTCGCTCATATCGACGTACGGCGACGAGGTTTTCAAAATGTGGGAAACAGCTGAAGACAAGAACCTGAAAAACCTCATGATGTCGTCGGACGGCAATTTCTACTCGATGCCTAAGTATTCCGAGCAGCTTATTAATCTTTACAACTACAGAAGCTTTTTGTACAAGGGCTGGCTGGAGAAGTTGAACATGACTGCCGCAAAGACTACGGACGAGTACACAGCGCTGTTAAAGGCGTTCCGCGACAAGGATCCGAACGGCAACGGCAAAAAAGACGAAGTCCCGCTCATGGGAAACAGTCAGAACGGTGCTTTTAACGGTACTATTTTCTTATTGAACTCGTTTATTTTCACCGACACGAAGGATAAGCTTATTGTAGAAAACGGCAAGGTCGACGCGGCGTTTACAAAGCCGGAGTTCAGAGACGGCTTGGAGTACATGAACATGCTCGTCAAAGAAAAGCTGCTTGATCCGATTACGTTTACTCAGGATCAAAACCAGCAGAAGGCAATTCTTGCGCAGAAGGAACTTACAGTAGGTGCGATCATGGTCGCAGCTAAGACAGCTGTACTTGACACGAACTCGCAGCTGTCGAAAGATTTCGTCGCACAACCGCCGCTCGTAGGCCCTAAGGGTGTAAACTTCTCCCCGGCGACGCCTCCGGCAGTTCAGAACGTTTATCAGATCACTAACAAGTGCAAAAATCCGGCTGCTGCTTACAGGCTCGCTGATTTGATGCTTAACGACGAAGTAACTTTCATGGCTCGCTTCGGCATGGAAGGCGCGGACTGGAAAAAAATCACCGACCCGAAAAAGATCGGTATCGGCAATGTTCCCGCTACATTTGACTTAATTGTTAACCAGTGGGCGGCTTCGACCCAGAACCAGATATGGTCATGGCCGAACCCGGGCTTCATGAAGTACGGCACGATGGAAGGTCTGCTCTGGAACGAAGACCCGTACGAGTATAACTATTATCAGACTAAATACGGCGTTGATTACATCAAAGGCAAACAGCCTAAAGAATCTATGCCGCTTGACTTGGTTATGACGCTTGCAGAAATGGATAAGTACGCCGTGCTGCAGCCCGCTATCAAGACGTATCTTGACGAGAACATCACGAAGTTTATCGTAGGCGACAGAAACTTAAACGAATGGGATAAGTTCGTAGCTGAGTTTAATAAGATGGACTTGAAGGGATTTCTTGAGCTGATGCAGTCGGCTTATGACAGGACTACTGGGAAGAAGTAGGGGTACGG
>CAZJLW010000183.1:0-4997 GCA_964546895.1 uncultured Eubacteriales bacterium | reverse complement strand
ACCCAAACTTCACATTGACGAAATTTTCTAGGACTATATAATTAAACCCAACGGAGGTATCCAACTCCATCAAACAAAACAAAGGGGTGAACCTATGCTGGACAAACGTTTAGCGGCGGATGTGCTAACCGCCGCGCTGTCATGCGGCGGCGAATTCGCGGAGCTGTTCGTCGAGAATACGGAAGTCAATAACATACTGATGACGAACGGCGCAGTCGAGAAGGCGTCGTGGGGCATAAACCAAGGCTGCGGGATAAGAATCTTTAACGGACTGGGTGCGATTTACGCGTACACGAACGACCTGTCACGAGACAGCCTGCTGAAAACGGCGCGCGAAGCGGCGCAAGCCGTCAAAAACAACACGCGCGCGACGGTTCTGCCGTTCGTAAACGCCGATTTCGAAGACCGCCACACCGCGCGGCAGCTCGCCGACCCATCAATGCAGAAAAATGTCGTCGCGCTCCTACGCACGGCAAGCGACAGCTCGTTCGCGTTTAACGCACAAGTCACACAGACGTCGAACAACTTCGCGCATTCGGTGCAGAGGGTGCTGATTGCGAATTCCGACGGGCTGTGGGCTGAGGATCGCCGCGTCCGTACGCGCGTGGCAATTTCGGCCATCGCGTCCTCGCAGAACGAGAAGCAACCGGGCTACTACGCCCCCGGCGCGCTGAAGGGCGTTGAGTTTCTCGAGACGCTTGACATGGCGCAAATCGGGCGTGACGTTTCGGAGACGGCTGTCACCATGCTTAATGCGGGGCTGTGTCCGAGCGGCAAAATGCCCGTAGTTATCGCCGGTGGCTTCGGCGGAGTAATTTTTCACGAGGCGTGCGGGCATAGTCTGGAAGCGACGAGCGTCGCCAAGAACGCGTCCGTTTTTTCGGGGCGGCTCGGCGAAAAAATCGCGTCCGACATCGTAACTGCCATTGACGACGGCACGCTGCAAAACGAATGGGGTTCGATTAACATCGACGACGAGGGCAACGCCGGACGCAAAAACGTTCTTATCGAAAACGGCGTGTTGAAATCATACATGATCGACCGGCTGAACGGTTTGAAAATGGGCATGGCGGCGACCGGCTCGTCGCGCCGCGAGTCCTACAAATACGCGCCGACATCGCGCATGACGAATACGTTTATCGCGAACGGACGCGACAAGCCGGAGGACATCATCGCGGACACAGAATACGGGCTATACGCGAAAAAAATGGGCGGCGGGTCGGTGCAGCCCGCCACGGGCGAGTTTAATTTCGCCGTCAGCGAGGCGTACATTATACGGAACGGCAAAATAGCCGAGCCGGTGCGCGGCGCGACGCTTATCGGCAAAGGCGCGGAGGTACTGCTTAATATTGACCGAGTCGGCAACAACTTGTCGCAGTCGCAGGGCATGTGCGGCTCAGTCAGCGGCTCCGTCCCGACAAACATAGGCCAGCCGACAATACGCGTCAAAGAAATTATCGTCGGCGGAAGGAGGTAGGCGCTGTGGAACTGAATGCATTTAAGGATTTATTGTTCAAGAAGGCCGCCGAGTACGGCTTTACTGATTACGAGCTGTACTATTCGAGCGGACGAATGTTTAACGTAAAGATTTTCAAGGGCGACATCGACAAATATGAGAACGCCGCATCGATGGGCGTATCGTTTCGCGGGACGTACAAGGGCAAGATGGGCTACGCCTTCACGGAGGCGATCGACGAGGGCGTAATAGACGCGCTCATTCGCAACGCGGCGCAAAATGCGGAAATATTAGAAGAGCCGGAGGCCGAGCGGCTTTACACAGGTGGCGGCGAATATCCGGTGGTGTGCAGCTATAACGAGGAAATGAACGGCTTTTCGGTATCCGACAAAATAGAACTTGCGAAAACGATGGAGCGCACCGCACTCGCCGAGGACGCGCGCATAAAAAGCGTTGACCATTGCAGCTTCGGCACGGAGGAAGGCGAAGTCCGCATCATGAACAGCTACGGGCTTGACTTGCACCACAAATCGAACGGCGCGGGCGCATATGTTTCGGCCAGAGCTGTCGAGGGCGACAGAACGAAGGTGGCATTCAACTACTGGGTGGGACGCGATATAAAGCTGTTTTCGCCGGAGGACGTCGCAAAGGAAGCCGTGAAAAAATCTATCGCGTATTTGAACGCGAAATCCACCGCGTCGGGCGTGTACGATGTGGTTTTTGAGAACCGCGCGGCATGTGATTTGATGTCGGTGTTCGTCGGCGTGTTCTTCGCGGAGAAGGTGCAGAAGGGATTTTCGCTGCTCAAGGACGCGCGCGGTATCGGCAAGCAAATTGCAAGCCCGGTCGTCACGATACGCGACGACGGCGTATGCGAGCGGAGTTTCGGCAGTGTACCGTTCGATTCGGAGGGCGTTCCGACGCAGAACAAGGCCGTCATAGAAAACGGTGTGTTGAAAACGTACCTGTATAACCTGAAATCCGCAGCGAAGGACGGCGTAGCCAGCACGGGCAACGGCTTCAAGCCGGGCTTCCGCGCGTCGGTCGGCACATCCTGCACGAATTTCTATATGCTTCCGGGCGGCGTGACGTTTGATGGATTGCTTGCGCAAACGGGTGAAGGTCTGTTAATCGCGGAGCTGCAAGGGCTTCACGCGGGGGCGAATGCGATTTCGGGCGATTTCTCGCTTTCGGCCACGGGCTTCTTAATAAAGGACGGCAAAAAATACGCCCCCGTTGAACAAATAACGGTGGCTGGCAATTTTTTTGATATGCTGAATAATGTTACGGCTATTGCGGACGATTTGTTTTTCGACGCGCCGTTAGCCGCCGGTTCTATCGGAATGCCGTCATTCTGCGTTAAGGGCATGAATATAGCCGGAGAAAATTCCTCCGGCCAAAGTAATGGTTAGGGGTTATATGGACTCGCCTGTCGGGAGGATTGTGATTGAAGCCGAGGGTGGGGTTGTTACGCTGGTGGAGTTTTGTGATGGGGCGGGAGCGGACGGGGAACCGAGCCGCGAAGCGGCATTGGTTAATTCGGTGAAGCCGTCCGCCGAAACGGACACCGCAAGCGCAGCGGCTGTCGACATCTGCAAAGCGGAGCTGACGGAATACTTCAGCGGCGAACGCACTGCCTTCACCGTGAAATTCCGGCAGGACGGCACCGCTTTCCAGAAACGTGTGTGGGACGCGCTGTACGACATACCATACGGCGAAACGCGCAGTTATGGCGAAACCGCCGCCGCAATCTGCCGCCCGCGCGCTGTCCGCGCCGTCGGCGGTGCGAATCATAGTAATAACATTTCGATTATAGTACCGTGCCACAGAGTAATCGGCGCGGACGGGCGGCTGACCGGCTACGGCGGCGGGTTGTGGCGTAAGGAGTGGCTGCTCGGTCACGAACGCGCCGTTATCGCCGGACGCGCCCCTAAATCTTAACCTCGACGACGCTGCCGCCGTACACATATCCGATTGATTTATAAATACCCGCGGCTGTTGTATTGGCGCTGTTCACATAGAGCAGCGCCATTTTTCCGCTTGAAACGATTTTTGATGTAAGTGCCGACACGAGTGCGCGGCCGTAGCCGCTTCGCCTGTAGTCTCTGTCCGTGTAAACGAGGTTAAGTCGCGCAGCGTTTACTCCCCCGGCATAGTCAATAATATAACCCATCGATACGATGCGTTTATCGTACAGGCAGTATAAGCGCTTGGTTTTTATCAGCACAGCGGCGTTTTTGAGCTGAACGGCGGCGTCCGTCGCGATCCCGAACGCTTCTTCATTAAATCCGTTCAAAAACCGCGCGATTGTGTTTATGTCAGACATCTGAGGAGAAATAATTTTCCAACTCGGGGCTTGCGGCGTAGTCGGCGCGAAAGCGCCGCGCGCCGCCGCCTGCGGCGAAGCCGCGGCAGCCCGTACCCCCACACCTGTACAAGCATACGCATCCGCGACCATCCCCTCCTCTCCCCCACCCCCCAATATTTTCGCATAAAAAGGCGCAGCTACCGCTGCGCTAATTTTATGCTCAAATTTAATTCTACCAACCAACTCACCAAGCACCCGCGCAGCAGTCTCATACGCAACGCCCTCATTAACCCAAATCCAAACAGGCTTGCCATCTGCCACGACGGCCACCACATTTCCATCATCGGATTTATAAGTAACATGCGGACGCATCATCAAATCGTACAGCATATTGAACTGCACGCCATTAAACCCGCTCGTCGGTAATCCACTACAATCGTCGTTCACAAATGTTCTGAACATCAGAAGCTCCTTCGTAAATCTTTTCAACCTCGCACATCACTGAAAGCAACGTATTTCCTCGGCTATCCTCTCAAGCGGAAGCTCCGCATCGACCGCGCCCAAGTCCTTCGCCGCCTTCGGCATACCATACACGACGCAGGTTTCCTTGTTCTGCCCAATCGTCCGCGCGCCGTTCATGTGCATAAGCAGCAAGCCCTTCGCGCCGTCCGCGCCCATGCCCGTCAGGATAACGCCAAGCGCGTTGCGGCGCATAATCGAAGCCACAGACTCAAACAAAACATCCGCCGACGGCATTACACCGTGTACCTTCGTTCCTTTGAAACATTCGACGCACAGCTTCCCGTTTTTTACGGCAAGGGTCATGTGGTAATCGGCCGGCGCAAGCAGTATTTGCCCGCGTTTCAGGTAGTCTCCGCTTGCCGCTTCCTTGACTTCCATTTTGTATATGTTGTTAAGCCGATCCGCAAACAGCCGTGTAAAACCCGACGGCATATGCTGTACTATCAGTATCGGCGGTATGTTCTCCGTCCAACTTCGCATGAGCTTTTCAAGCGCTTCCGTGCCGCCCGTCGACGAGCCTATCGCCACTATTTTGCTCGTCGGGCCGACCGTTTTCATCATATCGTTAAAACCAAGCGGCTGCGACCCGCGCACAAGCAATTCGATCCGCGACGACAGCATATTTATGAACTTGGACTGATTCAATCCCACGCTCAACCCGGGCTTTGGGATGAAATCCCTGACTTTGCCGTACAAATACGCCGACGCCTT
>CAZJLW010000182.1:0-5135 GCA_964546895.1 uncultured Eubacteriales bacterium | reverse complement strand
GTGCGTTTACCTAAACGATTGCTAAAAAATATTCCTTTCATATATACCTCCTTAATACAAACCCAATATTAATGACTAATATACATTTTAATCTCTGTTGCTGAATTCTCGTTAATCGTCATCCTCCTTTCGCAACACATTGTGTGCGTTTGGTTACAAAATGTATTGCGTATTATTGTTGTTTCTATTAAACACCTCCATACAATTTGTAAAATAATTACAAATTGTTAATTAATTGTACCAATCACAGCATAATAATTGTAACATTTTTTTGAATATTTTCAACAATTTTTACACATGTGTATTAGTTTATTTTTTTAACTAATAAAAATCTTATTCCAAGCTCTTTGTAAATACCTTAGAAATATATTGACCTAAATATTAGCGTGTGTTATACATTAGCTAGATTAGCTTGGTTAAAAACGGTTAAGGAGTGAATAGCGATGAATAAACATATCAAAAAAATGATTGCTCCGATTATTATCGGCGTGATTCTTGTAGCCTACTACATAGCTATGGGCGTTTGGTTCTCTGTTTTGCCTTTGCCTCCCTGGGGCAATGTCTTGGCGGTTCTGCTTCCGGCTGTTTTGGCGGGAATTGGAATATATGTTTCAGTACAACGAATAAACGAAATTAGGAGCGGTGAAGAAGATGATCTTAGTAAATACTGATTACATCAGCGGCAAAGAGTTTGAAATGCTCGGGCTTGTTAAGGGCGGGACGATTCAGTCCAAAAACATCGCGCGCGACATCACACAAGGCTTCAAGACAATAGTAGGCGGCGAGCTTACGGCTTACAACGACATGATGAACACGGCGCGTGCGCTCGCCACGAAGCGCATGGTTGCCGAAGCGGAAGCGCTCGGCGCAGACGCGGTTGTTAATATCCGCTATGCGTCGGCGTCGGTTATGGCAGGTGCGGCAGAGGTTATGGCTTATGGTACGGCGGTTAAGTTTGTTAAAAAGGCTTAAATACGTAAAAAAATCCCTTCCGGGTTTGCCGGTTGGGATTTTTTTTACTTCTTCTATTGATTAAATTCATTGATAATCATATTCCTATATAGTATTATATTAACCAGAACAGGAGGTGTATATTTGATCGAAAAAACCGAAGGCGGCTTTATAATATCTCAAATCAAACAAGTCGCCGGTAGAATTTTTGAAAAGCTGCTCGCCGACGCGGGGGTTGACGCCTTTAACGGCGCGCAGGGGCGTATTCTTTATGTGCTGTGGCAGACGGACAACATACCGATAGTAGAGCTTTCGCAAAAAACAGGGCTTGCCAAAACAACGCTTACAGCAATGCTTGACCGCTTGGAGGGCAGCGAGCTAGTGCAGCGCGTGTTTGACAAAACCGACAGGCGGCAAATACGCATTGTGCTGACGGATAAGGCGCGAGGGCTAAGCAGCGAATACGAACAGGTATCGTCCCAGATGAATGAAGTCTATTATGCCGGATTTTCAGACAGCGAAATAATCGCGTTCGAAGATACATTAAGACGAATACTAAACAATTTGAACGAGAAGGAGAAATCACTATGACAGAATACCCAGCTCAGCCTGACGACATTGTTGTTCTCGTAAAACCTACCAAAATCACTTTGTATAAATTCCTTGGTAAAGCATGTGAGGATGTTTTGGACATTAAAAATCATATAGCGTACCGAATAGAGTTAGAGTTATAGAACCTATGGTTATGGAACCTACAAAGGAGTTTTTATAACATGAGAGAAAACACACCAGAACTACTCTTCCCGACCCGTGCCGCCTTCCGCACGTGGCTAGTAGAAAACGCCGAAACAAGCGACGGCGTATGGCTCATATTCGGCAAAACCAAAGCCGTAGTAACCCTATCCGCAAACGACGCGCTGGAAGAAGCGTTATGCTTCGGCTGGATCGACGGCCAGATGAAAAGCATCGACGCCACGAAATACATAAAATACTTCGCGCGTCGCCGCGTAAAAAGCCCGTGGTCTGAAAAAAACAAGAAGATAGTCGAAACGCTGCGCGAAAAAGGCTTAATGACCGAACTCGGCGAAAGTGCAATAACCATAGCGAAGCAAAACGGTATATGGGACGCAAAACCAATAGGCGACGACGAAATCGAAGCCCTGACACAAAAAATCAAAGCCACATCACCCGGCTACGACAACTTCGTAAACCTGCCGCACCACGCAAGACTTACCTACGCCCGCAGACACTACTCATTTAAAACAGAGGAAGCACGAGAGCGTGACTTCCTTAAAATCATCGACGAGCTTAATAAAATGTAAAATGTAGAGACCCCGATTGAGTAAGCTAAGCCTTCCTTAATCGGGGTTTTTCTATGCAAGTCACACCAAACCCACCCACATGCTTTTGGGTATTTGTGCATTATACCCCCGATTTATTGACAAATTACATGTCGATGATATCATCAAAATATAAAAAACCTAAGATAATTTTTAATACTATTACAACATCAAAATGAATGGAGCTGTTAAATTATGTATGGATTAAAAAGGAACTTAGCAAAGCTTTTCGGTAATAACGACAAAATTTTTGTTTTGGCAATGGATCATGCTCAGGGCGGGCTTGTCGAAGGTCTTGAAAGCCCTGACAACATGCTTAACAACCTGTCGGACTCGGCAGTCGACGGCTTTATACTGAATGTCGGCCTTGCGGATCGCATGGCGCAGCCGTCATTATTACATAAGAAATTGATTCTGCGTACGTCTTTCGGCGGTTCAGCCGTGTCGACGGAATACACGAATGTTCACGCCAACCACGTATCTCCCGAAACGGCTCTGGCCGTCGGCGCGGACGCTGTGCTTATGATGTTCGTCATGGGCGGCGCTGATTACAAGAGCATTCAGGAAGCGACAAAAGCCATCGACGGCTACCATAAGCTCGGTATTCCCGTCATAGCCGAAATCCTCTGCGCCGATTTTGCAAAAACAACCGATTACGAAATCCAAGCGAACGGCGCACGTGCCGCCGCCGAGCTTGGCGCTGACGTCGTGAAGGCATTCTACACGAAGAACTTCGACAAAATAATCGCCAACTGCCCCGCGCCCGTTATTCTTGCCGGAGGCCCCAAGGGCGAGGACATCTTCGCCGTGGCAAAAGACGCGCTCAAATCCGGCGCGAAGGGCTTAGCGTTCGGTCGCAACATTTTCCAAGCCGAGAACCCGCGCGAAACCATCGCGAAATTCCGCGAGCTGTTATAAATATGCCAAAAGCTATTAATAAGGTAGAAATATTTCGGATAGCGAACCTGTACTACGGTCACGGGCTGACGCAGGAAAAAATCGCAAAGCTCATGAACATATCGCGTTCGCAGGTGTCACGCCTGTTGGAAAGAGCGGTGGAGCTTGGCATCGTCAAGTTCGACGTATCGATCCCTACCGACATGGACTACGAGGAGCTTGCCAACAACCTATCAAGCGAGCTGAAACTCGCAAAAATAATAATCGCACCGGTCGAGCCGGAGCTTGACGGCAACGACGAGCTAATCCGCACCGCGATCGCAAAAGCGGCCGCCAAACATCTTGACGGGCTGCTAAAGGACTGCAAAAACATAGGCATCGGCTGGGGACGCACCGTTTACGAAACGTCGCTGCTGCTCGAGAAGCACAAAACTCCGTCCAGCAAAGTATTCGTACCGCTGCTGGGGACGTCCGGCGACAACGTGCCGAGCCTACAAATCAACTCCATAATCGACAGGTTCAGCGAGCGTTACAACGCGCAGGGCATCTACACGAACATGCTGACGATACGCGACGCGTCCGTACGCCTGTCGCAGACGGAGCAAAAACGTTTCGACAATCTGAAAAAGCTCTGGTCGCGGCTGGACGTTGCGGTTTTCGGACTGGGCGCGAAGCCGAAGGACGAGAACGAGCTGTTTTCCGAGCTGTCTGTCGGCTACATCGATTCGATAACAAACTCAGGCATAGTCGCCGATATTCTTGCTCAGTTTTTCTGCAGCGACGGCATGGTTTTTTACGACAAGCAGCAATACACGCTCACATCGTATGATATTTCGCTGCTCGCATCGCTTAAGAACTCCGTGTGCCTAGCCGGAGGCGACGACAAGGTGGACGGGATTATCGCCGCCGCCAACAATAAATATTTCAAGACGCTGATAACAGATTCGCTTACGGCAAAAAAACTGCTGTACGCGTTATACACATAACATAGGGAGGTATTATATGAAGGCTTTGGTTTACACGGACATCGGAAAGCTTGAGCTGCGCGAAGCCGATATGCCGTCCGAAAGCTTCGTCGTGAAGGTGCTTGGCAGCGGCGTGTGCGGTACGGATTTGAAGGCGTATTTAAAGGGGCATCATTTTTTCAAGCCGCCGGTCGTGCTTGGGCATGAGTTTTACGGCGAGGTAGCGAAGGCTCCCGCCGGATGCAAATACAGCGTAGGTGACTACGTAGTAGTCGCACCGTACTGCGAATGCGGCGAATGCGACCTGTGTAAGAAAAACGCCGGGCAACTCTGCACCGGCAAAAGCTTCGTCAGCGGCGGCGCGTTTCAGGAATACGTCGGTATTTCGGAGAGTTACATTGACAAAGGCGTTTTCAAAATCCCCGCGAACAACGACGCCTACGCATTAGTCGAGCCGCTCGCGTGCGTCATTAACGGCATGGAGCATATGAAAATCGACGAGCGCAGCAACGTACTCGTAATAGGCGGCGGACCGATGGGTGCTTTATTCGCGCTGCTGTTCCGCGATATGAACACGCCCGTCACCGTCTCGGAGCCGACCGAAAACCGCCGCGCGCTCATTAACAGCTGGGGAATCCCGGTTATCGAGCCGTCGAAGGTTAACTACGCCGACTACAACAACATCGTCGTAGCCGTCAACAAGGCCGAAATCGTCGAAGACTGCATATCAAACGTAGCCGACGCGGGAACGGTACTTGTTTTCAGCGGCTTGCCGAAGGAAGCCGTTATCCGCACGAACTCCTATGCCGTGCATTACCGCGAGGTCACGGTAACAGGCTCCTTCGGCTACGCCATAAAGCATTTCGAAAAGGCGCTCGGCATGATTAACGCGAACCCGGAGCATTTCCGTAAAGCGATAACGCACCGGCTGTCGCTCGACGAGGGCATCGAAGCGTTCAAAATGCTCGAACGAGCCGAGCCG
>CAZJLW010000181.1:0-5215 GCA_964546895.1 uncultured Eubacteriales bacterium | reverse complement strand
ATGAAAATTTCGCGGGGAGTGAGTATTTTGAAAAGCATGACGGGCTACGGCAGGGGCGAAGCCACGCTGCACGAGCGGAAGTTCACGGTGGAAATCAGAGCCGTAAATCACAGGTACAACGAGCTGTCGGTTAAGCTCCCGCGTATTATAAATTCGTTGGAGTCGGCAATAAAGAAGCGGCTGCAAAAGTTTATTTTCAGGGGCAAGGTGGACGTATACATTTCGTTCGAGACGCTGTCGCGGGACGACGTTAGCGTGAGCTTTAACGAGGCGCTGGCTGACGCATACTGCGGCGTGCTTCGGAGGATTAAGGAGCGCTACGAGCTGGCCGACGACATAAGCCTATCGCTGTTGTCGCGGGTGCCGGATTTGATATCAATCGACGGCACGAGAAGCAACGAGGACTACGTAAAAGAGCTGAACGAGGTGCTAAACTTAGCGCTTGACGCGGCGCTGTCGCAGTTTATTGCGATGCGCGAGACCGAGGGCGCGGAGCTGAAAAATGATTTGCTGCAAAAAAAAGATAACATAACGAACCTTATCGGGCAGATACGTCTGCGCGCGCCGTTCGTAGCGGCCGAATACGCCGAGAAGCTGCGGCAGCGCCTGAGCGAAGCGCTTGAGGGCGCGGTCGTGGACGAGGCGCGGCTTATGACGGAAATAACGGTTTTTTCGGATCGCGCCTG
Source organism: uncultured Eubacteriales bacterium (assembly GCA_964546895.1). Taxonomy (GTDB): domain Bacteria; phylum Bacillota; class Clostridia; order Lachnospirales; family CAZJLW01; genus CAZJLW01. The sequence continues at coordinate 4,529 of CAZJLW010000181.1, read as the reverse complement.
TATCGACGAGGAGCTGACGCGGCTTGACAGCCATTTAGGCCAGCTCGGGGAGATAATAGGCGAGACGGCGCCGGTCGGGCGCAAGCTGGATTTCCTCGTGCAGGAGCTGTACCGCGAGGTCAACACAATCGGCTCGAAATCCAACGACCTAACCATTTCGAAGGCGGTCTTGGAGTTAAAGAGCGAGGTAGAGAAGGTACGTGAGCAGGTACAAAACATAGAGTAAGGGGCTGTTATTGTGAGCGTAGGGTTGATAAACATAGGGTTCGGCAACATAGTAATGGCGAATCGGATCGTGGCGATAGTGGGTCAGGAGTCCGCGCCGATAAAGAGGATAATACAGGAAGCCCGCGAAAAGGGCATACTCGTAGACGCAACATACGGGCGGCGCACGCGGTCGGTAATTATCACGGACAGCAGTCATATAATACTCTCGGCGATACAGCCGGAAACGATTGCGAACCGCATAAAAGGTAACTACGACAGCGTTGAGCTGGATACGGAAGCCGTTACGGATTAGCATAGGTATAAAGTGGAAATAATTATTAATTAACCACGGATTTTCACGGATTGGCACGGATTATTAAGTGCAAAGGTTTTAATCCGTGAAAATCCGTGAAAATCCGTGGTTAAAAAAATTTTTGAGGAGATGTTTTTATGCTGCGACCGTCATATACAGAGCTGATGGATGTCATAAACGACAGCAACAATGTAGACAACAAAATAACGAGCCGTTACACGATAGTGAACGCCGTGTCGAAAAGAGCGCGCCAATTAATCGACGGGAGTGCGCCGCTGACGTACGCGCCGACGGACAAGGCCGTGTCCATAGCCGTCAACGAGATTTTTCAGGACAGGATCCAAGTAAAACTGAACGAAGGCTCGGGCGAGTTCGACAGCGCTGAAATAGAAAGAAGCAAGGGCGTAATGCTGTACGACGGCGACTCTTGGCCGGACGCGGAGGAACAGGAAAGCCCGGAGTACACGGAGGTCACGGAAGGCTGACGCGATGGCATACGAATATGCTGATGTAGTGGTGTCGATTACAAATAAAAACGTCGACGGAATGTTCACGTATAAAGTACCGGAAGGATTGCGCGAGAAAATCCAGCCCGGCATGAGAGTTCTCGTGCCTTTTAAAAATGTAAAGGCGTGCGAAGGCTACGTGGCGAGGGTGACGAACGACGCGCCCGATTTTCCGCCCGAGAAGCTTAGGCAAATAACGTCGCTGCCGGATGATTACCCGTTTATAACGGGTGAGATGCTGGAACTGGCGGCGTTTATGCATAAGAAGTATTTTACGTCGCTGGCGCAGTGCTTGAAATGCGTCGTACCGGCGGGCGTTGCAGGGAAAAAGGATTTGAGTCGACGGGTGCGACATGCGGCGCTTGCGCCGGGCGTGGTGCTACCGCTTGCTGCGCTGCCGGGCGGACTGACGCAGACTCAGCGCGCCGTTGTGGATTTCCTTGCGGAAAACGGGTCGACACCGATTAGTGAGATAAAAGCGCAGCTAAATATTTCGGATGCGCCGATAAAAACGCTTGTCAAAAAGGCGTTGATTTTTACGGAGGACGTGGAAGTGCGGCGCGACACGGTAAGCGTGGGCGCGACGCGAGTTACCCCGCCGGAGCTTAACGCCGCGCAGTCACGTGCAGTCAATCGCATTACCGACAAAATCGCGACCGGCGACAACAAGCCGGTGCTGTTGCACGGCGTGACGGGCAGCGGCAAAACCGAGGTGTACATGCGTGTTATCGAGGCGGTGCTTGCGGCCGGAAAAGACGCCGTAATGCTCGTGCCGGAGATATCGCTTACGCCGCAAGTCGTCGGCATATTCGCGGCGCGTTTCGGCAACAAAATAACAGTGACGCACAGCCGCCTGTCGGACGGCGAACGCTACGACCAGTGGCGCAAGGTACTGCACGGCGACGTGTCGATAATAATCGGGCCGCGCTCGGCGGTGTTCGCGCCGTTTAAACGGCTGGGCGTAATAATAATCGACGAGGAACACGAGAATACATATAAATCCGACCTGTCGCCGAAATATTCGACGAGGGACGTCGCGCTGGAGCGTGGGCGACTGACGGGCGCGCAGGTTATTCTTGGCTCGGCGACGCCGTCGATTGAGACGTATTACGATGCGCAGAACGGTTCGCTTGAGCTTATTGAACTGCCTGAGCGTATAAATAAAATGATGCCGTCCGTGTCTGTGGTCGATATGCGCAACGAGCTTGCTTGCGGCAACCGCTCGATATTCAGCGAGCCGCTACAGGACGCGATGCGCAGGACTATTGCGAACGGCAAGCAAATGATACTGTTTATGAACCGGCGCGGGCATTCGACGTTCGTGTCGTGCAGGCGCTGCGGCAACGTACTGAAATGCGACAGTTGCAGTGTAAACTATGTGTACCACATATACGAAAATAAGCTGATGTGCCACTACTGCGGCAAAAAAACGGAAACGCCCGAAAACTGCCCGGTATGTGGCTCGAAGTTTATTAAATATTTTGGGCTGGGAACGCAGAAGATAGAGGAGGAAGCGGCGCGGCTGCTTCCGGGTGTCGCGACGATACGAATGGACTTCGATACGACGTCCGGTAAGCACAACCACGAGCGACTGCTCGGCGCATTCCGCGACAAACGCGCGCAGGTACTCGTCGGTACGCAGATGATTGCGAAGGGGCTGGATTTCCCCGACGTGTCGCTGGTCGGTATTATCGCCGCGGATATTTCGCTTAACAATGGGGACTTTCGCAGCGGCGAGACGACGTATCAGCTGCTGTCGCAGGTTTCGGGGCGGGCGGGGCGCGCCGGGACGCAGGGCGAGGTGTACATTCAGACGTACAACCCCGAGCATTACGCGATACGCTTCGCCAGGGAGCATAACTACGAGCAGTTCTACAACCACGAAATAACCGTCCGTCGGCAAATGCAGTACCCGCCGTTTACGCATGTGTTTTCGGTTCTATTCACGTCGCCGGACGAAAAGCGGATTATCGTATTGCTGTTTAAGCTGCTCAAAATCATGCAGCATTACAACCGCAACAACCTGTTTGAAATGCTCGGGCCGACACCCGCGATTATTTTTAAAATAAAAAAGCAATTTCGCTGGAAGCTGCTCATAAAATGCGCTGAGGAGGAACGGCTTAAAAATTTCTGCCTGTACTGCATGGATAAGCTTGAAAAGGAAGAAGCACTAACGGATATCGGCGTGAATTTAACGATGGATCCGGCGGTTATACTATAACGCGCCGCACGAAAAAGGGGTTTAATGATGGCACTAAGAACGGTAAGATTAACTGGAGACGAGCTTCTGCGTAAGAAATCGCGAGACGTCAAGGAGATAACGGATAATATTAGGACGCTGGTCAGCGATATGTACGAGACGATGGATTCGAAGGAAGGGCTGGGGCTGGCCGCGCCGCAGGTCGGAGTGCTTCGCCGCGTCGTCGTCGTAAACGTAACCGAGGAGGACAACGAGCGCAGGTTCGAAATGATTAACCCCAGAATAATCGAAAGCGACGGCGAACAGGAAAACATGGAGGCGTGTCTGTCCGTGCCGCTTAAGAATGGCTTGGTAAAACGTCCCGAGTTTCTGCGAGTGGCGTACATGGATTTGGACGGGAAAGAGCATGAGGTTGAAGCGCACGGTTTTTTTGCCGTTGTGCTGGCACATGAGATCGATCATCTCGAGGGCGTGTTGTACACCGATAAAGCGGTAGAAATGTATGAGTATTCTGAAAAAGATAACGAAGACGACGAGGAAGACGAGGACGGCGACGACGAATGAAAATAGTGTTTATGGGGACGCCGGATTTTGCCGTGCCGACTTTGAAAATGCTGGCGGAGCGACATGATGTGGCTACCGTTGTGACGCAACCCGACAGACCGAAGGGGCGCGGTAACAAGCTACAGCCGCCGCCTGTGAAAGTTTGCGCGCAGGAGCTTGGAATTCGCGTTTTGCAGCCTGAGAAAATACGTAGCAAGGCGTTCGCGGGGGACTTGGCGAGCATGGGTGCGGATGTGTTTATTGTCGTGGCGTATGGGCGTAAGCTGCCTGAGACGGTGCTTAATCTGCCGCGGCTCGGGTGTATAAACGTACACGGCTCGTTGCTGCCGAAGTACCGCGGAGCGGCGCCGATACAGCGTGCGATTATAGACGGCGAGGACGTTACGGGCGTATCGATTATGTACATGGCCGAGGGGATTGACACCGGCGATGTGATTTTAATGCGTGAGCTACCGATTTTGCCGGAGGATAATTTTCAGACAGTGCATGATAAGATGTCGTTACTGGGCGCGGAAGCGCTGGCTGCGGCGCTTGAGCAGATTGAGAACGGAACGGCTAAGCGCGAGCGGCAGGACGATGCGCTTGCGACTTATGCACAAATGATTACGAAAGAAACGGGATTGATTGACTGGAGCAGGACGACGCGGGAGATACGTAATCTTGTGCGCGGGCTTAGTCCTGTGCCGGCGGCTTATACGGTTGTTGATGGTGAGGCGGTTAAGGTGTTTTCGGTGGAGGA
>CAZJLW010000180.1:0-5246 GCA_964546895.1 uncultured Eubacteriales bacterium | reverse complement strand
TATTTTTATAGCAGCTTTGCCAACGTAGAAAACAAAAAGCAAAATATAATCCCGATCGCAGTCGGCACAGCCACCGAAACAGCTGTCCACTTCAAACTCTTCGTCTCTTTTTTAATAGTCAAGCACGTAGTCGAACACGGCCAGTGCATCAGCGAAAACAGCATAACACTCGCCGCCGTAACCCAAGTCCAGCCGTTATCAACCAGCAGCTGCTTCAAAACCGAAAGGTTCTCAATAGCCACAAGATTCCCCTTCGCCATATACGCCATAATAATAATAGGGATAACAATTTCGTTAGCGGGGAAGCCAAGAATAAAAGCCATCAAAATAACGCCGTCCATACCGATAAGCCTAGCAAAAGGGTCCAAAAACCCCGAAAAATGCGCAAGCAGCGACAGCTCCCCTACCATCACGTTCGCCATGAGCCATATGACAAGCCCGGCGGGCGCGGCCACCGTCACGGCGCGCCCCAAAACAAACAGCGTCCTGTCGAAAATCGAACGCACGATAACCTTACCAAACTGCGGCCTACGATATGGTGGAAGCTCGAGCGTAAACGACGACGGCACGCCCTTCAAAATCGTAGCGGACAGCGCGCGCGACACGACGAACGTCATAACAATCCCAAACAAAATAACAAGCGTAAGCAACGCCGCCGAAAACACCGTGCGCCCGAACCCCGCCGCCGTCCCCACGAAGAACATTGATATAAGAGCAATCAGCGTCGGGAACCGCCCGTTACACGGCACGAAGTTGTTGGTAATAATAGCAATAAGCCGCTCGCGCGGCGAATCTATAATACGGCAGCCCGTAACTCCGACGGCGTTACATCCGAAGCCCATACACATCGTCAAAGCCTGTTTTCCACAGGAGTTACACTTCTTATAAATCCTATCCAAATTAAACGCGACCCGCGGCAGGTATCCCACGTCTTCCAGCAGCGTAAACAGCGGAAAAAATATCGCCATCGGCGGTAGCATTACCGAAATCACCCACGCCAAAACCCGGTAAACCCCAAGCACAAGCATTTCATATACAAAAACCGGCGCGCCCACCGCTTTAAAAAAGTCCAGCAGTCGCGCCTCAACCCAAAACAGCCCGGTGCTTATCAGCTGCGACGGATAGTTCGCGCCGGATATCGTTATCCAAAAAATCACAAGCAGCATAAGCAGCATCAGCGGAAAGCCAATGAGCTTGCTCGCGATAATATTATCAACCTTTCTGTCGCCCGCGTCGTAGCGTATGTCGCTGTATGTCACTACAAGCTTGCTGATTTCCTCCGCTTTTCTCACGATAGCCGTTACTATCTCGTCCTCGTGCCGCAGTCTGTCCTCCGCATCATCTGTACATATCGGGTAATCAATAATCGCCTTGCGCGGTTTTTTAACCTCCATTGCCTTGTTAACGGCCTCCATGAGCTTATTCAACCCTTCGCCGCTTCGCGCAGCCGCACCAACCACCGGCACACCGAGCGCTTCCGACAGCGCGTCCAAATCCACGTTGATTTTCTTTTTCCTCGCTTCGTCCATCAAGTTAACGCAGACCGCAACGTGCGGCGTTATCTCTATCGTTTGCAGTACGAGATTTAGGTTGCGTTCCAGACATGTCGCGTCGCACACTACTATAACTGCGTCCGGCTTCTCAATACACAGGAAATCCCGCGCCACTTCCTCCTCCGGCGAATGCGCCATCAGCGAATAACAGCCCGGCAAATCCACTAGCGTGTAGCTCTCGTCATTATACAGGCATGTGCCGCGTGCGTTCGCGACGGTTTTGCCCGCCCAGTTGCCCGTATGCTGCCTCAGACCGGTCAGCGCGTTAAACACCGTACTTTTCCCAACATTTGGATTGCCCGCAAGAGCGATTATTTTACCCATAAGCACCTACCTCCGTTTTATCGAACCAATACGCACGACGAGTCCTCCGCTCGCAGCGCGATAACAGCGCCGCGTATGAGATATGCGGCCGGATCACCGAGCGGACTTTTTTGCACACATTCAACACAAGTGCCTTCGATCAGGCCGAGGTCCTGCAATCTTCTGCGTATGCCGCTACCGGCGGTCAATTCCTTAACAATGGCGCTACAGCCTTGTTTCAAATCCGACAAACTATTTATCCCGGACATAATATTACACTCCTCCGAATAAGGTTTATTATATAGGCGGCATAAATGTTTTATAAATCAAAACATTTATGCTCTCCTATGAACTGAGGAAAATATTCGGCGCTAATCTGAACGAAATATTTAAATGTTTAGCGCCGAATATATAGGTCTTTCCTTAAACTAACATATGGGCAACGGAACAGTTTGGTTACAAAACGGAGGGCGTATTATGCATGACAAAACAGATTTTTACACGCTAAAGGGATATGCCCTCATAGAAAACGCAAATGTGACATATTCTATGGAGGACTACCTCGAAATGATTTACCGCCTGCATATAGAAAACGCCGAAGTACGAGTAAGCAAGTTGTCCGAATGCTTAAACGTAAAACCGTCGTCAGCCTCGAAAATGGTGAACAACCTAAAAAACGAAGGTCTAGTCTCGTTCGAGCGCTACGGGCACATCACGCTCACCGAAAAAGGCGCTGAGCTTGGTCGGTATTTAATATTCCGGCACGACACGATAAACCGTCTGCTCTGTTTCATAAACAGAACCGATAACGAAATCGAACAAACCGAGAAAATCGAACACTATATTAACACCGAAACGGTCTACAATATGAAGGCTTTACTTGATTCGTCTATTGACAAACAATTCGACAAATAATACAATTGTTTGAAAAAAAGAAGGGAAGATTTCTATGCAAAAAATCAGAAAAGCGGCCGCAATACTTACCGTTTTATTTGCGATTTTTATATCGCAGCCGGTATTTGCGTCCGCGTTTACGGACATAGGTAACAGTCCGTATCGTAACGAGATTTTAAGATGGACAAGCAACGGTATTTTCGCCGGAATGTCACCGACTACTTTTGAGGAAAACGCAACGCTCACACGAGCCCAGATTGCGAGAATAGTTGGTCAAGTGCTGGGCTATTCGAAACTCTCTACCAATACGTTTTCGGATTTAAAACCCGACAAGTGGTACTACACCGACGTACTTAAGGCTAACGCCGCGGGTATTTTGCAGGGCTACGGCACGGAAATCTGGCCTGACAGAGTGCTCACGCGCACCGAAACAGTCAGTATTTTGGCTCGCGTTATCAAAGTAAAACCCAGCAAAACCAACGCCTACCCTAACGAAACTATACCCGAGTGGGCGCTCGAAGTAGTTAACGGTATGGCAAACGAAGGCTATTTGAAGGGTCTGTTCGCAGGCGGTTTCAAATACGACGCGCCGATGACGCGCGGCGAAGCGGTCAAGCTCCTCGACAACTGCGTGCCGAACTTCATCAACAAAGCCGGTACGATCACGACGATATCAGACGGCGACGTAAGAATCGGCGCACCCGGCGTAAAGCTGTCGGGCGTCACCGTTAACGGCGACGTGTTTATCGATCCGGGCGTAGGCGAAGGCACATGCGTACTCGAAAACGTAACCGTAAAAGGGACTCTGTACGTAGACGGCGGCAGTGCGAAGGGCGTCTCGATCGCCGGTACATCCGTCGTGGCGACTATAGTGGACTCTCGCCCCGGCGGCGAGGTTCAGAACCAGTCAGCCAAACAAAACTACACAGTCTCCGGTCGGATAACCGCTTCCGATACTAACAACGGCGTACGTGCTAACCTCCTGCTCGTCGACAGCGCCAACAAACCCGTCGGCACAGTCATAACAGCCGGAACTGACGGCAGCTTCGCATTCGCGGGCGTTCCCGCCGGTGCGAACTACGCAGTCGAAGCAACACTTGCGGGCTACAGCATCACGACGACCGAGCGTTTTAGTATTAACGCCGACAAAAAAGACCTAAACATAAAAATGAACCCCGCGAACAGCTTCTCGCTCACGGGTGCGGTAACTAACACGGCCGGTGTCGTAAACGGCGTCGCGATTAAGCTGCAATCCGTCAACAACGCGGCTCTGTCATACTCTACGACTTCAACAGCCAACGGCAGCTACACAATCGCGGGCATTCAGCCCGGCGTTTACGCACTGAGCGGCTCGTTGTCGAACTTCGTGAGCCAGGTTTATTCAATCAATATCACCTCTAACATGACTCAGAACGTCGCAATCGGCCCCGCTACCGGCAACTACACCGTTTACGGTATAGTCTCGAACTCCGGAGGCACGATTAACGGCGCTACGGTTAAGCTGCAATCCGCGGCGAACCCTGCCGTGGTACTTACTGCCACGACCGGCGGCAGCGGTAACTTCACGATCTCAAGCGTTCCTGTTGGCGGCTATATTATTAGCGCGACTCTCGGTAATTTTACGAGCCAGCTCTATAACATTAACGTAAACGACAATCTCCAGCAGAACATTACTATAGGCGAACAGAACGCCTTTACAGTATATGGCATTGTCTCAAACGCGACCGGTGTTATTAACGGCGCAACGGTTACACTGACGAACATGAACAACAACACAATCGTCTTTACCGGTACGTCAACCGGCAACGGCAACTATTCGATAGGCGGCGTAGCCCCGGGCAACTATACGCTTAAGGCAAGCCTGGGCAACTTCGTCAGCCAGAACATCGCTGTAAATGTTAACGGCAACGTCACCCAGAACGTTACGATAGGTGATCCGGTCCCGAGCTACTCCGTAACGGGCGTCGCAAACGACATGACCGGCAGACCGGTTGCGAACGCAAAGATAACTGCCATACTGCTCTCCAACTCCGCTGTATTCTACTCAGGTACGTCTAACGCCAACGGCGCTTACACTATAGCAAACGTACCGGCTGGTAACTACTCGATATGCGGGCATGTGGGCGACTTCTCAAGCCAGGAGTACAACATCACCGTAAGCAACAACACAGCTATCAACCTCGCAATAAACATGACACCGCAGCCTACAGCCTTTATCATAACAGGCGCAGTAACTAACACCTTGCCGGGTGGAGCAAGCGGAGCAGTAAACGGCGCAACGGTAATAATGCAGTCCATGATTAACCCGGCAGTAATGTACACCGCCACCACATCCGGCAACGGAAACTACACAATAAACAACGTACCCGTAGGTGACTACACAGTTTACGCGACGCTTGCGAACTTTAGCGGGCAGCGCACAACCGTACATGTCGGCTCGAATAAGACGCTTAACGTAACTCTCGATACGCCAGCGCCTACACCGCCGCCCGTACC
>CAZJLW010000179.1:0-5560 GCA_964546895.1 uncultured Eubacteriales bacterium | reverse complement strand
GAGGTAATTAATTGGAAGCAAAGAAGTCCAAATTTTCTTTTAGTTTCAAAGTGGATCGCAGAGATTTAGGCAGGCGGTTACGGCGTTATTATCCGCTGTATTTTTTTGTTGCCTTGCCGCTTCTCTACATCCTAGTATTCCAGTACGGTCCGATGTACGGTATCCAAATCGCTTTTAAGGATTATAATCCCGCCATCGGTATGATGAACAGTCCGTGGGTTGGTTTCAAGCATTTTATTAACTTTTTTAACGGCACGATGTTTTGGCGGCTTATGTACAATACATTGATACTGTCTCTGTACTCGCTCATCGTTGGCTTCCCGTTCCCGATTTTGCTTGCGCTTATGCTCAACGAGCTGCGAAATGCCAGATACAAGTCTGTAGTCCAGACGGTTATGTACGCACCGCACTTTATATCTATGGTTGTTATGGTCGGTATCATCACTACCATGCTTTCTCCTTCCATCGGCGTTGTTAACCGTATAATCGGATGGTTCGGTGTAGAGCCTAAATATTTTATGACGATGCCCAGCGCCTTCCGGCATATTTACGTATGGTCGGGCATTTGGCAGAACATGGGTTGGAGTGCAATTATTTACTTAGCTGCACTTTCTAACGTCGACCCTGAGTTGCACGAAGCCGCTACGGTAGACGGCGCAAGCCGCATTGCGCGCATTATTAACATAAACATTCCGATTATTCTGCCCACTATTATTATTATGCTTATTATGCGTGTAGGGCAGCTTACATCAGTTGGCTTTGAAAAGGTATTCTTAATGCGTAACGATTTGAACATTTCTGTTTCGGAAATTATTTCTACTTACGTATACCAAAGAGGTCTGCTTAATGCGCAGTACAGCTTCTCGTCCGCAATAGGACTTTTCAACAACATCATTAACATTATCATGCTGCTGATGGCGAACAAAATCGCTGAGAAGGCAACAGAAACAAGTCTGTTCTAAGGGAGGATGTCGGCTGTGCATAATTCGCAAATAAAAGATAGTCCCAGCGATCGGGTTTTTAATTTCATTAACCTGACGCTTGTTACATTGATGTTCCTTATTGTACTGTACCCGCTTGTATATGTCGTATCGGCATCGGTTAGTAATCCCGAAGCAGTCGGTACCGGTAAGGTTATTTTGTTTCCTGTAGGATTTACACTTGACGGTTACTTCCGCGTGTTCAGAGAAAAAAATATTCTGATTGGCTACAGGAATACGTTTTTATACACGATACTCGGAACGTTGCTTAACCTCTTAATGACACTCCCGTGCGGTTACGCCCTTTCTAAAAAGGAGCTGCCCGGCGGCGGTATCATTATGGGCATTATGATTTTCACTATGTATTTCAGCGGCGGTATGATACCCAGCTTTATTCTTATGCAGTCGCTGGGCTTATACAATACTCGTACGATTCTTATTATTTCTGGCGCACTCAGCGTTTACAACCTTATTATTTGCCGCACTTTCTTTTTGGCTATGCCTAAAGAACTGGAAGAAGCGGCTTACATTGACGGCTGCACCGTTTCGCGTACCTTTGTGCAGATTATTTTGCCGCTGTCAAAGGCGCTTATGGGCGTTATGGTACTGTACTACGCCGTTGCCCACTGGAATTCGTACATGACGGCTCTTATTTATATTATTGATGACGCCAAAAAGCCGTTGCAGTTGTTTCTAAGAAGGATTCTTATCACCGAACAGATGAACTCCGCCATGAACGCCGTGTCCGACGATGAACAGGCCAGCGCGGAATATTTGAAGCATCTTATCAAATACTCCGTTATTATCGTTTCGTCGCTGCCGGTGTTGATAATCTATCCGTTTTTACAGAGATATTTTGAAAAAGGAGTTTTAATCGGTTCGGTTAAAGGATAATAAACAAAATATTATAAAAATTTAAGGAGGACTAGCTATGAAGAGATTTATTAAAAAAGCAGGCGCGGTATTAATGTCCGCCGCTATGCTCGCAGGTGTATGCGTTGTTAACACATCGTCGGTCTCCGCCATGCAAGCGTCGAACCCGGATTTTAACGAAAAAGGCTTCCCTATTTCAAAGAAGCCCATTACACTTCAGTTTATTGCAAACACAACAAGTAACTCGACGCAGCCCGAAAAATTTACAATGATGGCAACACTTGAAAAACTCACCGGCATCAAAGCCAACTTTGTCTACTTGGAGGAGCAGCAGTTTGACGTGTTCCTCGCAGCGGGTAAGTATCCTGATTTCTTTTACGCTATGGGTGGCGAGGCTAACCTGTCAAGGCGTTTGGCCAACTACGGCGTAGCCGGCGGCAAGTTCGTTAACTGGGCGATTTACGCCGACTTAATGCCGAACCTTCAGCAGATGTACAAGGAAGAGCCGATGACAAAGAAGATGTCTACGGAAGTTAACGGCGAGATTTACGCCTTGGCGATGGCTAACAAGGCTCCGACAAGCGTTACTACACGTATGATGATAAGAACCGATTATCTTGATACATTAGGAGTTAAAATGCCTAAGTCGGTTGATGAGTTCTATACAACGTTAAAGGCTGCCTATGACAAAGGCCTTACAAAGGGCTTCTCACCGCTTCTGCCATACGACAGCGGCGCGTTCAACAGCCGCATGGAGCCGTTCTTCTTCGCATCTTTCGGTAAAGCAGTTGACCCGGGTTACGATGACGACGGAACAGGCAAAGTCGTTTTCAACAGAATATCCGACCAATACAAATATTATCTGACGTACATGAACAAGCTTTTCAAAGATAAGGTTCTTGAGAATGAATATTTAACGCTGGATCGCTCCACGACGTTAGCAAGAGAACGTGCCGGCACCTCCATGTGCGGTACTGAGTTTACATCAATTGTTCCGGCTGACTTCCCGAGCAAGAAGATGGACATCGACCAGGTTCCGCCGCTTACGTCGCAGTACGACAATACAATGAAAACTAAAGAATATAACTACTACAGAGTAGCCGGCGGCGTTATGCCCAAAACTACAAAGTACCAAAAAGAAATCGCTCGTTATGTAGACCTGTGGTACTCCAAGACTGAAATCGCTCCGGACACGGGCATTATGAGAGAGTCGTTCATCTACGGTGTTAAGGGCAAGGACTATGATATAAAGGGCACCGAGCTTTTCCAATATGTTCCGAAGGAATATGGCACAATGGCTCACGGCAACTACTTAAACGAGTATGTTAAGCCGACTCATATCTTCGGCTGGTATGACAACATGGCTATGGGCGGCACGGATAACTCCCTCGCTCGTCAGAAAGGTTACGTAAAGAACAACATTCCTTACCAGAAGCCATACTTCCCGGTCAACGAAATGAAGTTCAAAGCCGAAGAGCTTGACGCTATCAACAACAACAGCGTAGAAATCAACAACTATGTAACAGAAATGAGAGCTAAGTTCATCGCCGGTGTTGCTAATATCGACACTGAGTGGACGACCTATGTAAATACAATTAAGAAAATGAAGCTCGACGCAGTTATCAAGGCTTACCAGGCTGCTTATGACAGATGGAATAAGAGCTGAGAATAGAATTTGAAGAGATACAACAAAAAACGAGAGTTGATCGCATAAAGCGAGCAACTCTCGTTTTTTGTTATTGCATTATTCTATCTACGAACAATTCTATAATAAGCCTTAGATGTAAGCATATAAACAATAACATAAATTACAATAAAGACAATGACTGTAATTGCTGTACAAATAGCAAACAACGGTTCGTTTGTTAGATTTAAAACCTTTAGCAATTTCGTGAGGATTGGAAATGCCACTATAATATGGACAGCGGTTGCTATAACAGGCAAAGAAAAAACTGTCAGTACCTGAGAATTAATAGAGCGCTTAATCTCATTTTGACTCATGCCAACTTTTTGCATAATATAAAACCGTTCTTTATCTTCAAATCCTTCCACAACTTGTTTATAGTAAATAATTAACGTCGTTGCCATTAAAAAAAGTATCCCAAGGAATATCCCAAGGAAAAACAATCCCCCATACAGATAATAGAATTCTTCTCGATGTAGCTGCCTTGATTTAATAATAAAAGCAGTATCTGGCATAACTGTTCTTATTTTATCTATAAGTTTAGTTACACCCGACGCTTTTTCTTCTTCAGCCATATCTAAATCAAAAGAAAGGTCATAGGTTAAGTAGTCTGCCTCGCTAATATCGTACAGCCTCTCTTTTGTGGACACGACTAAATATTCCGTATTCACAATTTGAGACAATGAGTTGTACATAAAAGGTATGTCTTCTAATTGCTCTGCTACAATAAAAGAATGTTCAAATACCTTAATCGTGCTGCTGCTTTTTTTAGGATAGACAGCTACCTCGTTTTCAGCTAAAGACAGTTCGATTCCGGTAAGCTTTTTATATTCTTCTATAGTCATGACAACCAAGCGATTTTCAAGGGTATTTTTTAAGTTTGCAACATAGCTATCGCCCACTATCAAGCATGAAACCATCAAGTAACTATGCTCATCATAGTTTGTAATGCTAAGGTTATTTTCTCTTATTAAAGCGCTTACATTGTTTGAAATCTCCTTGTCATTTATTTCATTTTCTGCCGTATACTGTACACTTAAAATAAAATCCTTTGGAAAACGATATTTAAGTACATCTTCCATTCCTACATACATTGAAATAGTTGTAGAAATCATTACAATTACAGCTGTAGACATAATACAGATATTGGCAAGCCCTATGGCATTTTGCTTCATTCGGTACAACATACCCGATATTGTCGTGAAGTGCCTTGTTTTGTAGTAATACTTTTTATTGTTTTTAAGTATTTTTAGGAGTGCAATGCTACCAGCAGTAAATAAGCAATAAGTACCTATTATAACCAGAACTGTAGCTACCATAAACATATAAATCGCCGTCAAAGGTTGTTGAATTATTAATGCAATTCCATACCCAGCACTAAGTGTTATAAGACCTATAATTGTAATAACCCATTTGGTTTTAGGTTCTCTTTCACCCATGTTTCCACCCTTTAGGAGTTCAATAGGCTGAGAAACGTGCACAAGTCTTATATTATTAAGAAAAATAAATATAAATATAAATACGAATAAGACAAATGTTATAAAAGCCGCATTGAGGCTTATTTCAAATGCAAAATTCGGATTAAAACGCAAAAGTTTATATAGAATTAGTGTTATAAGCTTACTGAAAAGAATACCTAGTGACAGTCCGAGCAACATGCAAAACATTGCCACAAACACATTTTCCCACATCATAACTTTAGCAATATGCTTTTTCTCTAACCCAAGAATATTAAGCAGTCCAAATTCTTTTTTGCGGCGTTTTACAAGAAAACTGTTCGTATAAAATAGAAATGCTGCGGAAAATATACCTGTCACAATTGTACCCATAATCATCATTTGTTGCACACTTCCGTGCATTACTGTATGGTTTGTAAGCGCGCAGGCATTATAAAACATAATAATAGTGCCAATACATGTAAGAATATATGGTACGTATGTTTTGCTATTTTTTTTAAGATTAGTTACTGCCATGTTAATGTATAAAGAGTTATTCAATACACTCACCACCTGTTGTAAGAATG
>CAZJLW010000178.1:4310-5589 GCA_964546895.1 uncultured Eubacteriales bacterium | reverse complement strand
AGCATCCAGTCGACCATGACGACAAGCAGCGCCGTTTCGAGCGCGTATGTAAAAAGCCGCGCCGCCACGAATTTAAAGAACTCCACGGCAACGAACGGCATTTTGAAGCTATGCGACTGGAACACGTAGACCTTATTGATGATAAACGCGAAAATAACGGCCAGCACAAAGGAACCAGTGTTGGCCTCAACGACCCCGTAGTTTAATTTTATTAGCGAGAAGTAAATAATAAAACTGAAAATCGTAACTAGTACACCACTTATCAGGTAGGCGATCGTTTCGCGGTTAAGGGTTTTGCGCAAGAGCGCTTCAAGCTTTTCTCTAGTCGTCATTTTGCTCACCGATTATCTCTCTTACTATATAAATAGGGCGGTTTTTGATTTCCTCGTAAATGCGGCCGATATATTCGCCCATCAGCCCGAGCATCATAAGCACGATGCCCTGCGAAAATAAAATAACAGCGACGGTCGAAGCCCAGCCCATAATCGTCTGATCCGTAAAGAATTTTTGATAAATAATATACAGCAAGTACAAAAAGCTGCACACTGAAATGAAAAACCCGACGGATGTCGCCAGCTTTAGCGGCTTGTACGAAAACGACGTAATGCCGTCCACGGCTAGCTTCACCATTTTTTTGAACGGGTATTTCGTTTCACCGGCGAAGCGCTCCTCGCGCTCATACTCCACCGCCGTCTGCCGAAACCCGACCCAACTCACGAGGCCGCGCATGTAGCGGCTTTTTTCATTCAGGCGCTTCATCGCCTCGCACACCTTGCGGTCTATGAGCCGGAAATCTCCCGTGTCGACGGGCATATCGACGTTCGTCATGCTTTTTAGCAGCCGGTAATACAGCTTAGCCGTGAGCTTCTTAAACGGCGTCTCGCCGACGCGTTTCAGGCGCTTGCCATAAACTACGTCGTAGCCTTCCTTCCATTTCGCAATCATATCGAGCATAACGGCGGGTGGGTCCTGCAAATCGGCATCGATAATAATAATCGCGTCGCCGCGCGCATAATCCATTCCGGCTGTAATAGCAGCCTGATGGCCGAAGTTGCGCGAAAAATTTATTAGGCGAGTGTTTTTGTCGACGCGGCACAGCTCCGCCAGCATCTGTGCCGACCTGTCGCGGCTGCCGTCATTTATAAAAACCAGTTCGTAGCTTTCGGGCTGCGAATCCATCGTGGCTTTGAGACGCTTGTGGCTTTCGGCTATAACCTCCTGCTCGTTGTAAACCGGTACAACGACGGAATATTTCGGGTTCATTAAGTTCCTCCTTGTT
>CAZJLW010000178.1:0-4210 GCA_964546895.1 uncultured Eubacteriales bacterium | reverse complement strand
TTTCCTTATATCAACTGCCAAGACGGCAGCCACTTCAAAATATGCTCAACATACCAAACATTTATCGGTATCCCCGTAAGCACAGGATAAAACATCGCAAACAAAACGATAACCGCCACGGCATATCCTATAGTAATTATTTTGCCTTTTTTTCCTAAATTATAAACATAGTCCTTAAAAAAGCATGTAATCATAAGCACCAGAAACGGCACCGCCGGGAAGTAGTGATAGATATACGTCGTACGTGTAATCGGAATCCACGGAAGCATTTGGGCGGCATAGGCGATAAAGAGGAACACATGGTCCTTGCGTCTGGAAACTGCCGCGTCGTTGGCCTTGTCGTTGCCGACGGCGTAAATACTGTAAAAAAACGCTACCAAACCGCACCACCAGACGAACGGATTGCCGAACGTCGCGAAGCCGCGGCGTACCGTAGTCGTAATCGTTTTGGCGTAGAGATAAACAGGGCGGATATCAAGCGGCCACTGCCACCACGACGACGAAAACGGGTGCGTGGCTTTCAGGTTCGAGTGGTAGGCGAACATGGATGTCTGATTTTCGAGGATCGTTTTCAGACCGTCCGAAAACGGCGCGCGCAGATACAGTACGTACGAGCTTACATAAATCAAAACTGGAATAACAATAAAAAACAACACGCACGACGCCAGCGTAATAGCGGTGTATTTCGGGAACGCCGACGTACCCTCACAGCGCCTGTACTCGACGAAGCGACGGTACAGCGTCATAAAAAATACAACAGCCAGCCCGGAAGCGGCGTAAACGCCCTGCCATTTGCAGGCGACAGCCAGTCCCATAAACAGCCCCGACAAAAACAGCGGCACAAGCGTATTAATCAAGCGCGTTTTGTAGAAGCTCATGTTGCTGTAAACGTACATGAAAAAGAACATGCACATAATAAAAATCGTAACGTACGTATCGATGGTCGTCAGGCGTGTCTGGACGAAATGCATGAAGTCGAACGTAAACAGCAATGTCGCGAACAGCGCCCAGTACGCCTTGCCGAACATTTTCTTGGCGAATATATAGAAAACAGGTACCATAAACACGCCGAAAAGCGTCCCAGCAAACCGCCAGCCAAACGGCGTCATACCGAACAGCTTAATACCCATCGCGATAATATTTTTGCCCATCGGGGGATGCGTCCACTCGTAGACGGACATAGCGTTCAGGAACTCGAACGCCGTACGACCGTGGTAAATCTCGTCGAAGTACATATTATTCATGTACGAATCTTTTTGGTCGGTCGGTATGAGCGCTTGCTCGTCGAACAGCTCGAGCGCCGTGCCGCTCATCGCCCTAATCGGGATTACTTCACGTTCGATTCCCTTGAAGCCTGCTTCGAGAAGCATAAGACTGCCGGAGCGCGACACGATTTTTACGTAGCGCGTCGTCTTGTTAAACATCACGCTGCCCCACGTGAATACGGCATCGCATTTTACTTCTTGGTCGAATTTGAAATCAATGTTATCGTTCGACGTATACAGCTCAAGCCGTTCGTCGTTTTTCGGCCCGTTAAGGAATACGAAATGTGCAATCATTTTCGGCTCGCCGAAATCGACGACGGCTTCTTGGCCGTTCACCGGCTTCCAGAGCGTCTGCGGGAATTTTGTGTCGCCCAGGTTCGTAAACGCGACTATCGCATAAATAACCGTCACGACCGCCAATAATATATAGTCGAGGCGTTCCATTTTCGGAAGTGGCGCGTTGTCCTCAAGCTCGTATACCTTGTCGGACGGATCGGGCGCGTCCGGAATGCCTAGAAAGTTATGCGAGGTGTTCACATACTCAGGAACCTCGTCGGGGTTAGTCGGGGCAAATGCGGCCGGTGTAACATCAGCCGGAACATGGTCGGCCGGAACAGGGTTGTCCAATATATTGGCAGGGGTTTGCGACGGCCTCTTAAACGACGAAAACGCCGTGTAAATAGCAATCCCCGTCAAAACTAGATTTACAAGCGAAACGAAAGGCATCGAAAGCGCAATGACGCTGTAATCGCCGTGGGAGCTTCTGCTGAAAACGTTCAAGATATCGACGCAGTTAATAAACAGCGTCATAGAAAAACCGGCGAACAGCAGCAGGAATTTCTTTTCGCGCTTGTAGACGTACGCCATGAGTAACAGTGCCATGACCGGGTAAACGTAGCGTTCGTGCATTTTTATTGAGAACATGAACGTCAGAATATTAAAGAGCGCCGCCATAAAGAAGTAATTGGCTTTCGAGCGATTGCGCATGAGTAGGTAAAAGCCCAGTATGACTATTACGTCGATAAAAATGATACCCCACATCGAAAACGTGAGGAACATAAACGGCGTTTCTGCTGGCTTCCAGTTCGCGCCGATGAAGGCGTAGAAGTTGTAGGCGTTGACGGTGGCGTAGGAGTAGGAAGACAGCGTTTCGCCGTACTGCTTGATAACGGGCGTGAAATCGAATTTCGGAGCGAACGGCAGTACGCCGAGAAACAGCAGCAACACAGAAAGCGCGGCGTCCCGCAAAAATATCGTAACGGAGCGTTTGTTGAAATGGTTTTTGAGCAGCTTATCGACTGCCGAAAAAATAAACACCGGCGTAAAAATGAGCGCCTGCGGCTTAATGAGAACCGCGGCGGTAAAAAGCAGGAAGCTCGCGAGCTGCTTGCTTTCTGCAAGGAAGTAAACGGACGCCAGCACAAACAGGGTGTACGAGGAATCCACCTGCCCCCATACGGACGAATCGACTATGACGGCGGGGTTCAGAACGAACGCCAGCCCTAAGAAAAAGGCGTAGTTGGCCTTCGTTTTTTTAGCGGCGGCGAAGTAAATGAACATGCCGATCGCGATATCAAAAATGATAGCGGGTAGCTTTACGAGGAGGGTAAACGCGGTGCTATCATAAGGTAGGTCGAGGAAGGCGCGGATTGCGCCGACTACGTACAAGATGTACATGTAACCCGGCGGGTAATCCGTAAACGTCGCCGACGTATAAAACTTACCGAAGCCGCCCGCAAAAACCGCCTCCGACCAAGATTTGAAGCATATGATATCCGTGTCGAAGCCGAACTGTATAAACGTAGCGGCCAGCTTTACGGCAAGCCCCAGTATAATCAGCAGCGCGTAATGATTCGTAAACAGGCGCTTCATTTTGAAATCCGTCAGGTACAAAATAATTATGATGAAAGCGGCCAGTGCAGTCATCGCGTAAACATTGCTCATTAAATAAACCCCTTTTCGTGGCTAGCGGCTAAATAGCTAGTCATTGTTTGACTTATTATATACTGTTTTTGGAAAAAAGGTATAAAAATATCATTAGAAAGTGCAAATGTTGATAACATCGTAAAGTTATCCACGTTTTCCACATGGTTATGAACAAAACGGGGTTTATGGGGCGGGGTTTTCCACAGGTTGAGAGTGTGCAACGCGGAAAAGTTAGAATATTTCAAAAATGTATTGACTTTGATATGATTTTATACTATACTGTTTCATGTAAATTTTGATTGGTTTTTGCTTAATTTAATTTACTTTCTTTGCGCGAATGGCTCAGTGGTAGAGCATCGCCTTGCCAAGGCGAGGGCCGCGAGTTCGAATCTCGTTTCGCGCTTTTTTATTTTAACTTTGGGCTGTCGCCAAGCGGTAAGGCACAGGACTTTGACTCCTGCACTCGAAGGTTCAAATCCTTCCAGCCCAGTTTTAGGAATGCCGGAGAAAAAAGATTTTTGTTAGACGGATTTTTTCGGACATGGAAGAGACAAAATAATAAGCCATAGTATTTTGCGATATGCAGAATACTATGGCTTATTTTTTAGCTTGCAAGATATCAGCCTTTATTTAATCAGAACTCCATTTATTTCGGATACGAATCGGGTTGTTAAAGCACTGCAACCTTCCCTTGCTATGCCGTACAATTTATCGTCTAAAAACCATTTGTAAGTAGTGGTTGTGTACCACAGTCTTAAAGTGTCAATGTAAGGTAAATTTAGTTGCTGGCTTGCCCTTATTACTATTTCTGCTTCCATACCTCTTTTTCCAGTCATAAAAATCCCTCTACTATTATATAATCCACATATTTTAATGCCTTTACTGCAGTTTGGGTTGAAAATACTTCTTGGTGGTTTTCTGTTTTATATTTCAATCTTCTCCTTAACTCAGATTTGTTAAATTCGCCTCTTTCATATCCGTCTACAGCTGCATATACTTGGTCGTTTGCTACCTCTCCG
>CAZJLW010000177.1:0-5672 GCA_964546895.1 uncultured Eubacteriales bacterium | reverse complement strand
AAACGAAAACAGCCGCCAAGGTTAGTTGGCGGCTGTGCTATGCTTTGTTAATTATCATCACGTAATCTAATTGCATAATCCGTTAAACATCGATTCATAATTACTTCAGGTTCTACATTGTTTTTTTTACCTATTTCGCAAAATATTTGATATATATCATGCCTAACTGCTATTTCTGTCTTTTTATTCAGTTTGTCGAAATAGGGATTCTTAATGCTTTTGTTAAAGTCTGCGGCAACATATTCATCCTTCAAACCTATCATCTCCTATACAATTCAATTTCATTTTTAGTTGCTTTTCTTGCGGAAATTATTCTAATTACACTTCAAATTATGACTACTCCCCGTCCCCCCTCCCATACAACCTATGATTACAATAGTAACTTTCAAGCATAAGACAATACACACTCCCCGCCGTGCCGGTATTATCAAGCACCAATATGACAAACACATAAATCGGCAACGCGGCCACCGGATCAATCCCCGCCAAGCTAAACATCGTCGCCGCAGTTACCAGCGAGCCGCCTGCCACATTCGGCGTAGCCAAAATAATAAATATCACAATAAACGGCAGACTTATCAGCGTAGGCAGCGAGAAAACTCGCCCGGCAAAAATCACAAAAATACTATTAATCACGACCAAAGGGGGCCAGAAAACCAGGCTCCCTATATTTATGGTGAAATACGAGACTTGATCCTGTATGCAAAGCTTCGCTTTGGCGGCGTCGTACATCTCGTTACGCGCGGCGAAGCTGGACGCCGTCGCGAACGCTATCAGCAGCGGACTCAGCAGACTTTTAAACAAAAACGACGGCTTCGTGAGGGTACTTTTCGCGACGAACACGGTATATATCAGCAGCACTCCGGCTATAGTAAGGTGCAGCGTCAACAGCAGCAGCATAAGGTTAGCGAACACACCGGCCTTAAGCGTAAGCACGATGCTAAGAATCGATACGAAAATGAACAACGGCATAAGCTTGCAGAATATCCTTAATATGTATGTAAAAACATCGGTGATATCGGAGAATATAAGTGTGAGCCGTTCCTTTTTCTCGCCGAGAGACAACAGCCCCAGGCCAAAAACCGTGGACAGGACGATTATCTGCAACAGGTCGGAGCTCAGCAGCGGCGACAGAATGCTGTCGGGTACGTCCAGCCGCTTAAGCGAAAAACCGACGCCCATATTCACCGAGCTGTTATCGATGCGCCCCCACAGCAGCATACCGATGACGATAGACACGACGGCGACCGCAAACAGCACGAAGCACATTCTTTTAAAGAACAGCTTCGCCAGCGGCTTAAGCTCGTGCATACCGTCAAAGCCCGCGATCGTCGTTATCTGCGAGCATACGATTATCGGAGCGATTATTAGCGTCAGCGTTTTCAGGAAAACGCTTGCTACAGGATCGACGAACTCCGATTTTATAGATTCGCACGAACCGCTGTAGAAAACACGCAGCAAAATACCGGCAAGCACCGCCAGCACGAACGGTGCTATCAGCGCGGCGTTGCTCGGCTTCGGTGGTGCTTTTGATATTTTTTTCATACAGTCCTCCAAAAATGTCTTGTGACAAGCATAAAGTATACATTTTTTCACACTGCACCGCAAGCCGCCGGACGGTACGTTTTTTGTAAATTTTATTGTAATTTTTCAGTACGGCATATATAATGTAGGGGCTTAAAACACTGTGAGCGAGGTTTGGCTTAATGGATTTATTCGCAAGGTTTCGGAAGTTTATAAAAAGAGGATTCACCGTTCCGCGGATTATCGTGTTCGGTTTCTTTATTGTTGCGCACATATCGTCTATGCTGTTGTTGCTACCGTTTGCCAGCGTTAACGAGGAGGGCGTCTCTTATATCGACGCGCTGTTTACGGCTGTGTCGGCAGTTTGCGTTACGGGGCTGACGGTTGTGAACACTGCCGAGCATTGGTCGTCGTTCGGCAAGATCGTTATACTGCTGACGATTCAAATCGGCGGTATGGGCTTCATGGCTTTTATTACGATGATTTTCCTGTTTACGGGGAAAAAAATAACTCTTAAGGAGCGGCTTGTCATTCAGCAGTCGTTCAACCAGAACGACCTAAGCGGCATGGTGCGCCTTGTCAAAAACGCCGTGTTCGGTACGTTCCTCGTCGAGGGTGTCGCGGCGCTTATTATGTCTGTCAATTTTATGTTTACCGAAAAAAAAGGCTTTCTGACCGGACTGTGGTACGGCGTGTTCCATTCCGTGTCCGCGTTTTGTAACGCCGGGTTCGATATTTTGGGCGAAGTCAGCCTGTCGGATTATGTTAAGGATCCGATTATCAACTTCGTAATTATGGCGCTGATTATCTTGGGCGGGCTGGGTTACACCGTCTGGATTGATGTTATATCCGCCGCGAAGTCACTTAAAGGTAAGAAGGTAACGTTCGCAGCAGTTTTTGACAAGCTGACGGTGCAGAGCCGTATTGTTATCGAAGTGACGTTCGCGCTTATCACATTCGGCACGCTGTTCTACTTCTTCGTCGAATACAGCAATCCCGATACGCTCGGGGCGCTGCCGTTCTACGGAAAGGTTATCGCGTCGCTGTTTCAGGGCGTCACGCCTAGGACGGCCGGGTTCTTTACGCTCGACCAGTCGAAGATGCATTACAGCTCGCAGTTTATGACCGTTATACTGATGTTCGTCGGCGGCTCGCCCGGCAGTACGGCCGGCGGCGTAAAGACGATTACGATGTACGTCATTATCGTCGCGGTTTATTCGATCGTAGTCGGCAGAAGCAACATCGTCTCGCATAACAAAAAAATCCCGACCAACACGCTGCAAAAGGCGCTCGCCGTAGTCAGCGTTTATCTGATAATTGTTTTTACGGCGGCTATGGCGCTCACGTTCACGGAGCGCGGCAGCGTTCAAACATACGAGTTTATGGACTTTATTTTTGAGGTGTTCTCGGCGTCCAGTACCGTCGGACTTACGCTCGGCATTACGCCGAACCTGACGTCCCTCGGCAAAATCATAATCATGGCGTGTATGTTCCTCGGTCGCGTCGGCCCGATCACGGTAGCGATTTCGCTGTCGACGAAGCAGTACGCCGCCGAAAACACGATTAACTACCCGGAATGTAAGCTGATAGTTGGTTAGCAGTAATATATGGAGGAATTTGAATGAATAAAGGTAATGTGAGTAAAGGCAGGCAGTTTGCGATTTTGGGGCTGGGGCGGTTCGGGCGCAGTATTTTGAAAACGCTGTCCGACAACGGCTGCTCGGTGCTGGCTTGCGACAGCAATCTTGACATCGTACAGGAAATGTCGCAGTACGCAACGCACGTCGTTCAGGTGGACGTAAGGGACGAAATGTCGCTGGAGTCGCTCGGGCTTGGGAACTTCGACGTCGTAATTGTCGCTATCGGCGGTGACTTGGAGGCTTGCGTTATGGCTACACTTATTTCGAAGCAAGCCGGGGCGAAGTACGTCATCGCAAAGGTTCAGAACCAGATGCAAAAGAAAATCCTCGAGCGCGTCGGCGCCGACCGCGTCGTTCTGCCGGAGTGGGAGATGGGCGTGAAAATCGCGACGAATCTCGTCACGTCGAACATAATCGACTTCATCAATCTTTCGGAGGAATACAGCATTGCGGAGCTTGAACCGGTTGAGTCGTGGGTTGACCTTTCGCTGCAAAAGGCGAACATCCGCGCCGTGTCCGGTCTAAACATCGTGGCGATAAAGCGCGGCAAAAAAATCATAGTATCTCCGAAGCCGGACGAAATAATTATGGCGACGGATATAATCGTAGCAATCGGCGAGAACTCCGACATACAGCGTTTCAGTTCGAATACAAAAATCAAAGGCGGCGGTGGGCTGTTCTGAACAGACTGATAAAGCGGGCAACGGCCTGCAAGGAAAAAAAATATCGCGACGAGTACAACAGCTTCATAGCGGAGGGCGAGCGGTTCGTCGACGAGCTGACGGACGAGTGGCACGTGCAGTATTTTATTGCGTCCGAGGGGTTCGCCGCGAAGCGTGACCTGCGCAAGTACAAGAGCCGCGCCGACGTAATCGTCGTCGAGGACGGCGTATTCGCGCGCGTATCGGACACGAAAAGTCCGCAGGGCATACTGGCCGTATGCGACAAGCGCGCGTTCAGCTTCGACGCGCTCATGAGCGGCGCTATGAGCGGCGATTCTAATAAAAATAAATTTATCCTAATCGGCGAAAGAATAAACGACCCCGGCAACCTCGGAACTCTAATCCGAACAGCCGCCGCGGCCGGTTGTGATTTCGCCGTTTTTTCACGCGAAAGCGCGGACGTTTATGGCGGCAAGGCGATACGCGCGACGGCCGGGGCTGTTTTTACGCTGCCCGTCGTGACGGACGCGCACTTGCCCGACGTAATCACCTCTCTGCAACGCGAGAATGTGGCGGTGCTGGCGGCGCATTTGAGCGGCAGCGTTTTTCCGTATACGCTGGATTTGAGAAAGTCTTGCGCTGTTATGGTCGGTAACGAGGCCAACGGCCTGTCGGATGAGGTTACTGCGCTGGCTGATTTTAAGGTGAAGATACCTATAGGCGAACGGGTTGAGTCGCTTAATGCGGGAATCGCAAGCGGCGTGTTGTTGTATGAGGTGGTACGGCAGAGGTTGGTATAGTACAAAACTAGTACGGAACGGAGGTGCGGTATGTATTACAGTATAACGAAGGAGCTGAGCATGGCGGCAATGGGCAAACTGCCCGCCGACACCGTTATTTTGGGCGCGCAGCTCGTCAACGTGTATACGGGAGAGATTTACCCGGCGGACATCGCTATTTACAAGGAATTCATCGCGTACGTTGGCGATGTATCGCACATGATTGGGAGCGGCACAAAGGTTATACATGCCGATGGTTTGTACGCACTGCCGGGTTTTATGGACGGGCATCTGCATATTGAAAGCAGTATGCTGACCGTCGGCGAGTATTCGCGCGTGGTTCTGCCGCGCGGCACATGCGCCGTGTTCCCCGACCCGCACGAGATCGCGAACGTCCTTGGCGTTTACGGGATAGACATGTTTTTGGAGGACGGCGAGCATACGCCGCTGAAAATTTTCACGACGATGCCGTCGTGCGTCCCGGCTTGCGCGCCGTTCGAGACGTCAGGGGCGGCGATACCTGCCGAGAAGGTCGTGGAAATGCTCGGGAATCGGAATATTTTCGGGCTGGGCGAGGTCATGAATTATCCGGCGGTTGTGAACGGAGACCCGGAGCTGCATAAAATGATCGACGGCACGCTACGCTTCGAAAAAACGGTGACGGGGCATTTTACGTCGCACGACCTGGAGCGTGAGCTGAATGCGTATATTGCAGCGGGTGTACGTTGTTGCCATGAATCTACGACGAAGGAAGAGGCGCTCGCGAAGCTGCGGCTCGGGCTATACATACAATGCCGCGAGGGTTCGGCCTCGAAGGACTTGGTCGAGACTTGCAAGATTATTACGGAAGATAAGCTGCACGCGCGCAATATTACTTTTGTTACTGATGATGCGCACGCGGACACGCTGCTTAAAAAGGGGCATTTGGATTATATTTTGAAGAAAGCGGTGTCGCTGGGCGTTGAGCCGGTGGTTGCCGTGAGGGCTGTCACTATTAATGTTGCGGACTGTTTCGGGGTTTCGAAGTATTTCGGCAGTATTTCGCCGGGTAAGTTTGCTGATATAAA
>CAZJLW010000176.1:4053-5696 GCA_964546895.1 uncultured Eubacteriales bacterium | reverse complement strand
TAAGCTTTAACGGCAAGCCTATCCTCTCGAGCAGCAAGAGCTACAACCGGCAACTGTATGACGGCGCTCCGATAGATTTGCTATCATTACAGAAGGAAAACAGGGTTTACACTTTTTCGAACGATTCATGGTTTTCGATGTCATGGATTGTCCCCAACGCCTTCTTCAACAAAAAGCTTATCAGCCTATTATCCGTGCAGGCAATGTTTTTCGCCATCGTCTTACTTTTCGGGCTTGCCGTTAT
The DNA here is from genome assembly GCA_964546895.1 of uncultured Eubacteriales bacterium. GTDB lineage: Bacteria > Bacillota > Clostridia > Lachnospirales > CAZJLW01 > CAZJLW01. The sequence continues at coordinate 5,452 of CAZJLW010000176.1, read as the reverse complement.
CGTTTTCCTGTCAAGGCTTAACTACAAGCCTATTGGCGCGCTGGTTACAAAGTTGAACAAGCGTATCGACCCCGAGGTTTCTGTGAAGGACGAGTACAAATACATGGACATGGCTATCGACTGGATGCTGCATTTACAGGACAACCTCGAGATATCCAACCTTGAGCTACGACGCGAAAAGTATTTGTTCAGCATACTCGGAAACCATGTGACCGCGGACTCGGAGCTGTACCGCAGCTACATCAACGAGGGAATACGCCTAGACCGTGCTGTATTCCTATGCGTGTTCTGCGAAAACCTTCAAAAGTACGGCACTTCCTCCGAAGTCGTGGCACAGAGGATGAAAAAAATCTCACCCCTTACCGACAGCTACGAAATCCTGTTATCAAACTCCCACAGCATATTTTTTGTTTGCAGCGACGAGAACAAGGCGAATATTCCGTCGCTACTAAAGCAGTCTTTCGAAGCGGCGTACGAGCATGTGGGTATCGGCGAGCTGTCGCATGATATATCAGACGTCACCGGCACATACACGAGCGCCAAGCGCGACTACCTAAAAAAATGCTCGAGCGTCGATAACGCCGACTCGCTTCCGGAGCTTTTGTCATTCAAGGAAGCCGTCGAAACGGATAACAAAGAAGGTGCAGAGTTTTTATTCGACACGCTTCTACAGGAAGCCGATAAGGAGTCGGATTTTAAGGCGGCGAGTATTTACTGGAACATGCTGAGGATTTTTCTGGAACCGCACGACAGCGACTCTATTGCGAAAAATATTAACGACATCGACAGGGACATGCTAAAGCAACGGCTAAAGGAATGCTTCAAAGGCTTTCTGGAAATAAAGCCTACCCTCCCCGACCCGACCGATCAGGATAAGCCCCGAAAAAAATCCGTAGCCGAAATCATCTCCTACATCGAAACGCATTGCACCGACCCGAACTTTTCCATAAAGCTCATGGCGTATGAGATGGGTACTTCCAGTTCAAACCTGAGCCATTTTTTCAGAAAGCATACGGGTTCGAGCTTGTCCGAATATATTGAGAAACTAAAAATACAAAGCGCAAAGGACTTGCTCAGGAATACGGATACAAAAATAAGCGACCTCGCAAAAATGCTTGGTTACAACTCAACATCAGTGTTCATAGAAATTTTTAAGCGCAACGAAGGCGAAACGCCCGGCGCTTACCGCGCCAAAAATAAAAAAGGTTGATGTAAACTGAATTTCAGTTCAACATCAACCTTTTTTATTCCCATAATAGTTTATTATCTATTCCAATTCCCGGACCGTCGCCTCATCCAAGCCCGTCGCATAACAAATGCTCTCAACGTCTAGGTTGAGTTTAAGCAGCTTGCGCGCTGTATTAAGGCTGGTATTTCTTATTATTGTAGGCTTGGCTTG
>CAZJLW010000176.1:0-3953 GCA_964546895.1 uncultured Eubacteriales bacterium | reverse complement strand
ACAAGTGCGCATATGCCAGCCCTTTGTTGTAAGCTATTACATTAAGCGATTCTCCGGGGGATTTAAACTCATGCACATTATATCGTGAATAAATCCTCGCTAAATTATAATCCCGCGGCACTCTGTCCACATCGTCAATAGCAACGACCAGCGCATCAACTAATAACGGCTGCTGATTAAGCGGGTATTCGACTTCTATGCGAAATATATCCGGCAAATTCCTTTTTAATTCAAGCTCTAACATACAACCGAACAACCCATGCCATTGCCGTCTATGTTCCTGCTCACGATCATGCAATTGAAATCACCACCCATATAGGAATTATATCACGCGTATAATCGGCATTCAACTGTTGCCGTGAGTTATTGATTCAGCATTCATGAATTCATTTTTCCGATATTCGCCCATTTAGAATTTATGAATGCCGCATTCACCGGAACGAATCATCGCCTACGGACGTCAATCGGGCGATTTTTACGCGGCTTTTATTCAATAACGCTTTATAGAAAAATCATAGGGCAGCCCCTATAATATTCTCAAATCAAAAACTCAAAACAGGAGGTTTTATGAATGAGTAGTTTAAAACAGTTTTTAGCGGCAACCTGTGCAGTGGCTATCACGGCGGGTACGGTTACTGTCGGCAACCCGGTTGCGGTTGTGTCCGCGGCTTCAACCGCCGCCCCGAAAAAAGTCGTTTCAACGAACGCGAACTTTAATCCGGAAGGACAGCCCATCGTAAAGAAGAAGGAGACTTACGAGATTATTGTTCAGCAAATCAGCACGCTCAAAGCCGCCGGGGAAAAGACACCCGTAAAGGAAACGGAAGCGCTCACGAACGTAGCTATCAAATGGACGGAGGTCCCCGCCTCAACATGGACTGAAAAAATCAACATACTGTGCAGTGCGGATTCTTTGCCTGACGCCGTCATCGGCGGTATCAACATGGCGAGAAACTATTCTCTGCTGGCTGAGCTGGACGGGTTGCTGGATGCCTTCGCACCGAATGTCACGAAGTTTTTCGACAGCCGCCCCGATTACAGACCGGCGCTGAAAGCGCCCGACGGCAAAATTCACTCGCTTCCAACCGGGGACGAATCCACGCATAACTTAATCGACACGCAGTATTGGGTAAATACCGAATGGCTTAAGAAATTATCGATAACTATGCCCACGTCTACGAACCAGTTCGCGAATATGCTGCGCGCCTTCAGGGACAAAGACCCGAACGGGAACGGCAAAAACGATGAAATACCGTTTACATTTTTAGGTTCATGGGGCTACGGTAACACGATAAAGAATCTGTTCGGCACATTCGGCGTGCTGGAATCGGATTCTCATGTATTCGTAAAGGATAACAAGGTAATTTTCAGTGCAAAGGAACAAGGCTATTATGACTTCCTTGTTTGGATGAACTCGCTTTATAAGGAAGACTTAATCGACAAGGAAAGCTTTACGATGAGCTCCGACCAGTACAACTCACGCGGCGCCACGGACGCAGTCGGCGCAATGGCCGGATACGGCGCGACCGCAGCCGGCGTCAAAAACAACCCTGTAGGACGTTATCAGGCGCTTCCCGTATTGAAAGGCCCCTCGGGCATACAAATGATCGGCGTAAACAACCTCGCGAGAACAGGCGGCTTCGCCATTTCGAAAAAGGTTAAGTCCCCCGAAGTGCTGGTCAGATGGTACGACACGATAAATTCTTCAATGGAGATGGCGTTAAGCTGGGGACGCGGCGAAAAAGACTTTTTCTGGCGTATTGTAGAAAAAGACGGCGAACGCGCGCCGGTTTTCATTAACGTACCGGAAGAAAAATATAAAGCCAAGGGTTACACGACTTCGGCGCAGTACAGACAGGGCGAATCGTTTGCCGGTTCGACTCCCGCACTGTGGTCTAAGCAGATCGACGACAAGCTTATCTATGACACAGGCTGGCCTTTCGATTACAAGCTTCAGGCTGTAAAAGACGCCCTTCCGTTTGGCTACAACGGTTTACCGGCCGGTATGGCTACCGCCCAGAACTCCGAGCGCCGTGCAGTCCTGATAGTCGACATCGACACGTACCTGAAAAAGTTCATCGCGGACTCGGTTATGAACGGCATCAACGAGGACAGCTGGAAAAAGCATTTAACTACGCTTAACGCTTTGAAGGTTGATGAATATACGAAGCTCTGTCAGGATTACTATGACAGCATTGCAATCAAAAAATAGACGGACTATTTGGAGTTGATCCTTTGAAGTATTTACGCAAGAAATGGGTACTGTATCTGTTTGTTATGCCTAGCTTGATTTATCTGATAATTTTCAGCTATATACCCCTGTACGGTATCCAAATCGCTTTTAAGGATTTTCGGATATCCGACGGGATATGGGGCAGCAAATGGGTAGGCTTTAAGCATTTCGTTACGTTTTTCACGTCGTATCAGTTCGCAACGCTGCTGTTTAATACGTTGGCAATAAGTGTGTATGCACTTGTTGCCGGCTTCCCAATGCCGATTATGCTGGCGCTACTGCTTAACTACGTCGACAACAAGCGTTTCAAACGGACGTCGCAGCTTATAACGTACGCCCCGCATTTCATATCCATCGTGGTTTTCTGCGGTATGATACTGGTTTTTCTAAGCAACGACGGTATTATGAATCAGCTGCTTGCGTTGCTTGGGCTGCCGCCCGTGTCATTTTTATCTAAGCCGGAATACTTTCGGCATATTTATGTATGGTCGGGTGTACTGAAAAACGTTGGCTGGGGTTCGATTTTGTACATATCTGTGTTGACGTCGGTATCGCCCGAGTTGCACGAAGCGGCTGTTGTAGACGGCGCAAGCAAGCTACAGCGGATGCTTTATATTGATATCCCTAGCCTGATTCCTACGGCTATTATAATGTTGATTATGCGCATGGGCGAAATAATGGACGTCGGCTTCGAGAAGGTTTTCTTGCTCCAGAACAGCGTTAACCTGAACTATTCAGAAATTATCTCAACTTACGTCTACAAAATCGGTATTCAGGGCGGGCAATTCAGCTATTCTTCGTCAATCGGCTTGTTCAATAACCTTGTGAACTTTGCTTTGCTCATATTCGTAAATAAGCTGGCAAAGCGGGCGACCGATGTCAGCTTATGGTAGGAGGTACGGCAGATGGTTCAAACAAAAAGATTTGTTTTCGGCTCGGATACGGTTTTTGATGTTGTCGTAAACGGACTGGTTTTTCTTTTGACTGCGATTGTGTTTTATCCGTTGTTTTTTGTGGTCATCGCTTCATTCAGCGACCCGAATCTCGTGTCCGCGGGAAAGGTTATTCTGATGCCGAAGGGCGTGTCCTTAAGCGGCTATCAGTATATCTTGCAGGACCGCAGAATATGGGTGGGCTATCGGAACACGCTGATTTATACATTTTTCGGTACGCTGTTGGGTTTGTTCATTACGCTGCCGGGCGGTTATGCGCTGTCGCGTGTCGACATGATCGGGCGCGGGCTGATTATGAAAATCATGGTGTTCACGAAATATTTTTCCGGCGGTCTGATACCCACGTATCTGTTAATAAAACGGCTGCATTTGATTGATACGCCGTTTATTCTAATTATTTTGGGTTCGTTTTCGGTGTTTAACCTGATTCTTGCGCGGACGTTTTTTGTTAACACGCTTCCGCTTGAGCTACAGGAAGCGGCCGAGGTTGACGGCTGTACTATTCCGCAATACTTTTTCATGGTCGTACTGCCGCTGTCCTCCGCGATTACCGCTATACTGGCGCTGTACTATGCCGTGGGGCATTGGAACTCGTTCTTTAGCGCGCTGATATACATCAACAAGGCCGGACTGTATCCGTTACAGCTTATTTTGCGGGATATTCTCATACTCGGCCAAACGATTCAGGCCGACATAACCGACGCCGAAACGCTTGAAGAAATGCAAAAAATTTCCAAGGCAATAAAGTACGGTGTTATAATCGTATC
>CAZJLW010000175.1:4412-5823 GCA_964546895.1 uncultured Eubacteriales bacterium | reverse complement strand
CCCCGGCAGCCATCTTCCCCAAGAACCCTATCATATCCTCAAACGTAGGACTCTTCGCATTACGCACATAGAACCCGGACGTAGCCACGCCCAGTACGATGGCGCTTTGCGGGTCAAGCCCGAGCGTCAAGCCGAGACACAGCCCGGCGTTAAAGTTATCGCCTGCGCCGGTAGTGAGTACGGGCTTCGGGCAGTACGGGCCGTGTGTGTGGTAGTAGTTACCGCCGACGATACACAGCGCTTCCTTCACAGCGTGTACGACAAGGCTGTAAATCCCCATCTCCTTATAAACGAACTGCGCGGCGGATTCGAGCTTCTCGTCGCGGGACGCGCCTGGAGTCGGGGCATACCCGAATACCTCAGCAATCTCGAACAGCTCCTTCTCATTCAGTCCAAGCACCGCATTAAACTTATCGCCGAACTTAGTAATCAACCGCATAGCCGAAAGAATGTCTTCCTTCGTGCGCTTTTCGGGATCGGCCAAGTCGAAGAACGCAATACGACTCTGCTTGTCCCCTTTAATAAGCGGGAAAACCTCAGTGATTAAGCCTTCCCAAACCTCGTTCATTTTCGGTATCATCGTCCAGTTTTCCATACCGAACAGGTGCGCGTCGGAAACCAGCGCGGCGATTTTCTCAGGTGAGCCGACGATTTTTTTGAAGCGCTCCCACGTCAGGCTGTTAAGCACGGTGAGCTTGCCGAGCAACAGCTTGCCGTCCTCGAACTCAAGCGCGTCCGTGTGACCGGGATCGCTCATGAGGTACACGGCTTCGCTTTTTTCAGCCATTTGCTTGAAAACGGGATGTACATCGGATTCACCGATAGCGCCGATATATGTCAGGCCGACGCCGTATTCAATGAGGGCGTTTGCCAGAATCGGGCCGTTGCCGCCGAGCTTCGTCTGCACCGTCACGAACTCGATGTTAGTGCTTAAGCCTGACGCCTTCAAAATACGCTCGCCCAAGTCCGCGATTTTCGTAATCCGCGTGAACGTGTCGAAGTCCTGACGCTTGTCCACCGCGTGAACAATCTCGTCCACAAAGCCATCCAAGCCGATAATCATTTTCTTCTTGAAGCCCTTCTTGCTTTCCAGCTCCGCCAACAGTTTTTTCGCGTCGCTCATTAATTTCTCGTCCATTGTTTCAGCTCCTTTTTTGAGTATACTTCATTCTAATATTATCCTAAGAAAAATTCAACCATACACGAACGAAATGAGAGTTTTATTTGGGGTTACTTTTTTATTGGGTTAGACAACGCGGCACTCAACCATTCAAGAGCCGACTCGGCCTCTTTTCTTCTTTCTTCGTCAGTCATTTTTAAATGCCGCTCAGAGTTTTCATCACGAATCTTACGTATTTCAAGCATACACTCACTCTGACTCACAAGTCATTCCTCCTCGATAATCATAGTA
>CAZJLW010000175.1:1615-4312 GCA_964546895.1 uncultured Eubacteriales bacterium | reverse complement strand
TTACCTGCTTTCTTATGTTCAATACTTCCGCGTAATATTCCGCATCCACTTCCGCGACAGCAACCTAATCCCACTGGCCACAAACTTAAACACATCATCCGCGACGAACGCCAACATAACAAACACAGGCGGCAGCTTAAAAATAATCCCCGTCAAATAAGCAAGCGGCAGCCCAACAAGCCAAAGCACGCCCACATCGACAAACATAACGAACCGCGCGTCGCCGCCGCTGCGCAGTGTACCGACGAGGTTCGTAACATTGAATGCGCGAAACGGCATAAGCAACGCGAAAACAACAAGCATCATATGCGCGACGGCCTTCGTTTCCCCCGAAATATTCATGACGGACAGCACGGCGGGCGCAGCCAGCAACAGCACAACACCCATGACAACAGCCTGCGATATCGCGATAATCCCGACAGCCTTCCCGTACCGGTAAGCCCTATCAAAATCCCCCGCACCGGTAGCCTTCCCAACAAGCACCCCGGCGGCCAGCGCTATACCGAAGTTAAACATTCCAATAACCCTCTCGGCATTCCCGGCGATCGTATAAGCGGCCATAACAGAAGTATTCATAAGCGAAAAAATAACTGCGAACTGCGAAAACCCCAGCCCCCAAATCGTTTCGTTCAAAATAACGGGCGTTGCATTCCGGAAGAAGTCGCGCGTTATATCAAGCCCGGGGCGCAGCATGGCCTTAAAGTCCAGCTTGATATTTTTAGCGATAAACAGCGCGTACACGGCCGTTATACCGAACTCGACGAAACGCGAAATCAGCGTGGCGATAGCCGCACCGGCAACGCCCATCGCGGGCGCTCCGAATTTTCCGAAAATAAGTACATAGTTAAGCGCGGTGTTAACTATCATAGCCGAAGAATGCACATACAGCCCAATCTTCGGTTTTTCCATATTGCGCTGCGCCGTGATGTAAATCGACGTGAATGCATTCAGCACGAACGAGAACGCAACGATACGGCTATACCCGGCGGCGAGCCGCACGACCTCCGGGTCTTTGTTTATCAGCCCGATAATCTGCGCCGGTAAAATAAACATAATCGAAGACGCGGCCACCGTAACGACGCAGCACGACATCATGGCGATACCTATTACGCGGTTAATCGTCGCGACGTCGCGCTTGCCCCAGTATTGGCTTATAATCATGCCCGAGCCGCTCTGAAAGCCGAACAGCATGAGCATTACGACGAAAAACGGCAGCGTCGCGAGGTTCGCCGCGGCTATGGCGCTTTCGTTTAGGAAGCTCAGCATGAATGTATCTATAAAAACAAGTGAGTTGTTGACAAGGTTTTGCAGGACAACCGGCACGGCTATTGCAAAAAACGCGCGGTAAAAATCCTTTTCAGTTGGTAGTCCAAGTTTTTTAAACATTTTATATCAGCCTTATACGGTGGTAGACCTTCTTGCCCTTTTGAAGCAGAAGCGTCCCCTTATCGCTGAAATCGGCGGGCTTGACGATGTGGTCGAAGCTGTCGACTTTTTCGCCGCCGGCCTTAATGCCGCCCTGCGCGAGCAACCTGCGCCCCTCGGCGCGCGACGGGATAAGCTTCGTCAGCTCAAGCAGCTCGACGATGTTCATGCCGTCGCCGAAATCAGCCGCCGTAATCTCAGTAGTCGGCACGGCATCCGAGCCGCCGCCGTCCTCGCCGGGTGCGAACAGTGCCCGTGCCGCAGACCGCGCCGCTTCCGCCGCATCCTCTCCGTGAACGATTTTCGTCGTCTCGTACGCGAGCGTCTCCTTCGCCTTATTCAGCGCACTGCCGCCCTCGTCGCACATAGCGTTAATCTCGGTGACCGGCAGGAACGTCAGCAGTAACAGCATTTTCTTAACATCCGCGTCGTCAACGTTACGCAGATACTGGAAAAAGTCGTACGGCGATGTCTTATCCGGGTCAAGCCAGACAGCGCCCTTTTGGCTCTTGCCCATCTTCACGCCCTCTGACGTAGTGAGCAGCGTAAACGTCAGCCCGTACGCCGATCCGTTCTCGACACGGCGTATCAGCTCGACGCCGCCGATAATATTCGACCACTGGTCGTTGCCGCCGAATTGCATCTTGCAGTTGTATTTCCGGTACAGCTCAAGAAAGTCATACGACTGCATGAGCATGTAGTTAAATTCAAAAAACGTAAGCCCCGCCTCAAGGCGCGTTTTGTAAGCGTCGGCAGTCAGCATTTTATTAACGGAGAAATGCACGCCGTATTCCCTGATAAAATCAATGTATTGCAGCTTCAATAGCCAGTCGGCGTTGTTAACAAGCACGCCCTCGTCCCCGCCGAACTTCAACAACGTAGCGAGCTGCGCCTTAAAGCACTCGACGTTGTGATTGACTTGCTCCATCGAAAAAATCTTGCGCATTTCGGTTCTGTCGGTCGGGTCGCCGACCATGCCCGTGCCGCCGCCGACGACGGCGATCGGTCTGTGTCCGGCGCGTTGCATATGCATCATCGCCATAATCGGCAGGAAATGCCCGATCGTCAAGCTGTCTGCCGTCGGGTCAAAGCCCGTGTAAAACGTGACGCGCTCTTTCCCGAGCAGCGCCCGTACTTCGTCCTCATGCGTGCATTGCTGAATGAAGCCGCGTTCCATTAGTGTATCAAACACGTTTACTGTTTGGTTCATTAAAATTTCCTCCTGTGATGTTTTAGAGTTGGTTATAACGCGGTAAGCATGTCTGCAATCCT
>CAZJLW010000175.1:0-1515 GCA_964546895.1 uncultured Eubacteriales bacterium | reverse complement strand
CCCGTCGTGCCGTGTTCCAGAAAAATAACATGCCCGGACTGCTCGCCGCCCAGCGAATAGCCGCCCGCCAGCATTTTTTCCAGAACGTACCTGTCGCCGACTGCTGTCTTTTCGAGCTTGATTCCGTTTCTGTCGGCCATGAGGAACAGTCCGAGGTTGCTCATAACCGTCACGACCAGCGTATCGTTTTTCAGCGTACCGCTGTTTTTCATGTCGTTGGCGCATATCGCCATTACCTCGTCGCCGTTTACGACCACGCCGTTTTCATCGACGGCAAGCATTCTGTCGCCGTCCCCGTCGAACGCCAGCCCGATATCAAAGCCGCCGTCCTTAACGAGCGCCGCGAGCTTCTCCATATGTGTCGAGCCACAGCCCGCGTTGATGTTCAGTCCGTCCGGCTCGTTAAAAATCGTAGTTACATCCGCGCCCAACTCAGTAAACACGGCAGGCGCCGCCGCATACGTAGCACCGTTGGCGCAGTCGAGGGCGATTTTTAGCCCGCTCAGATCGCAGCCGCCTACGGCGTCTTTCAGAAACTCCGTATACATCGCCAGCCCGTCGCCAAGGTTAACCCTATGTCCGACGTCCGCGCCGACAGGACGCGGCAGCGACACCAGCTCCGACTGAATAACATGCTCAATCTCATCTTCTAACGCGTCGCTCAGCTTGTAACCCTCGGAGTTGAAAAACTTGATACCGTTGTCGGCTACGGGATTATGCGATGCCGTAATAGCGACGCCCGCGTCAAGCCCAAGCTTCCGCACGAGATAAGCGATACCCGGCGTCGGCATAACGCCCGCGCAGTAGCACACCGTCCCGAGCGAACACATGCCCGCTATGAGCGCACATTCCAGCATGTCCGCGGAGACTCGCGTGTCGTAACCAACAAGAATCTTTGGTGTATGCTTTGTCTCTTTTGTCAGTACGTAAGCACCGGCGCGCCCAAGGCTAAACGCCAGCTCCGGCGTCAGCTCCGAGTTCGCAACACCGCGTACTCCATCCGTTCCGAACAATCTTCCCATTTTATCTCTCCCTCAAATTATGCCCCGGTCCCGCAGTCGCAAATATACATCCATCAGCGGCAGACCGACGACGTTATTGTAATCGCCGTCGATTTTCTCGACGAACAGCGAACCTATACCCTGTACGGCATAAGCTCCGGCTTTATCGAACGGCTCTCCGGTGTTAATATATGCGTCGATTTCGGCGTTTGTTAATGTCCTGAAAAAAACGTCGGTCTCGGTGATAAACGCATCGCTGCGCGCTTCGCCCGCGGCCGACTTTTCAATAATCGTCACACCAGTAAAAACCGAATGCCTACGCCCTGATAGCGTCCGCAGCATATCCGCCGCGTCGTGCTTGTCCCGAGGTTTGCCCAAAATTTTGCCGCCGACGGAAACGACCGTATCGGCGGCAATTATAACAGCAGCTTCATTAACGCGCCAGAAAACGTCCGACGCCTTAAGCTCCGAAATACGCAGCGCGTATTCGCCGGGCGACGGCGGCGACGCGGCG
>CAZJLW010000174.1:0-5902 GCA_964546895.1 uncultured Eubacteriales bacterium | reverse complement strand
GTCCCGTCTGCGCCCCGCGCCCCGTCCGCATCAAGTGCCGCATTAGCCTCCCGCAACGCATCCGCTACCCGCTGGGAATAACTCACATCTGAATCCTGCAACGCCAGCGGCCCATAATCCGCGACTTCCGTATCGGCAGCCGTGTAATACGGCGTAGGCGAAGGTCTAGCACTTTGCCCCGGCTTCACGCCGGAATTGCTACGGTTGCCCGGCTCTGCAGCCTCGGCAACCACAGGTTGTTTCACGCCAGCCTGCCTTACGACACCAGACTGATCCCTGCCCGACATAATCCGAAACCCCGCATACAAGCCAACAACACAAGCCAAAACGCAAACCACGCCGAAGCCAACACGCCGTGCCGCTCTCAATCTCCGCCGCCTGTACATATCATATCCTGCTCTCATATTAAAACCTCCAAACAAATAGCATTGAGATGTCCTTTTTTTCTGTATATTATTTCCAGTTTGCAAATTCCTAAACACAAAAAGTAAACATTGTCGGAAAAAACATATAAAAAATTTTTATGAATACCAAGATATTACAAAAACGGTAGGACAAGTTTTCTATAATGTATGTGTGGCAAAAATGTTTCCAGAAACGGGAAACATTTTCGTGTTTCACAAATCAAGGAAAATGTTCGGCACTAAACCGATTAGAAATTTGAATGTTTAGTGCCGAACATATATGTTTTGTCTCGACTGAGAGTAAAACGTACAAACGTAAAAACGTATAAAAAGGAGGAATACGATGGAAAAAGCAATCGACGCTGCGAAGCCCGTCAAAAAATCCATCAGCGTTTCAAAATCCGATATTATTGATTTTTTTATAAGCATACCGGGCGTGTTTCTGGGTAGGGCGGTTGTGTTCCGGTTTCTAAGCCCGTTTGCGATTGCGTACCTGCCCGTGTATTTCGGTACGTCGACGAAGTTTTATTTCACGGCGCTGTTTATAAGCCTAGGGCTTATGACAGTGCTAAGCGGTAACTTCCTTATTAAATACCTAGTGTGCATACTTATGATGTGCGTAGCGAACCTCGTTATCGAAAAAAAATACTCTGCCACGAAGCCGTCGGTTATCATGCAAGGCATCGTCGGCTCGGCGTGCATACTAGCGTCGGGGCTGTTCCTCGCGTTCTTAGAGGGCTACAGCGTGTACTTCGCGGTCATGGCTGTGATGGAAACGTTTCTCGCGTTCTGCCTGACGTTTATTTTCAAACGCGCGTCGGGTATATTGCTCATGACGAAACGCCGCGCCGCGCTCAATAACGAGGAAATCATCAGCATTGCCATATTATTCGGCGCGATAGCCATCGGTTCCGCCGACATCTTCATAGCCGAAATACCGCTAAAATATTTCTTCTGCTCGTTCCTACTGCTCGTAGTGTGCTACAAAGGCGGCTGCGCACTCGGCGCGATTGCGGGCTGTCTCGTCAGCTTCTTGCTATACATCTGCGGCTACTTGCACAGCGACATGCAAGCCGTCCTTGCCATCAGCGCGATTACGGCCGGTCTCGTAAAAGATCGTGGGCGTATCGCGGTACTGCTCGGCTACTCGGGCGCGTTTTTTCTACTCATGTACTTCCTGCAACCGCTGGCGCTGACGGTTCAGGTTTTTTACGCCGTGGCGTTCGCAGGGCTTGCGTTTATGCTCATGCCCGATAAGTTCTATTTCAACTTCGCGTACGTCATAAACCCGGGTATAGACAACACGGAGGACTACATAGCAAAAATAAAAGAAGTCACGGGCTACAAGCTCACGGCGTTTGCGAAGGCGTTCGAGCGACTAGGCACGTCGTTTTCGCATCTGTCGGGCAAGAGGACAAGCGTCAACAAAAAGGACGCCGAGCGCTTCATTGACGACCTCGCGTCGCGCTGCTGCGAAACGTGCCGCAAAAACGAATTCTGCTGGAGTGAGAACTTCTACAACACATACCAGACCGTTTTTTCTATCCTGAATGCCTGTGAAAAACGCGGCAGCATGTCGGCCGACGACTTGCCGCCGGATTTTATAAAGGAATGCGTTAACGCGCAGTATTTCGTACAGACCGCGAACCGCACGTTCGAGATATACCGCGTGAACATGTCGTGGCTCAACAAAATAGCCGAAAGCCGCGAGCTTGTGAGCCAGCAGTTGTTCGGCATTGCCGCGATAATAAGGAAACTGTCGGAAGATTTGGACATGTCGGTAAATTTTAAGGAGGATAAGGAGCAGGCGATAATAAACAGGCTTAACCAAAACAAAATAGAGGTGGAAAATGTGATTGTGCTTGAAAATAGATTGGGGAAATACGAGGTGACGATAAGCCACCGCACAAACAACGCGCGCAAGCAGATGTTATCCGCGATAAACGGCGTGCTGGGCAGGCGAATGGTGAAGGACGGCGACACGATATACGCGAGGGGGCGTATAAACGAGCGGTACATAGAAGAGAAGCGCTACCGGGTAGTCAGCGGAGTGGCGAGCGCCGCGAAGGGCGGCAGAACCGAATCCGGCGACTGTTACTCGTTCATGGAGCTGCGAAACGGGCAATGTCTGCTAGCGCTGTCGGACGGAATGGGTTCGGGCAAGCGCGCGCAGGAGGAGAGTAAGGCGGCCATTGAGCTGCTCGAGGATTTCATAGAATCGGGCTTCGATAAGGAAATAGCCGTGAAGCTTATAAACTCGGTACTCGTACTGAAAAACAACGAAGAGGCGTTCTCGACGCTTGACATCTGTGCGATTGATTTGTACACCGGAGAAGCCGAGTTCATAAAAATCGGCGCGGCCACTACGTTTATACTGCGCGAAGGCGGTGTCGCGTCGGTTAAATCGTCGTCGCTGCCGATTGGGATTTTGAATAACGTGGACTTGGAGATATCTATTAAGAAGCTGAAGAATGATGATATTGTTGTCATGGTGACGGATGGGTTGTTGGAGATTGCCGGGGGAGGCGGCACGCGGCTTGGTAGTGCGCGGCTTGGCGCGGAGTTAGGCGTGGGATTTGACGGAGAGTTTGCAGGGGAGTTGAGCGACGGAAGTGTGGACGGTGCGGCTGACGGCGGGTGGATCGCGGAGTTTCTGAGGAATATGAAGATTACTAATCCGCAGGATGTCGCCGAAGCGATATTGGCGGAGGGGAGGAGACGGTCGGGGAGTGAGATTGCTGATGATATGACGGTGCTGGTGGCTAAGGTGTTCGGGTTTTAAAGGGAGGGGGTGGACAAATAACGATTATTCTTGCTTTGACGGCAGCAACCAAGGTATTATTATAATGCGTAAAGAAAACTATATGTCAGACGCTGATTGCTGTAATCAAAGGAGGAACACGTAATGAGAAGACCCAATATCGTTTTCATCATGACTGACGACCATGCGGCTCACGCAATGAGCTGCTACGGCAGCAGGATAAACAAAACGCCGTACATGGACGAGCTTGCGAAAGAAGGGATGCTTTTTTATAATGCCTTCTGCACGAACTCGATCTGCTCGCCTTCGCGGGCGGTAATCCTTACGGGAAAACACAGTCACTTAAACGGGGTGCGTAACTTAAGTGATAGTTTAGACTCCAGTCAGATGAACTTTGCAAAGATTTTGCAAGCCGAAGGATATAAAACGGCAATCGTTGGGAAGTGGCACTTGGGCGAGGGAAAAGGCAGCGAACCGCAGGGCTTTGATTATTGGAATGTTCTTCCCGGGCAAGGAGATTATCACGATCCCGTTATGAAGGAAATGGGTACTTCTAAGAAATTTGCAGGTTACGTGACCGATATTATTACTGATAAAAGCATAGAATGGCTGAACTCTCTCGAAAAGGAGCAGCCGTTCTGCTTGCTAATCCATCACAAAGCACCGCATAGACCGTGGCTTCCGGACGCACGACATAAAGACATGTACATAAACGAGGATATCCCACAGCCCTACACACTTTTCGACGATTATGCAAACAGGTCGAACGCCGCGAAAAACGCAAAAATGAGAATAGCCGACGATCTCAACAATACGGACATAAAGGTGAAAAGCATTAACGGGCTTAGCCTTGTAACCCTTGATGACGAGGTTATCACGTTCAACAGCCGCGAGGAAATGATTGATTGGAAGTATCAGAGATATATAAAGGATTATCTGCGGTGTGTCGCGTCGGTTGATGATAATGTGGGGCGTGTACTGGAATACCTGCGCGAAAATGGTCTTGAAGATGATACGGTCGCCGTATACACCTCCGACCAGGGATTCTTCCTCGGGGATCACGGCTGGTTTGACAAACGGTTTATGTATGAAGAATCGCTGAGGATGCCGCTTATTATTAAATACCCGCGCATGATAAAAGCCGGAACGAAATGCGAGGATATGGTTACTAATCTTGATTTTGCGGAAACGCTCCTTGAACTTACGGAATCGCCGATTCCGGATGAAATGCAGGGGCTTAGCTTTAAAAAGCTTCTTGCCGGTGAAAAAATACCTGACTGGAAAACATCCATGTATTACAGATACTGGACGCAAGGCACAAACCATAATGTTCCCGCGCATTACGGCATAAGAACGATGCGTTATAAGCTGATTCATTATTACGGGGACGCGTTGGATACAGGGCTTAAGACGCCGTCGTCGACGCCCGAATGGGAGCTGTTTGATTTGGAAAGTGACCCGTATGAGATGAATAATGTTTTCGGCGATAGCAAGTATGCCGAACTTGTTCCGCGGCTGATGGAGGAGCTTTACAAGCTCAAGCAAGAAGCTAGGGATTATAAATAATTACAGATTAACCCGCAGTGTCGGCTTCTTGGTCTAAGGGCTAAGGCAAACAAAAAAGGGAGAGGGTTAAATGATAGGCACAACATATCCGTCCGAAATGAGCCGCTACAAGGACAAACTCACGAACCGCGAAGTAATCAGGCTCACCGACAAGTACGTAAACTACCACTTCTACTTCACGGACAATTCGTTTACGCTGGGCGACAAAGAGATTTACTTCCTTTCGTCGCGCCCGAATAACGAAGCGAAGCAGTTCAACGTATTCAGAATGGATTTGCAAACAGGGCTGATAACACAGGTAACGGACGAGAAGGACGGCGTAGATATTAACAAGCACACAAAAACGCCGGACAGCGAACTTATTGTTTACAAAACCGGCAAGCTTCTTAAGTCGCTGAACACGAAAACCGGGGCGATAACGACGATATTTGAGGAAAAGGACGGTATGCAGATTAATTCGATGAGCATCAGCCCGAGCAGACGTTATGTCGGCGTAACGCGCAACGAGGACGTAAATATTTATAGAAACGGTCCCAACTACGCCGGGTTTAAGGAAATGATGTACGCCGTAAAAAAAAGCTGCATAACGATAATAAACTCGGACGGCTCGGGCTACACCGACGCATTCCACGATACGCACTGGCTTGCACATATACAGTTCGCCCCGGACGACGACACGCTCGTCAGCTTCTGCCACGAAGGGCCGTGGAACTACGTCCAGCAGCGCATATGGCTGTTCGATTTAATGGAGCGCAAAGCCTTCCCGTGCTTCCGTCAGGAAGAGGACGACAGCGTCGGGCATGAGTTTTGGACGCGTGACGGCTACATATTTTTTGATAACAGGCGGCGCGGACACGACGGCACGATTACATCCGACAAGACCCAAGCCGTTACGAAGGACGCCCCGGACTGCGAGCAGATACCGTTTATCGGCTTGGCCGACAAGCGCGGCGTTATGATTAAGAAGATTGACTTGCCGTATTACTGCAACCACTACCACGCAAACACGGACAACACCCTGCTCGTCGGCGACGATGTCGAGAACATTGTTCTGGCAGATATTTCCGGCGACAAACCTGAGATTACCGTGCTTTGTCACCACGGCACGTCCTGGCGTTACCAGATTACGCATTGTCACCCTACGTTCAGTTGGGACTCCCAAAGGATACTT
>CAZJLW010000173.1:0-5938 GCA_964546895.1 uncultured Eubacteriales bacterium | reverse complement strand
GAATACCGCACCGTTATTTTCCGTGAAGGCGACAAAGTTATGCATATCAAAAACAACTATAACCTTGCGTGGAGTGTTTTTGACGAGCATGGCGTCCGGGTTGAGGACGGCTTGGGTGTTTTTAACGGAGACTGCGGCGTCATAAAAAAGATCGACGAGGAAAACTCGAGCGTCGTAGTCATTTTCGACGGCAACCGTGTCGTTAACTACGAGTACAGCCAGTTAGAGGAGCTTGAACTCGCGTATGCTATTACGATACATAAATCGCAAGGCAGCGAATACAAGGTTGTAGTAATACCGGTACACAGCGGCCCGTATCTGCTTATGAGCAGAAATCTCCTTTACACAGGCGTGACTCGCGCAAAAACTCTAGCCGTGGTAGTCGGGCTTTCCGAAACGCTGTATCGCATGGTAGATAATAATAAGGAAATAAACCGCCACTCATCGCTGTCGTACAGATTAAATAAAATAACAACATTTGTTAACGCCTCGGGGGGCTTATAATGAACGCGCAAAAAACAAACGCGCTAAAAGCGGCGGCCGATTTTGTTTTGGATTGGCTTTACCCATGCAAATGTATGATTTGTGAACGACTGACTAAGCACAACGAACGCCGGTATGTATGTGACTATTGCACGGAACTGTTTGAATATATGGAGCGAGCCGATACCGCCGAAGTCTGGAGGGATCGGTTCGCTCTTTTTTATTACGACGAAACTGCCAGATACGCTGTTCACAAATTCAAATACCAAAACAAACCGCAATACGCCGACGGCTTCGGCGCGCTTACGCGTGAGTTTTTTAATACGGAAATTTTTAACGGAGCGGACTTATTGGTGCCGGTGCCGATGTTTTCAAAAAAGCAAAAGCTGCGCGGATACAATCAAGCTGAGCTGCTAGCAACGCAGATTAGCAGAATCAGCGGCGTGGAAATGCTCCCGGATTTATTAATACGCGTGCGCGATACAAAAATGCAAAGCACTCTTTCGCGGCGCGAGCGAAAAGAAAATTTGCGCGGCGCGTTTATATTTAATAAAAAATATAATATTAGCTCTAAACGAATTTTTGTTATTGACGATATATATACGACAGGAGCAACGTTTGGCGAGTGTTCGAGGGTATTAACCGCGAATGGCGCTGCCGAGGTAGTGAGCTTTTCGCTTGCGGCCGCCGGACACGATTCTGTTATTCGGGAATAATTTGTAACCATGAATTACGTATAATATTTTTTTCAAATCTGACGATAATATAATTAGAAAGTTTATTTGGACAGAAGGACGGTGAAAAAAATGGGAATTAACATAACAGGAGTACAAAAGTTATATGACCATATAAAAGTAGATAATAAGAATTCGGGCAAGAAGTACGAAAAGGCCGAGAGTAAAAAAGATGAGCTGGCGTTATCTTCGTCTGCTAGGTATTTTCAGATTGCCAGAAGCGCCGTTTCTAACAGTCCTGAAGTACGCGACGATATAGTAAGTCATTTTCGCGGGCGGATTGAAACGGGATTATACAATGTAAAAGCCGAGGATATAGCATCGAAGCTACTCGGAATATAATATGGGTTTTGTGGGGAATGGTTTTATAGCAGGGAGCTAAAGGAAGAAGGTTTGTACGCCTTCTTCCTTCATTATTATACGGGGCAAAAATACAGGTTAAAACTTACGCAAAACGGGAGGTAGCTTTATGGCGGGGTTGTTGAACGACTTATTAAGCAATCTTGATGAACAACTTGAAAATTATGAATATTTGCTGGGGTTGTCGTACGAAAAGAAAGACACCCTCATTAATAACGATATAGATGAGCTCCAAAAAATAACACAGCTCGAAAACACGCTTGTAGGCAAGAATACGCGACTAGAAAAGAAGCGTATGTCGGTTATGAGCGATATAGCGAGCGTTATGAATAAGAACGAAAATGAGCTTACACTTATTGCGTTGTCCGAGTTAGTGAAGGATTCGCCGGAGCATGACCAGCTGGTAGCAGTTACGTCTAAAATCCGCGACAATCTAACGGAACTTAAATCCATTAACGACCAGAATAAACTGCTGATCGACAATTCGCTCGACTATATAAACTTCTCAATGAATCTGCTGAGTGGTGCTATGAGCGGTAAATCGTTTTATACCGCAAAAGGCGAGGAAATGAACGAAAACAAGAGTATATTTGACGCAAAACAGTAAACACCGGGGGAGGAATATGAATTGTCGGGCATAACCAGTTTAGGAATAGCGGCAAGCGGAATGAGAGCGGCGCAAGCGGGGTTGTATGTTACGGGACATAATATGTCTAACGCTGACACAGTGGGTTACACGCGCCAAAGGGTATTGCAAAAGGATTTTTCGTATCTCAACATAGGACACTCTGGTTCCGGTGCGATGAAGGTTGGTCTTGGAACAGACATAGGCCAGATCAACCAGATACGCTATAAATATTACGACATGACGTACCGTCAGGAAGTCAGCAAGCTTGGCTTCTATAACGCGATGGGTACTACGGGCAACAAGATAGAGTCGGTAATAGGCGAGTTGCAGAGCGAGTACAATACTCAGACGGTATTTCAGGATTTGTGGGATTCTCTGAATGAGCTGTCTAGCTATCAGTCGGGACTTGAAACGCGCAGTAACTTTGTTTCGACTGCGATAACATTAGTTGACAAGGCCAACAACGTATACAAACGTCTCTCTGATTACCAGCACAATCTTGATAAGCAGGTAAGACAGACTGTGACGGATGTAAATATGCTACTGTCAAAGATAGAAGAATTAAACCAAAAGATAGTGGATGCTGAAGCGTCGGGGGACAACGCGAACGACTATAGGGACTCAAGAAACACAGCGCTAGACGACTTAAGCGTATTAATAAAAATTACATACAGCGAAACGCCCAGCGGTAGGGTGGATGTACAAGCGGAGGGACATGAACTCATATCGAATGGTCATGTTACCAGAATGGGATTAAAATATATATCACCGGATTATTCATTTGTAGAGCCAGTGTTTACGGATTCACTGGATATTTTGCCGTCAGATACGCCGCCGGGTAAATACCGGAAGGTGTTTTCGTTTGAAAACACAATAGATCCAAGCCGCAACAATGATTACGGCACGATGAAGGCGCTTCTTTTATCAAGAGGGTTTTATCCGGCGAACTACGCGTCGTCGACTACGCGTCCCGATCCAAAGAGTTACCCAAATGGCGTGAATGATACTGCCTATATCAAGGATTATACGGAGTATTACAATACAACTCAGTGCATGATACCGAATGCCATGCATGAGTTTGATAAAATTTTTAACGCGATTATAACAAAAATAAACAATGCATTAGCGCCCGTCGGAGCTGACAATAAAAAAGACCCTAATGCGCCATACGACTTGGCAGGAAATCAAACGTACTTGGAAATTTTTGTACGAAACGGCTATGACCGCTTTGATGCCAATGGTAATTATAACGCGCCTATCGAGGGGCCTCCGCCAGTTTATAAATCGCTTTATTCAATCGGCAATATCAAAATCAATCCGGAACTGCAAAAAGAAAACGGCTATACGTTTATACCATTGTCAAAGTCGGGCGATTTAGAAGATACGCAACTAGTGCTTGATTTGCTCGAAGACTGGAACAAGGGATTTATTGATTTGCATTCCGACGGGAACCTCATGAACGTAGGCGATGCCTATAACCAGTTCATTACGAAAATCGGTAATAAAACGCAGAATGCCAAATTTTTCGTAGAAAACCAAGCAGTCCTAGTTGAGCAAACTGACTCAAAGCGTTACGCGATGTCAGGCGTTTCGCTGGACGAGGAAATGAAAAATATGATGACGTACCAACACGCATATAACGCTGCGGCGAGAGTATTTAATACCATAGATTCCATGTTGGATAAGCTGATAAACGGCACGGGCATGGTTGGCAGATAGCAGTAAGGGGGATTTAACAATGAGGGCATCATTTTTTGAGTTTAACGTGGCAATGTCGGGGTTGTTTTCGGCTCGTGCGAATTTGAACGTCGTGTCGCATAACATCTCGAACGCAGCTATAAAGGGATATTCAAGACAGTACGCCGAGCAGCGCGCATCCAGACCTATGACGTTTTACGACGGCAAGGGTATGGTCGGAACGGGCTCGGAGGTTTACGGAATAGGGCAGATGAGGGACTTTTATTTGGATCAGGAGTATTGGGCTGAGCGAAGCATCATGGGTGATTATTCCGTCAAGCGTACACAGCTTTCAATGATAGAAAAAAGCTTCGGCGAGATGCCGGGTACGGGCTTAACGACGGCGTTTAACGAGTTCTTTTCAAGAATTCAGGATCTATCGACGACGACGCCCGATAGTACGTATCGTACAAATGTGCTTAACATAGGCCAGACACTTGTTACTTTTGTTAATAACACGGCTGAGGTTTTGAAAAAACAGCAGAACGACGTAAACAGAGAAGTAAAATCAATGGTTCAGGTTATAAACAACCTGGGTCAGCAAATTGTGAGTATTAACAAGCAGATAAGCCAGTTCGAGTTGGACGGCAGTAAGGCTAACGACTTGCGTGACCAGAGGGCGAGAATCGTAGACGAGCTTTCGAAATATGTGAACATTGAGGTAACAGAGGAAGAAAATAACGCAGACTATGCGAAGGGGTTGTACCCGGAGCCGGAGGACAGGGGCAAAAGCGACAAACGCTTTAGCATTTTGATAAACGGCTATGATTTTATTAATCATAATAATATTAATTATCTGGAAACACGTGACAGAGCTCCAGGCGACAAACGCAACCCGATGGACGCTGAGCAGCTTTCTGATGTTTATTTTACGAACGGAACAAAATTTGATATCTATAATAAAAATTTGCGCGGTGATTTAAAAGGGCTTATAGATGTTCGTGACGGCAACAACGGAAACGCAGCCGGAGGTACGCTTCCTACAACGGACTATAAAGGCATACCGCATTATTTAAACCGACTCAACGAGCTTGTCAGGACTTTCGCAAGAGCAATAAACGAAGGTAAGGACAGAAACGGGGGCGATATTCCGTCAGGCACGGGCAAAGTTATCGGACATGTAGATGCGGTTAATGCGTATGGTACTACAGGCAACTATATGTTTACTTTTAAAGGAGGCCCTGAAAATACCGGCACGACATTAAATTATAATGATATTACATGCGAAAATTTTGTAGTTAACCCAGCGCTTGTGAGTGATCCGTCACTCGTAGGTTGCGGAGAAAAAAATATCGACGGCGAAAGTGACAACCGTGCGACTTTGAGCTGGATTAATATCGGTACGTACAAGACACTTTTCCGCGAAGGTAAGCTTTCGGACTTTATAATAAGCGTTTCTGGTGAGCTTGCTATAGATTTGAAGCAAGCGACAAAGTTTGAAAAAAATTATAACGATGTTGTTATGAGTATTGATAATCAGCGCATGGCTGTTTCCGGAGTTGATATGAACGAAGAGATGGTTAACATGGTTAAATACCAGCAGCAATATCAGGCGGCATCTAGGCTCATTAACGTTATAAATAATATTTATGAAACGCTTATTAACCGCGTAGGTGTGTAGATAAAAAAATGATGAGGTGAGAAAATGCGTATTACAACTCCGATGATCACCAACACGATGATGTTGAATATAAACCGCAATGTCAGAAACGTTAATACATTATATAACCAGATTTCGACGGGCAAAAAAATTCAGGTGCCGTCCGATGATCCGATACTTGCCAGCCGTGCGCTTAAATTCCGTGCTAATTTGGCAGACACGATACAGTATCAGCGTAACGTTCAACAAGGTGCAGCATGGATGAAAACGACCGAAGGCGCTTTCAACAATATGGTAGATATTATGGATAAGGTTAGGGATCTTATAACTGAGGGCGCTTCTGATATTTGTAAATACGACGACCGTAAAAAAATCGGCTCGGCACTTCAGCAGCTT
>CAZJLW010000172.1:4061-6003 GCA_964546895.1 uncultured Eubacteriales bacterium | reverse complement strand
AATAGCCGGGCGGATTACGTCGTCGTTCTCGTCGAGCATTACCAACCCGTGCATCTGTCCGCTGAAGCTTATCGCCTTCACGGCGTTTCCGCCGCCAAGTGACTTTATGCCGTCCTTCGCGGCCTGCCACCAGTCGGTCGGGTTCTGCTCCGACCAGCCCGCGTCGTTCATAAAAATCGGGTACTCCCTCGAAACTATTTTTTTAATCTCGCCTGACTCGCTCATAAGCAACAGCTTGACCGCCGACGTGCCTAAATCTACGCCAATATACATATAACCCCTCCGCTGAAATTTTTATAAAATCCTACCACGAAAACCAAGAATATGTTATACTTCAAAGAAGCTCATAGAGCTTTTATCACGCCAATTATCTTATCATGCCGAGAGGAATTAAATCAACATGCGCCGAATTTTTCTTACGATATTATACATAATTTTTTCATACATAGCCGTTTCGCTGACGGCTCAAACGACCGCAACCACCCAAACCGTATACGCACAAAGCCCGCTGTTGAAATATCCGTTCAACAGCTTTTTCAAATCCACACATGGTGTTTATCCGGACGTGACGTCCGGGGATTCAGGGTCGGCTGTGACGCCAGGGGCGGCTGAGCCGTCGGCTATGCCGTCGCCGGAAGCAAGCCCGGTTGCAAGCTCTCCGGCCGTGGCATCACCGGTTTCGAGCCCTACTGCGACATCCGGTTCGGGCATGTCAGTCCGTCCGCCGAACGAGATCGGCGATATCATGGTCATCATGTACCACGGCATAACAGTCGGCGAGCCTACTACGCCGTATCAACGTAGCGCGGCCGATTTTAAGCGCGATTTGAAGCGACTGTATGACGGCGGCTTCCGGCTTATTTCGCTCGCTGATTTGCTCAGCAACAACATACGCGTCGAGGCGGGGTATACGCCCGTCGTGCTGACGTTCGACGACGGCGACCGCACATCGTTTTCGCTGCAAAAAAAGGACGGCAAGCTCGTCCCCACGGACAGCTGCGCCGTCGATATTATTGAGAAGTTTTATGAGGAACATAAGGACTTCGGCAAGGCCGCCGCATTTTTTATTAACGGTTCATCGATGACGTTCAAGGGCGCGGGTACGCTGGCCGAGAGTATGAAATATTTGGTTGATAACGGTTTCGAAATTGGTAATCATACATATGGTCACAAGCAGCTTTCGAAGCTTGATGCCGCTGCAATTCAGGAGGAAATCGGGAAGATAGACGCGCAGATACGCGCCAACGTGCCGGGTTATGAGCCGGTTGGGCTTGTTTATCCGTATGGGGAGCGGCCGGTGGAGGCGAATAGGTCGTTAGCGTTAAGCGGTACGTACGGAGGTAATGTGTATAAATACCCGGTGGCATTTCGCGCCGGACCCAGCGGCGCTTCGGCTAATCCGGTACATGTTAACTTCGACCCGCTAAACGCTCCGCGTGTTCGTGCGACGGAGACCGAGAAGACGGATTTGGGCTGGTGCTTTGATTATTACAAGGCTAATCCGTCGGAGAAGTATGTGTCGGACGGGGATCCGGATACGATCTCAGTGCCGAAGAAGCTGGAGAAGAAGGTTAATAAGAATGCACTTGGTGGTAAGACGTTGAAATTGTATTGAGGAAGCTGTTATGAAAATTCTACTAAAACTAGCCTACGACGGCACGAACTACAGCGGCTGGCAGCGCCAGCTGAACGCACCGTCCGTACAAGAAGCGGTCGAGGAAGCCGTGACCGTCGTTTTTAATAAAGCAGTAACCGTAACGGGCGCAAGCCGGACAGACGCGGGCGTACATGCGTTGTCGCAAATGGTTATGCTTGACGTGGAAGATTTGGTCTTCCCGATTGATAAGCTGCCGGTTGTTTTAAATGGGAAGCTCCCGCCGGATATAACGGTGCTGGACGCGTCCGTAGCCGAAGACAGCTTTCACCCGCGCTTCGACGCGAA
>CAZJLW010000172.1:0-3961 GCA_964546895.1 uncultured Eubacteriales bacterium | reverse complement strand
GTACGCGGAAATGGGTTTTTATATAATATGGTCAGAATAATGGCGGGGACGATTCTTTACGTCGGAATGGGAAAAATAAAGCCGGAGGCGATTATAGATATAATCACCTCCGGCGATAGAAAACGAGCCGGTAAGACGTTGCCCCCGCAGGGGCTCACGCTTATGGATATAAAGTATTAATCCTGTCAAATATTGTTGGATTTCAAATGAATATATGATACAATTCTTTACGCACGAGTGCATAAGGGCATCCAGGCTTAGCTCCGAAAGGAAGTGATTGAGATTCAAACCAATCCATCCGAAGGGAGGCGACGCCATGAATACATACGAGGCATTATCTTTAATGATAGATTTCGCAGTTCTCGTTGTCTTAATTCTCAATTTTAAGACAAAAAAATAACCGCCCTGTGCCGAAAACATAGGTGAGCGGTTATTTTTTTACCTGCAAGCCTGACCGCCTTTTAGCGGCCGTGCATTGAGGGGGTATATCCCGTACCCTCTCTTTTTTTATGCTTTCATTATACCAGAATACCCTACCCATGTCAAAACCATTTCAAAATTTATTTCAAAGTCAACACTGACTAATTATGTTGGATTTTGAAAGAATACATGATATAATTCTTTACGCACGAGTGCATAAGGGCATCCAGGCTTAGCTCCGAAAGGAAGTGATTGAGATTCAAACCAATCCATCCGAAGGGAGGCGACGCCATGAATACATACGAGGCATTATCTTTAATGATAGATTTCGCAGTTCTCGTTGTCTTAATTCTCAATTTTAAGACAAAAAAATAACCGCCCTGTGCCACAAACATAGGTAAGCGGTTATTTTTTTAACAGCAAGCCTTCCCGCCTTTAAAGCGGCCGTGCATTTGAGGGGGGTATTCCAGTACCCTCTCTTTTTTTATACTTATATTATAACAGTCTATCCTTCTCGTGTCAAAAACAAATCAAAATTTATTTTCCTTCTACTTCTACTTCTCCTTCGGCTTAAACACCAGCGCGGCCAAAAGACTAAAAAACATAGCAGCCGACACGCCGCCTGCGGCGGCCTTCAACCCGCCGGTTAATATCCCGGATAATCCCTTCGAGTCTATCTCTTGCTTTACGCCCTTCCAAAGCAAATACCCAAACCCCGGCAGCGGCACGGTAGCCCCGGCTCCGCCGAAATCCACAAGCTTCTCATAAATCCCTAATCCACCAAGAATACATCCAATAACAACAAGCCCAACCAGTATCCGTGCATTAGTAATCTTCGTTCTATCCAAAACAATCTGACAGATCACACAAATCAATCCGCCAACAACAAAAGCCTTTATATAATCCATAAATTCAACCCCTTCCTATACGCTCCGTCTTCCTACCCCTTAGTATTCTCAATAACAACCCCATGAACAATAGCCGGTATCGTCTGCCCCTGCAACGCCGTCGTCTGATTCATAAGCGCGCCGGTCGGCATGAATAGAATCTTATTATACGTACCCTGCTGCATCATCTGATACAAATACCCCGCGAAAGTAACAGCCGAGCAGCCGCAGCCGCTTCCTCCCGCATGTGTGTCCTGCTTTTTTTGATCATATATCTCAATACCGCAGTCGGTATAGTTCTTAGTCATGTTATAACCCTCGTCCTTCATGAGCCGCACGACCAGCTCATGCCCTACATGACCCAAGTCTCCCGTCAGGATTAAATCATAATAATCCGGCGTACGGTTGAAATCCTTAAAATGCGCGACGAGCGTATCGACCGCAGCCGGTGCCATCGCTGCGCCCATGTTATTCGCGTCCGTCAGCCCCATGTCCACAATCTTCCCGGTCGTAATCGCCGTGACATACGGAGCAACCGACCCGTTCGCGCACATGACAACCGCGCCGTCGCCCGTAACAGTATGGCTAGACGTAAGCGTACGCTGTGTACCAAGTCCTAGCGGATACCGAAAAACTATTTCCGCGGCGCAAAAATGACTGGACGCAGATGCAACGACATAATCGGCGAAGCCGCCGTCTATAAGTATCGCGCCGAGACTCATAGCCTCGCCCATAGTCGAACAAGCGCCGAACAGCCCAAAAAACGGCACATTAAGATCCTTAACTCCGAACGTGCTGCCGGTACTCTGGTTCAGCAAGTCTCCTGCCAGTACATAATTAATATCAGTTTCCTTCAGATTCGCTTTCTTAATAGCAAGCTTGATAGTTTCGAGTACCATTGCGCTTTCGGCCAGCTCCCAGCTGTCCTTGCCGAAGAGCATGTCGTCCGACGCCCTGTCGAAATATTTCCCAAGCGGCCCCTCGCCCTCTTTTTTGCCGACGACGGCCGCAGCCGAGATTATCGACGGCGGGTTATGAAATTTGATTGATTGCGACCCTACGTGTTTGTTCATTGCCGCCTCCTACTTTAATAAATAATATATTGCACCGGCGATTATCGACGTAACTGTTCCGTATAAAATAACCGGCCCTGCTATCAGAAACATTTTCGCTCCGACGCCGAGAATGAAGCCCTCTTTTTTGTATTCGATCGCGGGCGACGCGACGGAATTCGCAAAGCCCGTAATCGGCACGACCGAACCGGCGCCGCCGAACTTGCCGATCTTGGCGTAAAGCCCAAGCCCCGTCAGCACAACACTTACGAAAATTAAAACAACGGACGTGTACAAGCCCGCGTTATCCTTCGTTACGTTCATGTCCATGAGCGTCTTGTTGATGAACTGCCCTATCGTACAAATCAACCCACCCACGCAGAAAGCCTTTAGGCAGTCGACCGCTATATTACTAGGCGGCGATACTTCGCTCACGAGCTTCCTGTATTTCTCCTTACTGCGTTGTGTCTGTTCCACAAAATCAACTCCTTATCATTCAACTAAACTTTTCAAAAAATCCCGGTACGAGATAGTACAGCAGCGAGCCTGTCATTTTGCCGAAGGCTATCGAAAAAATAAACAGCGTCATGCCACGCTGAACACGTACGCGCCTACTCAGTATCGGAATAACATCAATAATCTCCGCAAGCGAAATCGCAAGCGACCCTACAAAAACACCGATACAGAAACTAAGCAGCACGACAATAATCTTCCCCATCGGCAAATAAAAATCCACAATCCCCGTAAGCGCCCCAAACACGCCGCCGCAAATAATGGCTTCTTCGTAAATCTTTACATACTTACCGGTGCAGGTTTTTTTGGCCAAGCTGGGTACAATACCTATTACCGCGATAAACGCGAATACCGCGCCCGATATAACCGCCCCCGAGCCAAACCCTATTAATATAGAAAGCAAATATTTAAGCATCAGCATCAAGCGTTCGACTCCTTGTTTTCCGTCATTCTGATTTTTTCGGTGTTGAGGACGTCTATCTGCGTGTCCGTAACCTCCGTCTCGTACAGCGTCATCTCAACCTCAATCGGCGTCGGGTCGTCCGTTATCTTCTTGCCCGCGATATGGTTGAAGAAAACGATAATACCCGCGGCTAAGCCGAGCGAATACGGTATGTCGATGATGAGCGGCTTCTCGGTTTCTTTACCGAAAAATATTTTATAGTAGTTCTTAAAAACCTCCGGTATTTGCGCGTCGGAATGAAAGCTCATTATCGCGGTCGACGATCCCATAAACAGCACAAGCGCCACAAAGGCTATTTTGAGCCACTTAACCACGCTGTTGTCGGCGCTCTTATGCGGCATGTACTCGACCACCGTATCCATCTCTCCGACGTTGTTCACTGTGTAATCCGGGTACGATTTTTTTATTACTTTTATAACGTCGGTTATGCTGATTAAAAGCTTCGCTTTCTCGGACGCATTAATATCTAGAACCTTCATGGCTTTAACGTGATCCGCAACGTCCTTCGTTGCGACGACCTCAGCGAAATCCCGTATGAACACTTGGTTTTTTTCGGCTATTGATATTTTTTTTGCCGGTTTTATATAAATATCCACATTCAGTCATTCCTTTCTGTTTTTTTCATT
>CAZJLW010000171.1:0-6069 GCA_964546895.1 uncultured Eubacteriales bacterium | reverse complement strand
TTCCCCCTGTCACTTTGTCAGTAGTATCATCGGCGCAGACAAGCCACGCTTTCTCGGCGTATCAAACACGGCTCTAAATACAAACTAATACTGTCCGCGCCCGCCGACCCGGCCGCGCCCGTCATATCATCAAGCAGCAGCTTTGCTGCCATCCGCCCGATCTGTTCATCCTGAACCTTAATCGTGGTAAGCGGCGGGTTCGACGCGCCGCAGAAGATATTGTCGTCGTAACCAAGTACAGAAATGTCGCCGGGTACGGAAATCCCGCACCGCTTCAAATACCGCAGCACCCCGAACGCAACCATATCATTCACGGCCACGATGGCCGTAACATTCTTGTTCCGAGCAAGGATCCGCTCGGCGAGCCGCTCGCCGACATCCAGCTGGAAACTATCGCTGTCCCCGCCGTCGTCCAGTATTTCGACCATGCCGTCGCTGTACGTCAGACCGCCCGCAGTTATCGCGTCTCGGAATCCGTCGAGCCGGAGGTTACGACTCTCTCTGTCCAGCTTCATTCCGGCGTACACGATTTCGGTATGTCCGTTTTCGATGAGATAACTCGTACCGATGAACGTCCCCTTTTTATAATCGAAGCAAACGCTGTTATAGCTGTTCTGCGGGAACGGGCAGTCCGCGAACACAATCCTCGCGTCGCCGAAGCGTCCGTCGGATGCGGCTTTTACGAACTTCTCGTACATATTCGCCGACGAGACGAGTATACCGCGGAAGCGCTTGGCGGCTACGCTGTTGATTATATCCGCGTCAGACGCGCCCCCATAAATAACAACACCATACCCCTCGCGCGTCACAACCGACTCAAACCCCGAAACCAGCGAAGTATAAAACGGATTAGTAATAGTAGGGATAATAGCGGCGATTTCCTTCGGCGGTTCGGGCATAAAAAATCTCGCGGAACCGGCTGAGCCGTAGCCCAGCTCGGTCGCCGCGAGCAAAATGGATTCCTTGACCGTCTTGCTGACGGGATAACCGCTGTTGGACAATACCCGTGAAACCGTAGTCAGCGACACGTTGCAGCGCTGCGCGACGTCTTTAAGCGTCGCGCGTTTGCCGGTTGATTGATCCATAGCGCTACTCACGCGAACACGCTAAGCGGGTTCTGCCGATGCGCTTCTTCCATTACGGCGATTTGCTGGCGTACCTGCTTAGCGGTGACAATAAGCGGCTTGTTCTGCGTTATATAATCATAAACCGTCTGGTACAGCTTGCCGGTCGCGTGTGTGAACGTTCCCGCGTCGTCTACCGTCCATTGCTCCTCGTACCATTTCAGCTGTTCTTTGCAATACTTCGGCAAGCCCTTCTCAGTCTCGAGAGGCTCTTTTATCAAGTGCTGCTCCGGCGCTTCCTCGGGCTTAAAATACTTCCAGCTGATTTTCGTCATGTCGCCTTTAAGCCCGCCGGTCGAGCCTTTTATATTGTACGTGAATGACGGATAAGCATCGCACGAAATTATTTCCACGTCCATCAGCGGCTTATCGGGAGCGGTCAGTATTAGCTTGACGTAATCCTCGGCGTCGCCGAACGTGTTTACCCTGTCCATTTTGCAAAAAACACCGGGCATATTATCATAATCGTCCAGAATATTAAGCGCTTGATCCACCGGATGCGGCCCAGTGTTGTAAAGGCTGCCGCCGTTAAAGCACTGGCAGCACTGCCAATCCCAGCGTCTCGCGTAGCCGTTGAAGGCTATGCTGACTTGCAGAAGCCTCCCGAGTACGCCGGAATCGATAACGCTTTTTATCTGCTCGTAATACGGCGCGAACCGCGACTGCTGAAAAATAGCGAGCATACGGTTGTTTTTCTCGGCTGTGGCGATAAGCGCGTCGACCTGCGCGGCGGTTTTTGCGAACGGCTTTTCGGTAAGCACGTGGAATCCGTGGTTCAGCAAATCAGTCGTAATATCAACATGTAAATGGCTTGGCGTCGCGTTGATTACGAAGTCGATGTCAGTCTTGTCAAACAGCTCCGTGTAATTTTCGTAAACGGTGCAGCCGTATTCCTGCGCGGCCGTTTCGCGGCGGTGCGCCAGCGGATCGACGACGTACGCTATTTCAAACTTGTCCGTAGCGGTAAGCAAATATTTTCCGTGAATATCGCGGCCGCTACGTCCCTGTCCGAGTATCGCCACTCTCAGCTTCTTCATTATAGATCCTCCCTCACTCAATAAACCGACCGCTGTCACTATCCACGTACATTATCGCATTCGGCTTAGTTCTAAGAATAGATGCCGGATACTTCTCGCTTATCGTCTCCGTCAGCGAATTCTTAACGGCTTGCGCCTTGGTTTTCGCGGGAACCATGCAGAAAATCCAGTCGGCGTTAACAAGCGTCGGTATCGTAAGCGTTATTGCGGTCTTCGGCACGTCGGCGAGTGTCTTGAAGCAGCCGTCGTTAACCTGCTGCATACGGCATGTTTCGTCGAGGTCGACGAGCTTTACGCCGTCCTTGTCATTAAAAAACGCCACGTGCGGGTCATTGAACGCGATGTGCGCGTTTTCGCCGATGCCCATGCACACGATGTCGATTTTGGCTTCGCGCAGCAGTCCCTCGTAGCGCTTGCACTCGGCTTGCGGATCGGGTGCTTGACCGTCGATGTAATTAACGCTTTTGAACGGCACCTTCGAAAATAATCTGTCCTTTAAGAAATTGCCGAAGCCCTGCGGCGCGTCTTTGTGAAGGCCGACGTACTCGTCCATGTGGTACGCATTGATTCGCGTGAAGTCGATGCTGCTGTCGGCGGCGAGCGTCTCCAAGAACTCGTTCTGCGACGGCGCGGCTGCGAATATGATACTGATGCTACTTTTAGTAGCGAGCAACTCCTTAATCTTTGCGGCGGCTTCCTTCGCCGCGGCTTGCCCCATTTCCTGACGCGTCTCGTATTTCTTTAGCGTAAGCTCGCCGAACTTTTTGTTTAATAACATTTGCGTTCCTCCCTGTTGTACAGAAAATAGTTTCTAAATTTACTAAGATAATATCATAATAATATTACCAAGGCTTGTGTTTGTAAAGATAAATTTGCAGAAAATATTTTCTAGAATTAATCGTCTTCATTTAGCTTTTCACGTTGAAATTTTTCAAGTATAATACTTAGAAGAGACAAAAGCTGCTGCGAAATTTTGCGGCAAAAATTTTTACTTAGGTGGGATTTTAAATGGGGCTAGAAAGCAGTATATACCGTCATTTTACGAAGGGGCTTATTGATTCCGAATCGACGGTGTACGATTTGTTTCGCTGGAAGCGCGTCGACGTGCTACTGAAAAACTACGCCACGGGTGCTTCGATCACCGCGATGAAGGATTTGGAGTTTCCGGAGCATTATTCGCAGAGCGCGTGCGATATTATAGCGAGCAAGTATTTTCGGCAGAAGGGCGTGCCGAACGACCGCGGCTGTGAGTATTCGATGAAGCAGCTCGTGCATAGGATGGTGTCGTTCTGGGTTGAGGCGATGTACGACGAGGTGCTTATCACCGAGGCGCAGAAGCAGATCGTTTACGACGAGCTGGCGTATATGATGCTCGCGCAGATGTGGGCGCCGAACAGCCCTCAGTGGCTGAACACCGGGCTTGCACACGCGTATGACATAAAAGGCTCGAAGCAGGGGCATTATTATTACGACGAGGAAAGCGCCGGCGTAGTCATGTCCGACGATGCGTACACGCGTACGCAGGGTTCGGCGTGTTTTATCGTGAGCGTCGAGGATTCGCTCGTCGGGGAGAAATCGCTGTCCGACCAGATCGCGACGGAGACGCTGCTGTTCAAATACGGCTCGGGCGTCGGGACGAACTGGTCGACGATACGCGCGCAGGACGAGTTTTTGTCGGGAGGCGGGAAGTCGTCGGGGCTGCTTAGCTTCCTGAAGGTCTCGGATCGCAACGCAGGCGCGATAAAATCCGGCGGCACGACACGCCGCGCGGCTAAGATGAATATACTCGACATGGATCACCCGGAGATACTCGGGTTCATTACATGGAAGTCGAAGGAAGAGGACAAGGTCGCGGCGCTTGGCAAGATGGGCTATTCGACTGGCATAGACGGCGAAGCGTACGAGACGGTGTCGGGGCAGAACGCGAACAACTCCGTACGCATAACGAACAGCTTCATGCGCGAGGTCGACAACAAGGCCGCGATATGGAAAACGAAAGGACGTGTCGATCCGGCGCTTGACGGCGAAATACCGCTTAGCGAGCTGTGGGAGAAGACGGCGTATTCGGCGTGGCGCTGCGGCGACCCGGGCGTGCAGTTCGACGATACGATTAACGCGTGGCACACGTGTCCGTGTGGCGAGGACGGCGTTCTCGGTGCGAAGCATAACCGCATCAACGCGTCGAATCCGTGCTCGGAATACATGTTTCTCGACGACACGGCGTGTAACCTCGCGAGCATTAACGTGACGCAGTTTTATGACTGCGAAGCGAACGCGTTCGACATCGAGGGCTACACACACGCTATAACAATGATTCAGATGGTGCTTGAAGCCACGATATTCTGGGGGCACTTCCCGGCGAAGGACATCGCGCGGAAGTCGTACATGTTCCGCACGACGGGGCTTGGGCTGACGAATCTTGGCTCGCTGTTTATGAAAATGGCGCTGCCGTACGATTCGGAGGAGGCGCGGACGTTGGGCGCGGCACTTTGCTCGATTATGACGGGCTGCTCGTACCACACATCGGCGCTTATGGCCGAGAAGGTCGGGCCGTTCCAGTGCTACGAGCTTAACAAGCCACACATGCTGCGAGTAATACGCAACCATGCGCGTGTCGCCGGATACGACAAGGACGACACGGCGTTCGAAGGTCTGCCGTACAAGCCGATTACGATTAACCACGACGTACTCGAGTCCCTGGGGCTTCAAAACATGTCCGAGTGTCTGACAAGCGTCTGGAAAAGCGCGCTCGATGCGGGCGTGGAGTTCGGCTACCGCAACGCGCAGGTTTCGGTGCTTGCGCCGACCGGTACTATAGCGTTCGCGATGGACTGCGCGACTACGTCGTCAGAGCCGTTTTTCAGCCACTTCACGTACAAGAAGCTAGTCGGCGGCGGATATATGGAAATCGTCAACCCAGACATGCCGCAGGCGCTTAAGAAGCTGGGCTATAACGAGAAGCACATAGAAGATATTGTCGGCTACGTATTAAGGAAGGAAGCGAACGGCGGCATAACCGACGGCAAAATCGAAGGCGCACCGCATTTGAAGCCGGAGCACTACAGCGTGTTCGACACGGCCAATAGATGCGGCACCGGCAAGCGCTTCATTGCGCCGGAAGGTCACGTGAAAATGATGGGCGCACTCGCGCCGCATATTACGGGCGCGATTTCCAAAACGGTCAACTTCCCGCGGGAAGGCACCGTCGAGGATATAAAGCATATTTATTACCTGTCGTGGGAGCTTGGTGTAAAAGCGATCGCTATTTATCGCGACGGATGCAAGGCCGGACAGCCGCTCAATACTACTAAGGAAAGCCGCGCCGAGCGCCCGTTTACGGAGTATACTTATAGTGAGCTGCTTGAGTTTATTAATAAGAACCGTATCGTGTACAAGCCGATGCGCGTTAAGCCGTCCGGCATACGCACCGCACATGTTCACGAAGCCGCTATTAATTCTATGAAGCTGTATATTACTACGTCGTTTTACGAGGACGGCAGGCTCGGCGAGCTGTACGTCTCTTCGGGGCGGCAGGGTTCGCTTACGAAGGGTCTGCTCGACAGCATTTCGACTATGCTTTCCGAAATGCTCCAGTACGGAATACCGGCGCAGGACATCGCGCGCATGTTCCGTGGGCATAAGTACGAGCCGAGCGGTTTCGTAACCGGGCATCCTTATATTAAGTATGTGGATTCCATTTCGGATTTGATTAGTAAAATAATCGATATCGAGCTTGGGGACTATACGTATTGTAATGTGAAGCCCGAAGGGCACGAGGAACCGGCCGCGCCGGAGCTGCCGAATAAGACTTACACCGCGGCGGATTATATTTACGGCGAGGTCTGCCCGAACTGTAAGAGTTCACGCATGGTTAAGAACGGGACTTGTAAGGTGTGTACGGAGTGCGG
>CAZJLW010000170.1:0-6146 GCA_964546895.1 uncultured Eubacteriales bacterium | reverse complement strand
TGAAAAACGGTATAACGCAACACCATCTTGCAGACTGTCTGAATGTTAGTATGCAAACAATATCAAGATGGGAAAATTCTGTAACATATCCTGATATTACTATGTTACCCATTTTAGCTAAATACTTTCATGTGACTGTTGATTACTTACTGAATGTCGGAGGAAATAGCGTGATGAAAACCATTGAATCAGAAAGATTATTAGTCAGAGAATGGACAGAGATCGATGCAACCGATTTGTTTGATATAAAACAAAAATCTGTCAATTTCATGTCCTATTTGCAATTCAAAACACGTAATGACTGCTTAGACTGCATAAAAATTTGGAAAGAACATCGAGAAATGCATCCCCTCATCCTTAAGGAAACAGGTATGCTAATCGGAGTTGTTGGCCTTGTTGACATAGGCAGATACAAGGGTTACTGCGAAATTGAGGTTCATGTTTGTGACCAGTATAACAATATTGACTATGTTACAGAAGCTCATAAACTAATACTGGATTATGGATTTGCAGAACTCGGCCTATTAGTTGCTTGTGCTTATTGTGATTGCAGTGAAGAAACGTTGATAAAAGCTATGCTTAACTCGGGATTTATTTATGAGGGAACCTTGAAAAAATTCGGCCGGGATAAGAGCGACCGGTTGAGATATTCTGTTATTAAAGACGAATATCGTTATTAGCAAGTATATTATGTAACAACCGTACGCGTGGCACGGGCGACCGCAACGGTCGCTCGCATTGAAACGAACGTGAGGGTATGTTATTGTACACTTGATTGAATTGCAGTATACTTAGACCTAAGAGAGTATCAAAATAATTGTAACGAGAAAGGGTGATATCGTGGCAGAATTAACATCAATGCGAAATATTGGAAAAGCAATGGAGCGGAAATTAAAATCCGTAGACATTCTCACAGCGGAAGATTTGATTGAGACAGGAAGCAAAGAGGCATTTCTTCGCCTGAAAACAAGGTATCCTAATACGTGCTTGGTTTTTTTATACACATTGCAAGGTGCGATTGATGATATTGATTACAATCAACTTCCAGAAGATGTTAAATTAGATTTAAAAAACTTCAACGAAACCCTTAATCAGTAATGCTGCACACAAATCAAACAACAACCGTTGCCGCCCCGCCCTTCTCATCAAACACAAACACCCGCACAACCCCATCATACGCAAAAAACTCCGCGCGGACAGTCCCGGCCACGGGACTACCCGCGTCCTTGGCGCGCTTCTTGTATGCGGCCTCGACCCCTTTATCACGCCGAGCCACAATCCCATCAGGCAGCATCCCCTTAGGATCGCACATCAAACAATCCAACTTAACCCAATGCACGACAGCCGAGCTGTCCGTATCCGAGCCGTCAACACCCGCATCAGCCTCATCTGCGTACCCCATCAAAAACTCAAACAACATCTCATAAGACCGTTTCAGCGACCCCTTATACCCTCGCCGACCGCCGTCAAACCGCGCCAGCGCGGAAAAAAACTCATACCCGCTACCAAACACGCACCGTAACGCATACTCCACCGTGTTAACATACATCCCGCTGTTATAAAACTTATCCACAACATCGGCGACGCCCTTTATCTCTGTCAGCTCCGCAAATGTCATCGAACCGCTTTGCAGCACCTCATACGGCGGGTAATCCGCATAAACATAGCCCCATCGCGCGGCATCCTCACGTAGCCGCGAGCCTTTCAGCATTTTCAAAAACCCAATCTGCAACATATGCGGTCTGACAGCAAGCACACGATCAACCGCCGCCGCAAAAGTCTCCGGCGTCTCATACGGCAGCCCCGCGATCAAATCCACATGCACATGACAGTTCCCGAGCTTCACGATCCGCCCGATATTTTCAAGCGCCCGATCAATATCAGTCTTCCGGCTGACAGCCGCAATAGTCTCATCATTCACAGTCTGTATCCCTATCTCAAACTGCACGCGCCCGCGCGGCATCATCGCAACAGCCGCCAACAGCCCCTCATCAAACAAATCCGCAGCCGCCTCGAAATGGAATGTACACTTCGTATCCAGCCCATAAATAAACTCCAGCACCTCCAGCGCGAACCGCCGATTCGCATTAAACGTACGGTCGACGAACTTAATACAAGCCGCACCATGCTGCAGCAGCAACAGAACATCATCAACCACCCGCTCAATCGGCAAATACGCCACCCCGTCCGTAGTAGACGACAGGCAATACGCACACGAAAACGGGCAACCGCGCGACGCTTCGTAATAAATCAGCTGATTCGCAGGCGCAAGCATCTTACTCAGTGAAAAGGACGCGAAATAAGCCTCCGTAAATGGTGACGGGAGGCTTGAAAAGTCGACACATGTGCCGTTTATTATTCTATTTTCCAGCGAGCAGTCGTCCGGCGACGACGCGTGGTCGCAAAGCGATGCGGCGAGGTTATAAAAAGCGCATTCCCCAGCCCCACGCACAACATAATCCGCAAACTCCGGCACCGAAGTCTCAAACGAAACCTCAGGCCCGCCCAGCACAACCGTACACCCCGCGCCCAAAATCCGTTTCACCGATGAAGCCAGCTTCGTGGCGAACTCGATATTCCAGATATAGCACGAGAACCCGGCCACATCCGGCGCGTACGCGCACACCTGCGCCAACACGTCGGACAGGCTGTCGTTGACGCTGGTTTCCAGCACGTCTATTTGCGCGGGAAGCCCGCGCTGCTCGCAGTACGCCTTGATGTACCACGGCGCGATGACTTTATGAATGTTTTTTGCATTTATGGAAATAAGCAGAATCTTCATATTATATACCGTTTTCTATAACACATTTAATCCGTCAGTTGCCGCCGGTTACTTACCGCTGAAATCCAGCTTACTGACGGTATCGGCGAACTCGGCGTTCGTCGGAGTTTTGCAGAGCAAATCCGTGACCTGCTCGTTCAGTTCCTGCGTCGACAGACGCCCCGTGGCGCGGCGTATCGTATACACGGCCTCCATCTCGGCAGTAGTGAGCAGGTTTTCTTCGCGGCGCGTGCCTGATTTTATGATGTCGACGGCAGGGAAAATGCGCTTCTCGGACAGGCGGCGGTCAAGCACAAGCTCCATGTTGCCTGTTCCTTTGAATTCCTCAAAAATAACGTCGTCCATTTTGCTGCCCGTGTCAACGAGCGCCGTCGCGAGAATCGTCAGCGAGCCACCGTTTTCGACGTTACGAGCCGCGCCGAAGAATTTTTTGGGCATGTAAAGCGCAGCGGGGTCAAGTCCGCCCGAAAGCGTCCTTCCGCTTGAAGGAATAGTCAGGTTGTACGCGCGCGAAAGCCGGGTTATGCTGTCCAGCAGAATAACCAAGTCCTTGCCCTGTTCGACGAGACGCTTTGCGCGTTCGAGTACCATTTCGGCGACGCGCTTGTGATGCTCGGGCTGTTCGTCAAATGTCGAATAAACAACGTCAGCTATCGGGCTTTCGATGGAACGGCGCATGTCCGTGACTTCCTCGGGGCGTTCGTCTATAAGCAACACTATCAAGTATACATCGGGATGATTTTTTATTATGGCGTTGGCAATTTTTTTAAGCAGTACCGTTTTACCGGCTTTGGGCGGGGCGACGATCATGCCGCGTTGTCCTTTGCCTATCGGCGCTATCAAATCTATCAGACGGGTAGAAAGTTCTGCTTGTGTTGTTTCGAGGTGAATTTTCTCAAGAGGGAAAATCGGGGTCAAATCCTCAAATGCTGGGCGTCTTATTGCAACCTCGGGCGGGTCGTCGTTGACACTTTTTACGTAAAGCAGCGCGCTGAACTTCTCGCTTTCGCGCGGGATGCGCACGTTGCCTTTTACCAAGTCGCCCGTTTTCAAATTGAACCGTCGTATCTGCGACGGTGATATATAGATGTCCTTTGTGCCGGGTATATAGTTTTCGCAGCGCAGGAAGCCGAAGCCGTCGGACATAATCTCCAACACGCCCTGCCCCATCACGCCGCTGTCGAGCTGTTCAAGCTGGCTCGCCTTCGATACGGTAGGGGGCGTGCGGTATTCGGGGGACGGTTTTTCCGGCTCGGGCTTGAAATCCGCCACCTCCGGTTCGTCTAACTCCGCCGTCACCTCCGGCTCCTCCACCTCCGGCGCCATCATCGCGGCAGACGACAGCTCCCCGCCGTCGTCCGCTGCTTCGCTGAGCTTTTTTTGTATCTCGGTTATTTCCGCTATCAGCTCAGGCTTTTTATATTTTACAAGGTTTTTGATTCCTAACTCTTTGGCGTACATACGAAGCTCCACTACGTTTATTTCGCCGAGCGGCACTCCGTTTATCGTCGCTATTTCGCTTTGCAAGCTATTCCTCCTTATCCGTTATCATTTCGGTATTTTGAGAACCTGTCCAATCTGTATTCTCTCGTCTTTAAGCCCGTTCGCGTCCATAATCTTTTTGAAATCCAGTTCCGTGCCGTAATAATTCTTACTTATTTTCCTGAGACTATCACCCTTAGCTACAGTATATGTAGTCTCTCCCGTGTTAATGCCCGGATTCGCCGGCGGGGCTTGTATGCCTCCCGGTGGGTTTTGTGTGTTCGGTATAGGGGGTGCCGGATCATTAACCGACGGGATTAAGCCCTGCATACGGCTTTTCAGGAACTCGTTCTCGTCTGTCGCGGCTTTGAGCGTCTGCTTTAAGCCCTCAACTTCTATTTTTAATGCGTTGTAATTTTTCTCGGTCTCGATGGTGGCGGTTACTTTGGCGTTGGCCGTGGCGACTTGCTCGTTCATCGTGTTTACCTTGTATACCAAATAGAACAGCATGATGAGCATCAAACAAAACAACACGCCTATTACTACCTTAACAGCAGGGAACACGCGGTCGCTGTAGTCATCATGAAAATCCTCTTCCGGTTCATCATCAAACGCTTTTTGGGGAATAAGTTTTTTAGCGGTCTTGGGCTTAGTCGGATAGGTTGGGGCGCTGTGCTTCGCGCTGCGGGATGGCTGCTTCTCTTTCTTTCTGTATAGGTTATAATCGATGCTATCGTCGTCGGCATCATCCGGCTCGCGCACCGGTGCGGCTTGTTTTTGCGCAGGGCGGGGCGAGGCTGTTCTTCCTGCGCCGTCGCGCGTGCTTGTCTTTGATGTATTTTCGCGCACGGTGGCCGCTGTGCGTGCGGCGTTCTCACGTATGGAGGCAACACGGTCGGCACTTTCGCGCGCGACCTCTGCGCGCTTCGGCAGCTTCGTAACCACCGTCACCTCTTCGTCGTACACGTCATCCGTGCCGTCCTCTTTATCGTCAAAAAGCTTGCCTACAGCCTTGAGCGACAAATCGTCATTATAATAATCC
Source organism: uncultured Eubacteriales bacterium (assembly GCA_964546895.1). Taxonomy (GTDB): domain Bacteria; phylum Bacillota; class Clostridia; order Lachnospirales; family CAZJLW01; genus CAZJLW01. Next base: position 840 of record CAZJLW010000170.1, on the reverse strand, counting down.
AGCGTATCGCCTTTTTTAACCCGCTTGGAATAAATCTTAGCGGAGCTTATTTTTTCGGAGTCAAAAGAATCCATATCATCATTATCCAAATCATCTGTATCCAATTCATTCATGTCCAAATCGTTCAAATCGTCCACTTCTTTCAACGAATAACACCTCCTGCAATTTTTATTCAGTATATAATTTTATGTGAAAAGTGTCAATATTTATTCAATAAAGTAAAAAAATGACGGAGACGAAAACCGCCGTGTATGTATACAAAAAACCCCAGAGCATAAGCTCCGGGGTTTTTATTCCGCCAAGGTATTGATACATAACTATGCTGCAAGTAATTAACAGCGTTCGGTAAAAATCTAAATATAATTAAGATTTCAAACTACCACCGCACATATATATTAAATGCAGAACATAAGCGGGTCGGCTTTAATTAAGCACGTACGACGTTAGCAGCCTGAGGGCCCTTAGCGCCTTGAACAACGTCAAACTTAACTTCCTGACCTTCTTCTAATGTCTTGAAACCTTCAGCGTTGATAGCGGAGAAATGTACGAATACATCGTCCTCGCCCGGTACGGAAATAAATCCGAAACCTTTTTCTGCATTAAACCATTTTACTGTGCCTGTCTTCATTTGAAATCCTCCTACTTAAACTAAAAACTATACACAATGTGACAATTCAAAGTTTATCATGATTCATATAAAATGTCAAATAGTTTTGAAATTTTTTTATATTTTTTTACAAATCAACGAGATACAGATTGCACCGGCCTTCGCAGTCCGACGTAAAAAGTATCCTTTGGGAGTCCCAACTGAACGTAGGGTGACAATGCGTAATCTGGTAA
>CAZJLW010000169.1:0-6216 GCA_964546895.1 uncultured Eubacteriales bacterium | reverse complement strand
CCGGTCTTCAGCGCCGCCGCCGCAAAAAATGTATTGCAAGACACGGCGAACGCCTTTTGCAAATCGACCTCGCCGTGCGCTTTTGAATCGTAGCAGCGGATTTTGCTGCCGTCGAAAACGCCCTCACCGGTGCAAGTATATTTAAACCCGGCGTAGTCCGGCATTGATTTGTACAGCGCAATAGCCGTGACGATTTTAAATACCGAGCCGGGCGGGTATACGCCTTGCGCGGCGCGGTTAAGCAGCGGGCTTTCGGCGGTGTTGCCTTTTATTTTGTTCCAGTTGTCGGATATGCGGTTCGGGTCGAACGACGGGGACGAAGCCAGCGCCAAGAGCTTGCCGGTCGACGGCTCCACTACGACTACCGCGCCTTTGCGCCCGCGCAGCTTTTCGTACGCGAATCGCTGCAAATCACCGTTAAGCGTCAGCACGGCGCTGTTACCCTTTATTTCTGTTTTGTAGAATATTTTTTTTATGAGCTGTAGCAGCTCGTTCGCGGGCTTTTGCAGCTCAAAGCTGAACTTGGCTTCGACGCCGGATTTGCCCATTTTATCGTAGCCGACGACATGCGCGAACGCTTCGCCGTACGGGTAAGACCGCTCGCCGTCCTCGTTACTGCGCGCCAGAACATCGCCGCTCGCGTCGAGTATGTCGCCGCGCGTGACGCCCGCCGACATTGCGCTTAGCCGGGGGTTGTAGGAGTTCAGGACGTCGGTTTTGCTGTCGACTAGTACGTATTTCAGTAAGAATACGGCGCACGCGATAAGCAGTGTCGTGTAGAGAACCAGGACGCGTCCGCTGTAGCGTTTGAAGCCCGGGCGGAGTGGGGGAGGGGGCGGAGGAAGTGACGTGGAAGGTGGTAAGGGTGGTGTGGAGAGCGTGCCGAACTCACTCTGCCCGACCGGCACAACCGCCGCTGCTGAATGTACCTTCAGCGACTGCAACACTCCGACCAACAAAATACTGACAACCGCAGACGTGCCGCCATAACTAACAAACGGCAGTGTCACACCCGTAAGCGGTATCAGCTTAATATCGCCGCCGATTATAAGAAACGACTGAAAAACAATCATCGTAGTGATTCCGGCGGCTATCATTGAGCTGTTGTCGGTCAGACATTTTTGCGCGGTGTTGATGCCGCGCGCTAAAATCATAATAAACAGCGCGATAACACCGATTGCGAATATCGTACCGAGTTCCTCGCATATCGCCGAAAAAATAAAATCGCTCATGACGACGGGGATATATTTCGGGAAGCCTTTTGTCAGACCGCTGCCGAGCGTTCCCCATGTGCCGATCGCAAACAGCGACTGCGTAATCTGGTAGCCGCCGCGGTCGATATCAAGCCACGGGTTTTGCCACGCGAGTACTCGTACGCGAAAATGCGAAAAAAGCCCGTACGCGATAAACGACGCGCCGGACATGAGCAGCATACCGGCCATGAACAGCAGCTCCTTGCCGGTGTTTATATAAAGTAGAATCATAAATGTCATGAAGAAAATGAGCGCACCGCCAAGATCGCGCTGCATAACGAGTATGAGTACGAAAATCGCGCCGAACGCGGATGTGGCGATAACGTCCTTTGGTGAAACGGTCTTGCGTAGTGCGGACGCGAGATAGAAAACGAACAGGAACTTGACGATTTCGGACGGTTGAAACGAGACACCGCGAAAGGAAATCCAGTTGTAAGCGCCGTTGACCTCGCTGCCGAAAAAAAACGGCGTCGCGGCGACGGCCAGCCCGGCGAGCAGATACAGATATGGGAAACGTTCGAGCCGCGTCAGAACGAGCATCGCGGCGGGGATGAACAGCGACAGGCCAAGCCCCGTGAAAAACCAGATGACCTGTTTCGTGGCGAGGGCGGCGTCGAGCCGCTGAATCATGACGAGGCCGATCGACAGCAAAAAAAACACGCAATTCCACAGCAGACGGCAGCTGTTTCTAAACAGCAGGGGCGTGACAAAAAAGCCGGCGGATAATACCGCCAGCCCCAGCCCGAAGTTTATAATATAACCCGCGTCAAACCGGGCATTTACGATCAGTATCGCGTACGCCGTACAGTGGAACAGCACGATTATGATACGCTGCTTCACGTTTATCAAATCCCGGTCGAAGGACGCGCCGCCCATATCCGTGCAGATGTACAGCACTCCCTGCCACAGGAAATACAGCATGTAAAACGCAAATACATATCTTGATAAAAGCACGAGCAGATTAAACATCGCCTATTCTACCCCTCTGTAAAAGTACCCGTTAGTGACACCTGCGGCAAGCTGCTCGGCGATAACGCCCGAGACCTCGTCGGAGCTCATGGCGTCGCTGATTGCCGCGTCTGAGTCAGTGTCGGAAAGCATTGCAACGTGGGCGCGCGTCAGTCGGTTGATATCCTCCGGCGTTTCGTCCGTAAAAACAAGCCGTCCGTACGCGAACCGAGCGTTAAGTATATTATTATCCTTATTGAGTGTAAAAATCGGATTGCTGTTAAGAATATACGCCGTGCAAATTTCACAGTCTGTTTCAATCGGAAAAATAGCGTCCTTACGGTCGCGCAGCGCGTATAAAAAATTCGCCGTGTCTTTCATGGAACAGAAGCGGCTTGGTTTTTTGTCAGCGGCGTACAGCCCGACTGGACATGCGGCTGTTGTCATTAGAGGTAAGCGCCCGTAGATTATGACTTCCGAGTTTGGTAGGGCTACGGTGTTTATCTCGTTTAGACTAAGCTCGGGCGATAAGGTGATGGTCTCGACGCCCAGCCCGGTTAGAAATGCCGCGGATAGATTGTTGTAGATGTTGAAGCTGTAGTCTGTTACGAGCGGCTTGTCGGTTCCCGCGAAAGTGCGGAGTTGGGCGAAGGTACGGACTAGTATGCCGTCGGCCGAAATGTCGGGGACATACTGGGAATCGGTGTTAGCCGCGGTAACGCTGCGTGTTGAGGAAGTAGAAGCAGTAACTGCCCGGACGGGCAAGTCGCGGTCTATGCGCGGCAGTGCCGCGTATAGCTCAATGCCAATGTCGTGACAGCGTTTTTGGTATTCAGAGAATAGTTCACCGCTTCGCGTGCCGTACTCCATATAAATCCGATTAACACCGGGGACAAGCGCGGCTTCAAACTGCGCGAAGGTCTTCACCTGAACGGTAATAAGCTTACTGCGTCCTGATAGCCGCGACGCGGCGCTGCCCGCCGTGCGCTTCGAACGCTTCGCGTCTTGTGCCGAAGGCGACGGCTCGCGCCGCAAGCCGTCAATAATAAGCCGCTCGAACTCGGTCAGTGCATTACGCCGCAAGTTCTTTATCTCGGTAAGCGGCACAAAAATATTTTCATCCGCTTCGAAGCTCGTAAACTCCAACGCAAACGGCGTACCTCCCGTCTGTGCGATAACCGAACGTAGGTTTTCGTGTGCAACGGGCGTTTTTTGCGCGGTTTGAACTACTGCGCCTTCTTCGGTATGGCTAACTGCTACATTTCGCAAGCCGTCATACATTAGCGTAAGACGAAGCGGCTCGCCGATGCGCGCGCGCAGCGCGGCGCTAACCGTAAGCTGCCGTCCTTCTTCCTTAAGCAGACGCTTCGCGTCGTCGTCCAGCGCCTTGTCGTAAGATTTGTAAACCAAGTCGCCGGGGTGTACATCGCCCTTGACATTAACAATAAACTTCTCTGTTGCGAATATGGTTTTGTTTATACCGACACCGCAGTGGGGTTCGGTCTGCGTCCATATTTCTATCCCGTCGCCCGGAACGAAATCCTCGCGGGCTTTTATTGTACAGAGTCCGGTTTTCGTCTCGTAGGATAGAACAGTCCCGGCGAGTACGCCTGTGCTTTTTGGGGTTTGAGTACTCATCATTTCTGGGGATGAGTAGCTTTTGAAATACCCGTCGGTAAAAGCGCCGCCGCGGTTGAAAATCTGCGTTACGCGTTTTATTGTGTCTGGGTTTGGTGTGCCTGAATCTGCCGCTGCGATTGAATCCAGTCGCTCGCGGTACGCCCTCGTTACAATCGAAACATACTCCGGGCTTTTCATGCGTCCCTCGATTTTCAGCGACAGCCGCACGCCGTAGCGCTCCGCTTCGGCGACAACACCCGGAAGCAGCTCCAGCGCCATTAAATCTCTTGGGCTTAGCAAATACCCGTCCTTAACCGTTTCGCTGTCCGCGCGGTTAATCAACTCGTATCTCATGCGGCAGCTCTGAGCGCATTTGCCGCGGTTGCCGCTGCGTCCGCCGATCATACCGCTCATAAGGCACTGTCCTGAATAGCATACACACAGCGCCCCATGTACGAAAAGCTCCAGCTCGGCCGGGCGCAGCCCGCCGCGCCGGTCGGTGTTTTGCGAATTCTCGCGCATTACCCCGCCAATCTCCGCAACCGACAACTCACGGCTAAGCACAACCCGGTCAAACCCCGCCCCGCGTAGAAACCGCACATCACCGGCGCTATGCGCCGTCATTTGCGTACTCGCGTGTATTGCGACGTCCGGGAAGCGCTCGCGTATAAGCCGCGCCGCGCCCAAATCCGCAACGATAAAGGCGTCCGCACCGTCTGCGTACGCCTCGTTGATGAAATCATATAGCGGTTCAATCTCGTTTTCCTTATAAAGCGTGTTCACGGCGACGTAAACACGTACGCCGCGCAGATGGCAGTAATCCAGCGCATCTCGCAGCTCATCCCGCGAAAAATTTCCGGCGAAGCTGCGTGCGCTGAAAGACTTGCCGCCCAAATAGACGGCATCGCAACCGGCGTTTACGGCGGCGCGGAGGCTTTCGGGGCTTCCGGCCGGTGACAGAAGTTCTACATTCTTAGGCATAATCAATCCAACTCGTTTTCGCAATTGTGATAAACGTTCTGTACATCGTCATCTTCGTCGAGCAAATCGAACATTTTCCTCATTTTCTTAATATCATCGGGGTCGGTCAGTGTCGTGTAAGTCTGTGGGATTTTCGTAACCTCGGCGGAAATCATTTCGACGCCGGATTTTTCGAGACACTCGCGCACGGCCGAAAACGCGTCGGGGTCGGTTGTAATCTCGTAGCCCTCGTCCGAAACGGCGAAGTCCTCAGCGCCCGCGTCGACCGACAGGAGCATGAGGTCTTCCTCAGACATGTCCGTCGCTTCCTTTAATACCATTATTTGCCCTTTTTCATCGAACATAAACGAAACACAGCCGGTCGTACCCATATTTCCGCCGCCCTTCGTGAAGGCGTTGCGGATATTGGCGGCGGCGCGGTTGCGGTTGTCGGTGAGTGCTTCGACGATAACGGCGACGCCGCTCGGCCCGTAGCCCTCGTATACGACCTTTTCAAAATTAACGGCGGTCAAGTCACCTGCCGCTTTTTTTATGCTGCGGTCGATCGTGTCGTTCGGCATGTTGTTCGCCTTCGCCTTGGCGATTGCGTCGCGCAGACGGCTGTTCGAAGCCGGGTCGGCGCCGCCCTCCTTAACGGAAACGGCAAGCTCACGCCCAAGCCGCGTAAAAATTTTACCCTTTGCGGAATCGTTCTTTTCTTTTTTGTGCTTTATGTTTGCAAATTTAGAATGTCCTGACATAGTTAACCTCCTTGTTTAATTGTGCGCAATATTGTTAGCAAGCTCGTCGAACCACTCACCGGCTCGTGGTATTTTTGCCGCGATGTCCGAGAGCGTTCCTATTTGAGCGAAGTATTCGAGTTTCTCCCGTTCGGCGGCGGGAATGTGCTGCGAAATATGAACCAAATAATAATCCGTGTGTGCCGGTGTGTAAATCAATCTGAGTAAATCAATGAGCGGTTCGAGAACGTAACGGTTGTAGTAAGCGTACGCTTCGAGATACAGCCCACGACGAACGTATTTCTCGGCGCGGATATGCTGAGTTCGGCGATACATCGCTTCTTCAAGGCGAGAAGCGTTCTGCTTCGCAAAAATCGAAAGGTCAAGCGGCTTATGCCTGATGATATCGTCCTTGTCGAAAATCACGAGCGCCGCTTCTATCTTGTTATTTTCGTAATAAGCGTAGCTGTCACGTGGGCGGCTGTGCAGCTGCCAACAAAAATCAATCATGAGGTACTCGCTGGTTCCTGCCAGATGGTATATCCGCTGACGGATTTTCGGGTGGCTGTGCCGCATAACATATTGTAAGTCGATAGCGGCAAGCTCGGACAGTGCGTTTTCAACAGCCGCGTAAGCCTGTTCCTCATACTCATCTTCGAAATCTACCCAAAAATCAAGATCGCTATACTCGTCTA
>CAZJLW010000168.1:2837-6219 GCA_964546895.1 uncultured Eubacteriales bacterium | reverse complement strand
CCGCTATTGTCTACACGATTGCAAAATGCTATTATTATTTCACAAACTATAAAGGGGGAATACCATGCCTCAAACAAAAAAACCAAACGTCATATGGGTTATTTCCGACCAGCACCGTGCCAGCGCGTTAAGCTGTAACGGCGACGGAAATCTCTCGACGCCGCATATAGATATACTGGCAAATATGGGTATTAATTTTACGGGCGCAGTCGGCGGCTTTCCGCTGTGCTGCCCTTTTCGCGGGAGTATGCTGACGGGTATTTATCCGCACAAATGCGTACCCGGCCATGAATACCAAATGCCGCCCGAGCAGAAAACTATAGCGCATGTTTTCAACGAGAACGGCTACGACACGGCCTACATCGGCAAATGGCATCTCGACGGCCATCACGAGCGCGAAAGCCGCGCGGCGCTGCACGTCGTCCCCCCGGAACGCCGCGGCGGTTTCAAATACTGGGTAGGCTACGAAAACAACAACTTGCAATACGACTGCTACGTACACGGCGGCGAAGGCGACAACGCGTTTATGTATCGCTTGCCGGGTTACGAAACGGACGAGCTTACGAACCTGCTCATAAAATATATTGACGAGCAACAGGATAAGCCGTTTTTCGCGGTGCTGTCCGTACAGCCGCCGCACAATCCGTACATTGCGCCACCGGAGTTTATGCAGCGCCACGTACCTGAAAACGTGAAGCTACGCCCCAACGTCCCGAATATAAAAAGCGTCGTCGACCAATCGAAGCGCGAGCTGGCCGGTATGTACGCCATGATTGAAAACTTGGACTACAACGTCGGCAGAATCGTTGAGTCGCTGAAGCAAAACGGAATCGCCGACGACACGCACATTATGTTTTTCAGCGACCACGGCGACATGCACGGCTCGCACGGCCAGTTCCATAAAACTTCGCCGTTCGAGGAAGCCATACGCATTCCGTTTGTTATAGGCGGTGAGAGACCGCGTTACGAAGGGCGGCTTTCCGGACGGTTCAACGTGCCGATTAACCACGTGGACATCGCACCTACTACACTCGGGCTGTGCGGTATCGACGCGCCCGATTCTATGGAGGGTCATGACTACTCGCATTATCGTCTGCAAAGCCGAAAAACTGGTATACCCGAGCCGGACAGCGCATTCATTCAATCCGTTATCCCGACGGGTCACGCGAACAGCGTCGATAAGCCTTGGCGCGGCGTAATAACCCGCGACGGCTGGAAGTACGTCTGCTTTGAGGGCATCGCATGGGTAATGTTCAACCTAAACGACGATCCGTACGAGCAAATGAATCTTGCACACAACTCGCTTTACAAAAACAAACGCAAGGAGCTTAACGACCGGCTCAAGCGTTGGATAGACGAAACCGGCGACAAATTTGCGCTGCCGGTCTATTTATAAGGAGGCAATATCTATGAAGCAAATCCGCGTAACAGTCTGGAACGAGTATCTCCACGAGGTCAAATCGCCTGCGGTAGCGGAGATTTACCCGCAAGGAATACACGGGTGTATCGGTGATTTTCTGCGTGAAGCCGGTATGGACATAAAAACAGCCACGCTTAACGAACCCGAACACGGTCTTACGGAAGCGGTGCTTAACGAAACTGATGTTTTGGTTTGGTGGGGGCATGTCGGACACAAGCTTGTCGAGGACGAAATCGTCGAGCGCGTACACAAACGGGTGCTTGCCGGCATGGGCTTAATAGTACTGCATTCCGGTCATGCGTCTAAGATTTTCAAAAAAGTATGCGGCACAGATTCTCTTCAGCTTAAATGGCGCGAAAGCGGCGACCGAGAAATACTTTGGGTCATTGAGCCGTCGCACCCGATCGTGGAAGGCCTGCCCGAAAAAATAATTCTCCATGAGGAAGAAACATACGGCGAGCATTTCGAAATACCGCGTCCCGACGAGCTTGTGTTTATCAGCTGGTTTAGCGGCGGCGAGGTATTCAGAAGCGGCTGCTGCTATACGCGCGGCAAAGGCAAAATCTTCTACTTCAGACCGGGACACGAAGCCTTTCCTACATTTAAAGTACCTGAAATCCAAAAGGTTATTATTAACGCCGTAAACTGGGCGCGTCCCGTAGATTCTCCCGTCGTAACCTACGGAAAGGTAGAGCCTACCGTTTAAGGAGGTGCTGACATGGTATTAAACCCGCTAAAACGCCCGAACGTCATTTGGATCGTAACAGATCAGCTTCGGGCGCAGGCTTTGTCGTACAGAGGCGACACTAACGTACGCACTCCGAACATCGACAACATGGCGCGCGAAGGTATGCGTTTCGACTGTGCCGTTTCGGGCGCGCCGTGGTGCTGCCCGTTTCGCGCGTCGCTCATCACGGGCATTTACCCGCACCAGAACGGCGTCGTACAAACCCCTACTCCGCTTAAACCGGAAATACCTACGATAACTCAGCCGTTACATGAAGCTGGTTATCATACGTCATGGATCGGCAAATGGCACCTCGACGGTTCGAACTCCCGCGAGCATTACGTCCCGCCGGAGAGACGCGGCGGTTTCGATTACTGGATGGGGTATGAAAATAATAATAACCAGAATGAGGTTTATATTTACGGAACGGACAGCGAGACGCCCGTGCGACTTGATGGATACGAGACGGATTCGCTTACGGATTTGTTTATCGAGCAGATAAAGAAGCATGTCGGAGAGAAAAACTCTGGTGACAACGTGGACTCATACGATTATCAGCCGTTTTTCTCGGTGTTGTCCGTGCAGCCGCCGCATAGCCCGTATGTTCCGCCTACTACGGATGATTATAAATACTTCCACAATCCCGCCGACATAGAGTTCCGCCCGAACGTTCCTCATTCGAAATGGGTGCGCGAGCAAGCGGCTTTTGATTTGGCCGGGTATTACGGCATGGTCGAAAATATCGACTACAATGTCGGACGTATTCGCATGGCGTTAAAAGCTATGGGCGTCGACCGCGAGACGTATATTATGTTTTTCTCCGACCACGGCGACTGCCTTGGTTCACACGCCCAGTGGGAGAAGTCAAGCCCGTGGGAGGAATCTATAAAAATACCGTTTATCGTATCGATGCTGGGCGGCAGGGTAAATATGCATAACGGTGTGACCGACGCGGTGCTGAATCATGTGGACATCGCACCGACTACGCTGGGCTTGTGCGGTATTAAAAAGCCCGATTTTATGGCGGGGTATGATTACAGCTACCTCTGTGTATCGGAGAAACGCGCCGAGTATATGCCCGGCGACAAAAGACTTGAACCCGAATCGGCTTATTTGCAACAAATCCCCGCCAAGATGCACAAGCATTCCGTAAATCGTCCGTGGCGCGGTGTGATTACCCGGGACGGGTGGAAATATGTTTGTATGCCGGGGCATGATTGGTTGCTGTTTAATCT
>CAZJLW010000168.1:0-2737 GCA_964546895.1 uncultured Eubacteriales bacterium | reverse complement strand
AGGAGGAATTTATCATGGGTTTAATCAACGAATTTTCTATTCAGCTTTATTCTGTAAGAGAGGAAACAGCCAAGGATTTTGCGGGCGTACTTAACAAGCTTGGCGAAATTGGCTACACCGGCGTAGAATTCGCGGGGTACGGAACACTGACCGCACAGGAAATGAAAAAGCTACTGACAGACAACAATTTAAAATCCGTAGGTTCACATGTCGGCTACAAAAAACTAACCGAGACGCTCGACGCCGAGCTGGAGTACAACAACGTACTCGGCACCGAGTACATAGTTTGCCCGCACGCAGAAATCAAAACCCGTGAAGCGGCTCTACAATACGCCGAAAGCCTGTCGGCAATCGCCGAAAAAGTAGAAGCCGCCGGAATGAAGTTCGGCTACCACAACCACGCCTTCGAGTTCGCAAAGGATGGCGACGAATATTTGCTGGATGTATTCTACAAAAACGCTTCGAAAAAAGTCTTTATGCAGCTTGATTTATACTGGGCGGCTTACGCTGGTGTCGATTACATGGCATATATGGAAGCCAACAAGGACAAATTAAAAATGCTGCACATCAAGCAGATAAAAGATTTCGAAACGAAGAAATGCGTCGACCTGAACGAGGGCGTCTTAGATTTCAATACAATAATCAAAAAAACACTTGGCTACGGCGTACAGCATTTCATACTTGAACAGGAAGAGTTTGCAGTATCACCTTACATCAGCGTCAAAAACGGTTTTGACTACATCATGAGCTTATAAAGCGTTTATATTTAAGGGAGGTTTTTTTATGAAGCTTGGCGTTTTAACAGTTCCGCTGCACAGCAAAGCACCCGGCGAGGCGTTTGAATATTTGAGCCGTCTCGGAGTGCAAACGGTTGAAATAGGCGTTGGGGGCTACCCCGGCAACGCACATCTTAACCCGGCCGAATTTTTGGCTGACGAATCCAAAATATCAGCCTATAAGGAATTACTGAAAAAGAATAATCTGGAGATAAGCGCGTTCAGCGCACACGCTAACCCCGTTCACCCGGACAAAGCCGTAGCGGACGCCGCCCACGCCGATTTCGTAAACGCATGCAAAATCGCGCAGAAGTTCGGCGTAGACACAGTCATTACGTTCTCAGGCTGCCCCGGCGACAGCACGGCGTCGAAGCTGCCGAACTGGGTAACATGCTCATGGCCACCGGATTACACGCAGATTTTGGAGTTCCAATGGAACGAGATTCTCATTCCGTATTGGAAAAACGCCGTAAAAATCGCCGCAGAATACGGCGTAACAAAAATCGCGCTCGAAATGCATCCGGGCTTCTGCGTTTACAATCCGGGTACGCTGCTTCGTCTGCGCGCGGCAGTCGGCGACGCTATCGGCGCGAACTTCGACCCGAGCCATCTGTTCTGGCAGGGCATCGACCCGGTAGCGGCTATTAAGGCGCTCAAAGGTGCGATATATCATTTCCACGCAAAGGACACTCGGCTTGATCCGCAAAACGTACAAGTCAACGGCGTTCTGGATTCCACGCATTATTCCGATCTCATGAACCGCGCGTGGGTATTCCGTACAGTCGGATATGGCCACGACTTGACCGTATGGCGCGATATGATTTCGACGCTGCGCGTCGTCGGTTACGAAGGCGCGATAAGCATCGAGCATGAGGATGGTATCATGTCTATCGAGGAAGGCTTGGAAAAAGCTATCGCGTTCCTTAAAGACACGATTATTTTTGAGCAGCCCACACAAATGTGGTGGGCCTAGCGAGTGGCTTGATCGCTGACTAAATTTGAAGGGACTTGAACGTAATGAAAAAATTTAGGGCTGGCATTGTCGGTTGCGGTTCAATTTTTCCGATGCACGCTTATCCGACAGCTGCACTTGATAACGTTGAGCTTGCCGCTATCTGCGACACGAAGGAAGCTCGCGCCAAGGAGAAGGCCGAAGAGTTCAAATGCGCGTACTACACGGATTATAAGGACATGATTGAAAACGCGGATATTGACGTCGTACATATTTGTGCGCCGCACTATTTACACGCGCCGATAGCCATCTACGCCGCCGGGAAAAAGAAGCACGTCCTTACGGAAAAGCCGATGGCAATAAACTATTCCGACGCCACCGACATGATTAAAGCCGCTAAAGATAACGGCGTTACGCTGGGTGTAATTTTTCAGAACAGGTATAACGCGGCATCTCGTCTTATAAAGGAAACGCTTGACTCCGGCGCGCTCGGCAAAGTTCTGTCCGGCAAGATGTCCGTAACGTGGAAACGCACAGACGAATACTACGCGAACAGCGACTGGCGAGGAACGCTCGACAAGGAAGGCGGCGGCGCTATCATCAATCAGTCTATCCACACCGTCGACTTGATGAACTATTTTATTAACGACGAGCCGGCATTTGTTGACGCGAACATCAGCACGCGCGCCCATAAAAGCATCGAGGTCGAGGACTGCGCCGAGGGTATCATTCAGTACAAGAACGGCGTAACCGCCGGATTTTACGCGATAACCTATTATTCATACGACGCGCCCGTTGAAATCGAGCTGGACTGCGAAAACGGCCGCGTCAAAATGGTAGCCGACAAAGGCGTAATAACGTTCAAGGACGGCCGCGAGCTAATCGCCGACAAAAACCCGAACGAGGTATTCTCATACGGCGGCGGCGGTAAGCAATACTGGGGCGTCAATCATCATAAGCAGATCAAAAACTTTTACGAGTCGCTTGCCAAAGGTGTCAGCCCTGATAT
>CAZJLW010000167.1:3865-6223 GCA_964546895.1 uncultured Eubacteriales bacterium | reverse complement strand
CGCCGCCTGCTCTCTGACCCAACCCGTACCCAAATCCCAAGCTACCGGTAGCTACACAAATCATAACGCAAACCGCTGTAAGTTTTTTTGCTAACATATTTAGCCCTCCCTATACTCAAATGAAATCTGCTGCTGAAATATTTCGTCGTTGCTAATTTCCTAGAGTATAGCCGGGTTATTTGAATAAATTATGACTAAACTGTAAACTTTTCAGAAATCGTTAGAGAAAATGTGAACGTGCTGCCTTCACCTTTGCGGCTGTCTACGGAAATCGTTTCGCCGTGCGCCATGATGAAGCCTTTGACGATTGACAGCCCAAGCCCGCTGCCGTCCTTGTGTTCGCCACGCGATAAGTCCGTCTTGAAGAACCTGTCAAAAATCCTGTCCTTCTCGTCGTCGTCGATGCCTATGCCGTCGTCTTTAACGCTCACGTAAACCTTCCTGTCCCGCACGACCGTTTCGATGCCGATGTTTCCGTTTTCCTTCGTGAATTTTACGGCGTTGTCGAGCAGATTAAACACGACGCGCTGAATCTTCTCATAATCCGCGTTCACAAAATTCTGCTCGTCCGCCAAATTAATCGAAACATTAATACCGTGCGCCGTGATTTTATGCTCGAATGTGAGCAGTGTGCGGCGCAGTAGTTCGTTTATGTCGAAGTCGGTGCGTTCAAGCTTGATATCGGCTGATTGCAGATTGCTCAGGTCGAGGATATCGTTAGTCAGCTTCGTCAGGCGCTGAGTTTCGTCAAGGACGATGCCGATGTAGTGATTTTGGCGCTCCGGTGGAATCGTGCCGTCCGCAATCGCCTCAAGGAATCCCCGCATCGATGTCAGCGGCGACCGCAAATCATGCGATATGTTCGCGATGAACTCGCGACGCATTTGCTCCTGAACGTCGAGGCTTTCGGCCATGTGGTTGAAGCTCGCGACAAGCTCGCCGACCTCGTCGTTGCCTTTAACGTCGATGCGCTTGTGGAAATCGCCGTTCGCGATGACCTTCGCGGCGTCGTTTATTTTGTAGAGCGGGCGGCTCAGTGTCCTCCACGACATGTACACGAGCAGCGTCGTCACTAGCATTGTAATAATCAGGCACGCAATCATAATCCTGTAAAAATCATACACCGTCTTTTTCAGCTCCGGCATTGACGAACTCATAAACAGCGCACCTATAACCGTGCCGTTAACAGTTACGGGGTAGGCGACCGTCATCATTGGCGCGTTGAACACGCCGCCGAGCTTCCCGACTGTCCAGACGACTTCGCCGTCCATGACGTTTTTTAGCTCGTCGGTGTTGATTTTCATGCCGGACTCGATGCTGCCGATATCCTCCGAGTACATCAGCACGTTAAAATTCACGTTGACATACAAGAAGCTCGCGTTAAGAAAAGTATGCAGAGAATTTATTTCGTTCTGAATACTGAGAACTATCCTGCCGGGCTGCCCCATAATGTACGCGCGCTCGACGATAAGCGCGATTTTTTCGCCCTGCTCGATAAGCAGCGCGCGCCGCTGTTTCGTAAAGTAACTCTCGAAAATCCGACCGAGTGCCACGCTCAGCAACAGAAAGCTCAAAATCAACGTTATCAAATACATTGCCGCCTGTTTTCGGAATATTGAATGGAACATACGCTCACCGCCTGAAAATTTATTTGTGAATTTCTATAATTTATGTATAATATATACAGCAAAGTGTTTATAAAGTAAAGGGGCGGGAGTAGCCGGTGAAAAAGGATCGCGATCCACTGTTGAACTTTTTTATAGGTGTTATGGGCATGGTGCTAAACATCGCGTGTTTTCTTGCCACGGTATATTTTATTTATTACTTCGCCGTATGGGGCTTCAACAACGGCCGCGAGTTTCTGTCGGATGCGCTCGCGCCGAAGGAATCGAAGGAAATCGAAGTGACCTTGCCGGACAAAGCTTCTGTTGGACAGGCCGCCAAGATTTTGCAGGAGCGCGGCGTTATTAAAAGCGCGTTGTTTTATCAGCTGGACGTCGTATTGACGAGCAGCCGCTCGCCTTACAAGGGCGGCACGTACGTTTTAAATACATCAATGGATTCGAATCAGATAAATACGGCGCTGCGTTCGGTAGTAGTCAAGGCCAACGATATCAAAATTCAAATTCTCGAAGGCTACAACACGAACGACATTGCCGAATATCTCGAAAGCAAGGGCATCGTAAAAAAACAGGACTTTATCGACGCGTGTAACAACGGCGTCTTCGACTACGCGTTCCTAAATGACGTGCCGAAGCGCGAGAACCGGCTCGAAGGCTACTTGTTCCCGGACACGTACTTCATTCTGCCGGACTCGACGCCCGAAAAAATCATTCACAAAATGCTGACGCGCTTCGA
>CAZJLW010000167.1:0-3765 GCA_964546895.1 uncultured Eubacteriales bacterium | reverse complement strand
GTTAAGGCGAAGGCGGAGTACAAACAGAATTATTGACGGGTGAGTAATATTAACGATGAAATATTGGAATATATAAGGGAGATACAACCGGTATATGGCGGCGCGCTAGGCGAGCTGCAACGCGACGGGCTTGAACGCGGGCTTCCGATGATACCGCCCGAGACGGCACGGCTTCTGACGGTACTGCTGCGTATCGCGAAGCCGGAGAGGATACTCGAAATCGGGTGCTGCGAAGGATTTTCGGCGGCGCTCATGGTTGACTGCCTGCAAACCGGCGGCCATCTGACGACGATCGACCGCTACGGCATTATGATTGAACGCGCGAAGCGAAACTTCGAGCGGCTCGGACTGACTGATCGCGTAACGTTGCTGGAAGGCGACGCGCAGGAGTTGCTGGGTGGTATCGACGGCACGTTCGATGTGATTTTTATGGACGCCGCGAAGGGGCAGTATATACAGTTTCTGCCGCACTGTATGCGGCTTTTGAAGGTGGGTGGAGTGCTTATCGCCGACGATGTGCTGCAAAACGGCAATGTCGCGCGCGACCGGCTCGACGTACCGCGCCGCCAACGCACGATTCATACACGTATGAACGATTTTTTATCGGCCGTGTGCAACGCGCCGGAGCTTGAGACTTGCATAGTCCCAATCGGCGACGGCCTTACTATAAGCTATAAAAAAAGCGACACGGTCGATTCGGCCGGCAGAGAGGATTTCGCGCAATGAAAAAGCCGGAGCTGTTATCGCCCGCGGGCGATTTGGAAAAACTAAAGACAGCCGTAGCATACGGCGCGGATGCCGTATATATCGGCGGGCAGAATTTTGGCCTGCGGGCGAACGCGAAAAATTTTGACCTGCCCGAAATGGAAGCCGGAATAGAGTACGCGCATAGCCACGGCGTGAAGGTTTACGTGACGGCGAATATTTTTGCGCATAACCCGGACTTGGAAGGCTTGGAGCGGTACTTCCCGCGGCTTGCCGAAATCGGCGCGGACGGCGTGATTATATCCGACTTGGGCGTAATGCAGATCGCGCGCGAGACCGCGCCGGACTTGCCCATTCATGTCAGCACGCAAGCCAACACGACGAATTTTCGGAGTGTGCAGCTTTACAAAAGCCTCGGCGCAAAGCGTATCGTATTGGCGCGGGAGCTTTCGTTTGAGGAAATCGCGCAGATTCGCGCGGCCGTACCGGATATTGAGCTGGAGGTATTCGTACACGGTGCGATGTGCATGGCATATTCGGGGCGGTGCTTGCTGAGCAGCTACATGACGGGGCGCGATGCGAATCGCGGGGACTGCGCGCAACCATGCCGCTGGGAATATTATCTGACGGAGCAAACGCGCGAGGGTGAGCATATGCCGGTTTACGAGGACGAGCGCGGCACGTATATTTTTAATTCGAAGGATTTATGCATGATAGAGTACATGGCGGAGCTGGACGCGCTGGGCATCGACAGCTACAAAATCGAAGGGCGCATGAAAACGCCGTACTATGTGGCGACGGTGACGAAGACGTACCGCGATGCACTGGACACGTATCACAGCGACCCGGCGCAGTACGCCGCGAAGAAGGGCTACTTCCTTGACGAGCTGAAAAAATCGAGCCACAGGCATTTCACGACAGGCTTTTTCAACGCGAAGCCCGACGCCTGTGCCCAGAACTACGAGACTAGCGCCTACGTACGCACGTACGATTTTATAGCGGTCGTGCTGAGCTACGACGAGAATACGGGGCTTGCGACGCTCGAACAGCGCAACAAGTTTTCGGTCGGCGACGTGGCGGAGGTCATGCCGGCGAAGGGCGATTTTTATACGATTACGATTACGGAGATGTATGACGAGTCGGGCGAGCGCATACACGACGCGCCCCACGCCCGGCAGATTGTAAAAATTCCCGTGAATAAACCACTCAGTGAGCTTGATATACTTAGAAAATAATAATGCAGCGTAGGTTCGACCGTCAAAAGTCACCCTAACGATTATTGGAGGCTGAATTTATGGATTTATTGGCAGTTACCAAACCACTGTTTAACGGCAACATGGACGTCGAGGGTTACTATTTTTCGTTCCAGCGCGGTAACGCCATACTCGAAAACGTAAAGTCCAACCCGCTGGACGGCGCGATGGATTTGTCGCTGTTCGAGTTTATGAACAGCGTCGGGCTTGAAGCGCTGACGTACGACAAGCAGCTTTTCGTGCCGGTCACGAATATTTTTCTGGCGATGGACTTGGACAAAATCTGCGGCGTCAGCCGCGAAAAAGTTACGCTGCTGCTCGACAAGTACGTCGACTTGGATGCGTTCTGTCTCGAACGCGTAAAGCATTATAAGGAGTTGGGCTTCACTATCGCCCTGCGCAATTATAACAACCTCGAGGAGCTGACGGATTTCCTGCCGTACGCGGACTACGTCCTAATGGCGCTGCATCCCGAAAAAATCAAGCCGACACTGGATTATCTGCGCCGTAATTACAGCCATATTAAGCTTGCCGCGATCGACATAGCGTCGTCGGTGCATTTCGACCTCATAAAATTTTCGGGGATAGACCTATTCGATGGGAATTTCTACAAAATCCATATAATGAAGGGCTGGCCGAATCCGATTTCGCCGCTTAAGGTAAACTATATACAGCTGCTGAATGTAATCGGCAAGGACGACTTTGATTTGAAGGAGGTCACGTCGATAATCCAGCAGGACACGGCGCTTGCGATTCAGTTTTTGAAGCTCGTGAACTCGTCGATTAAAATCAACACCGAAATAAAATCCGTCAACCACGCCGCGGCCATGCTCGGCCAGCGCGAAATAAAGAAGTGGATAACGACGGCCGTCGCGACTTCACTGAGCGCCGACAAGCCGTCGGAGATAACGCGCGTGTCGCTAATCCGCGCGAAGTTCTGCGAGAATTTGGCGCTGTATTTCGGCATGGACTTGCAGCGCGAGAATTTGTTCTTGATGGGGCTGTTTTCGATACTGGACGTTATACTGGACTTACCGATGAGCGATGCGCTGGAGCTGGTGTTCGTACCCGCGCCCGTCGGGAAGGCGCTCGAGTCGCAGACCGGACCGCTGAATGTCGTGTACGACTTCATAAAGCAGTACGAACAGGGTAACTGGGTCGAGGTGTCGCGCATTTCGCTGTTGTATGAGATTAAGATCGACGACATATTCGGCGCTTATGTGAACTCGCTTAAGTGGTATAGCGATCTTATTAATATGGTTGTATCGCTGGATTAAGCGAAGCGGCAAGCTGCGAAAAAACCAATGATTGGCTAAAATCAGTGATTGACAACGAAAAAGATTGTGTTATAATATTGATAACGATTATTAAATAAAAATTTAGGAGGTTATATTATGAAGAAATTTGTATGCGGTATTTGTGGTTATGTACACGAGGGTTCAAGCGCACCGGAGAAATGCCCGCAGTGCGGCGCACCGGCAGCTAAGTTCAACGAAATGTCACAGGTTGGCCTTGTTTTCGCCGACGAGCATAGAGTAGGCGTTGCAAAGGGTATCGATGCAGAGGTAGTAGACGGCTTAAGACAGAACTTCATGGGCGAATGCACCGAAGTCGGCATGTACCTTGCCATGAGCAGACAGGCTGACCGCGAGGGCTACCCCGAGGTCGCCGAGGCTTACAAGCGCATTGCGTTCGAAGAAGCCGAACACGCCGCTAAGTTTGCCGAGCTGTTAGGCGAGGTTGTTGAGCCTTGCACGAAGAAGAACCTTGAGATGCGCGTAATGGCCGAACACGGCGCTACGCAGGG
>CAZJLW010000166.1:0-6244 GCA_964546895.1 uncultured Eubacteriales bacterium | reverse complement strand
GCACAAAAACTCATTACCGTTATCAATATACCCGCAAATCACGCCCCATTCGGGCGCAACTCGTAAATTTATAGCAAGCACAGGCTTACCGTTTTGCAGGTCACGCATGATGGCCGCCCGCTCCGCTTTGCGGTCGGCTTTTCCGAGCCGATTAGCCCAAACAGGCTCATACCCTATAGCATTGTAAAGCGGCGTCGCATAATCGAACGATACCAGTGCGTCCGTGCAGCTCCAATCCCAAACATCAACGAAGCACACACGATAACAAGCGCCCGACATGCCCATTATTTGCTCGTATGAGTAATCCTCACCCATATACTTTAGTGCGGCATAAAGAGAACCCGCCCACGGGCATTCCATGCCTTTCTCCCATTCAAGGCGCATAATTCCCGGCAATATGCATTTCGAATTGTCCTTTAAACAAAATGACGTACGGTTGTCGGCGTAGTACAGCGCGTCATTTTCGGCGCAGCTTATGGCGTGAATACCTGTCTTATTTAAGTAAACGAGCGTCAGATATTCCGTATCGTCGGAAGCCGTTGTTGACGGGAATGTTTCATGGTTTACACGAATTTTATCCCATTTGAAATATTCGTAATGCTCCATTTTCTGCATTGCGCAGGCGTGTTGCTTGGCGTTGCCGTAATACGCGCCGATTAGCTTATAAGGCGTATCATTCGACTGCCCTGTTGTTATATCAACAGACAGTATTTCGTTTTGCAGCGCGAACGCGTAGTATGTGCCACTCGGCGTCTGATATTTCAGCGTGAGCAGCTTCAATCGGTCGCCTTCAAGGCTCGCCCCAATAAACTGCCCGTTAACACAAATGCTTAGCCTGTTCTCTCTGACGTGGTTGTTTACAATCTGCGTGACATTAACCGCGCTCATACCGTCGGTGTAAATCGCCTCCAGAATCACCAGCTCCTTCGGCATAAGCAGCGTGTCGATACTGCAATCCAGCGCCTTGGCAAGTGCCGGTAGCAGCGCCGTTTCGGGCAGACATTTACCGTTCTCCCATTTCGATATCGCTTGCGGCGAAACTTCAAGCTGCTCGGCAAGCCGTTCGCCGGTTAGTCCTCTTTCTTTTCTCAGTAATGCGATTTGTTTGCCGATTTTTTCGTAGTCTAGCATATTACGCCCTCCTTGATTTTTTTTTGATTATACCCCAGTAACAACTGATAAACCATGTATCATAGATTAAGATGTACAGCAAAAAAATCAACCTGAGGTTGAGTTCGAGCTCCCGCGCAGACTGCGAAAAAACAGCCATGACCGATTCTCACTCAGTCATGGCTGTTTAAGTATTAAGTATCTAAATTATTTAACCTGCGCCTTGGCGGTCTCGGCGAGCTGGGCAAATGCCTTGCTGTCGTTAACGGCCAATTCGGCTAAGATTTTGCGATTGAGGGTGATACCGGCGAGCTTCAGTCCGTTCATGAACTTGCTGTATGACAGGCCGTTGATGCGCGAAGCGGCGTTGATTCTTGCGATCCACAGTCTGCGGTATTCGCGCTTGGTCTGCTTACGACCTTTGAACGAATGTGCTAGCGCACGCATAACCGATTGCTTGGCGATTCTGTACTGTTTGCTTCTTGCGCCGACGTAACCTCTTGCCAGTTTTAATACCTTTTTATGTCTTTTACGCGCGTTTAATGCGCCCTTTATCCTTGCCATTTGCGTTCCTCCTGACTATTATGAATACGGCAGCATCTTTCTCAGTTTTGCCTCGTTAGTTCCGTCGGCTATGCCGGCGTGTCTTAAGCTGCGCTTTCTCTTGGGCGCTTTATCCGTCATCAAATGATGCTTGTTACATTTAGCATATTTGAACTTACCTGTGCCGGTAGCCTTAAACCGCTTTGCTACGGCCTTTCTGGTCTTTAATTTAGGCATTTCTGGTACCTCCCGTTAAGATTTATAATGTTTTTTTACCCTTTCGGGCCCAAAAACATAGCCATTGATTTGGTTTCCATTTTTGGTGGATGCTCAACTACTCCGTATTCGGACACACGCGACGCAAAATCGTTAAGTATCGAATACGCAATCTGCGTATGACCCAGCTCGCGTCCGCGAAACCGTATCGTTACCTTAACCTTGTCGCCTTCCTTTAAAAATTCGATAGCCTTTTTGAGTTTGACCTCGACGTCGTGAACGTCAATGTTCGGCGACAGGCGCAATTCTTTAATGTCGATCGTTTTTTGTTTTTTGCGGGCCTCTTTTTCCTTCTTTGCCTGATCGAACTTAAACTTGGAATAGTCCATAATTTTGCAAACAGGCGGCTTCGCGGTCGGCGAAATCTTTGCGAGATCCATCTTTTTTTCGTCGGCGAGCCGTACGGCATCCTTTAACGGCATAACTCCCAATTGAGTACCGTCGTTGTCGATAAGCCTAACTTCCTTATCCCTGATTTGCTCGTTAATCATTAACTCGGTTATAGCTGAAACACCTCCACATTTTTTAAAATCCACATATAGATATAAATAAACAACAAAAAAACGGGCATAAAGCGCCCGTCTGAATAAACCTGTTACGTTTATTAACCCTAAGCCGCAGGCAAATGGGTGAGAAGGGGGCTTCTGCTTTGTTTTTGTCATAATAACACAGCGCGCGAGCCGTGTCAACCCGATTCCTGAAAATTTTCACACTGCGAAAATCTGCGCCCTGCGCCCGCCGAGGATGGCGAAGTTTACGGCGTCGCCGTGCCGCCCGTGACGATTTCCTTTTCCTGCGAAGTGAGCTGGCTGTACGCGGACGACTTGACCTTCGTGTCGCACGCAGTGACGTCGACCTTCACGACCTTCGCCGCGCTGTCGTATTTCCAAACCGCCCCGCTCGACTGAATCGCAGTGGCAGTGTTGTTCAGATAGCCCGCTTCGCGCAGCTTCTTTAATATATTGTCCATTGACGTGTCTGTTAATACGGTGTCCTGCTCGGCGTTGTACAGCTCCATCGCGTTAAGAATAACGCGCGCCGACTGAATGTCGCTGCGAAGTCTGGCCTTGTCTGTCGTTGAGAAGTAGCTCTGCGCAAGAACAGCCCCGACTATCGCGATTATCGCAAGCACGATAACAAGCTCGACAAGCGTAAGCCCCGCTTCATCCCTCAGAAAGCATTTCACCATAACAAGACCTCCCTTCGTTCGGCACACATCCATCAGTAAACATTCGTAAGCGAAAACGCGGGCAGCATTATCGCAAGCATTATAAACCCAAGCACAAGCCCGAGAATAAGCGTAATGAGCGGCTCGATGAGCTTGTTTAGCCGCAGCACGAGCGCGTCGGCCTCGTTCTGAAAATAATCGGCGCATTTCGCCATAGCTTCGGGCAAGCGTCCCGTCTCCTCGCCTACGCGCATCATTCCGCACAAAATCGGCTCGAAGTATTTCTCGCTCTCAAGCACGTCGCTTAACGCCGCGCCCGCCGCCATTTTGTTTATCACGTCGTCCAGAATGTCGCCGACTACGGCATTGCCGATGACGTTCTTCGCGATTGTCGCCGCATCGATAAGCCGCAGCCCCGCACCCGTCATCAGGCAGAACGCCTGGGCGAATTGCAGATTCATCATTTTTATGTAAACGGAGCTTAGTACGAACATATTTAATTTGCAACCGTCGAAAAACTTGCGTCCGTACGGCGTTTGCCGCGCGTACATAATACCGACCGCCGACAGAAACAGAAAACACAGCAGCAACACAGCGTTATGCGTCGTGAAATCGCTCACGGCTATCAGCGCCCGCGTCAAGCCGGGAAGCTGCGCGCCGCTCTGTTCGAACATCATAGCATAGTTCGGCACGACGAAAACGACCGACACAATAACGACCGCCAACATCATTGTCGATACGACAGCCGGGTAAAGCATCGCGCTTTTTATGTCCTCCTGCGTTTTGTGGGATTTCTCGTAGTAGTCGGCCATTTGCAGGAAAACGCTCGGCAGCGAGCCGCTTACCTCGCCGACGTTGACCATTTCCACGAGCAACGCCGGAAACTCGTCCGACGCCTTCATCGCATTGTACAGGCTATCGCCGCCAAGCAACCGTTCCCGTACCGCGTACACCGTTTCCTTGAGCCGTTTGCCCGTCGCCTGCCGCAAAATAATCCCAAGTGCAGGGGCGACCTCGATGCCCGCATCCAAAATAAACGCCAACTGCCTACAGAAAGCCGACAGCTCGCGTGTGCTGACCGCGGCTTTGAAAATGTCAAGCTCGGTGATATCGGCTGTCAGGAAGCCTGATTTCTTGACTTCTATGACGAAAAGCCCGGAGACTTTGAGGAACTCCGCGACAGATGTCGCGTTCGGGCGGTTGATGCGGCCTGTTTTGGTCTTGCCGGATTTGTCGACGGCTCTATAATAAAACGATGGCATAAAATCCTTCCTTTATAGTGCGCGTCGGCGCTACATTAACGCTCTATAAATTTCAGTCAATGTCGTGTTGCCGTCCAAGACGTTGCGTATGGCGTTTTCCCAGATGGTTTTGAAGCCGTGGCTGACGAGGTAATTTTTCAGGCGCTCGTAAGAGACGCCGGAGTCGATAAACGCGCGCAAGCCGTCGTCCATGACAACGTACTCGTAAATGACGAACCGCCCGCGGTAGCCCGTAAAATTGCAGAGTGTACAGCCTTCGCCGACAAAAACAGGCGTGTCGGGTGGAAGAGCAGTTAGCGCCACGTCCTCGCCGGTGAGCGGCGTTTGTTTTTTGCAAGCGGGACAAATGCGGCGCACAAGCCGCTGGGAGATAATGCCCTTGATTGCGGCCGTCACGAGGTAGTGCGCGACGCCCATGTCCATAAGCCTGATAACTGCCCCGGCTGCGTCGTTCGTATGCAGCGTGCTAAGCACCAGATGCCCCGTAATGGCGGCGCGCACGGCTATGGCGGCCGTATCCTCGTCGCGGATTTCGCCGATCATGATGACGTCGGGGTCTTGCCGCAGAATCGAGCGCAGGGCGTTGGCGAATGTAAGCCCGGTTTTCGGGTTTATGTTGATTTGGTTAACGCCGTAGATGACGTTCTCGACGGGATCCTCGGCTGTGACTATGTTCACCGCGCCCGTGTTTATGAGGTTCAGAAACCCGGCAAGCGTCGTAGTTTTGCCGCTGCCGGTCGGCCCTGTGACTAGTACCGCGCCGTTGAAGCTTTTGAAAAGCCCGGTAAGCCGCCGTAAGTCGTCGGCCAAAAAGCCCAGCCGCTCGACGCCGATGCGCGCCCCGTCGCCGTATATAAGGCGTATCACGGCCTTCTCGCCGTGTATCGCCGGTATTGTACTTATTCGGAAATCTATTTTCGCCCGTACCGTGTCGATTTTGAAATGCCCGTCCTGCGGCAGCCGCTTCTCGGAAATATCCATGCCGCCCATGATTTTTATGCGCGCGATGATGTTCGGTAAAAGAGATACGCCTACTGTTTGGAATTCAGTCAGGACGCCGTCGATACGGTAGCGCGTCCGGACTTCATTTTCGTACGGCTCGATATGTATGTCGCTGGCGTTGTACAGTACGGCCGCCTCGATAAGCGAGTCGATTAGCTTAACGGCTGGCGCGTTGGATATGTCGGCTTTCAGCCTATCGTCTAGGGCGTACGGATTTTTCTTTAGGCTTTCTTCTATTATAAATTCTGATGCGATTGAACGAATTTGCGTTCGGCTGTAATATTTGTTAATGAACAGGCGAATGTCGCGCGATTTTGATAGTAGCGGCCGCACGTGGTGGCCTGTTATTATGTAGATATCGTCGCACGCCGCAATGTCGAACGGGTTCTGCATCGCGATATACAAAACGCCATTCTCGACTGAAACGGGAATGGCGTTATATTTTATGGCAGTGCCGTAGTTGAGCAGCGCTACCGCGCTTGCGTCGATTTGCGGCTCGCGTTCCGGTAGGTCGAAGTATGGTATGTTGTAGTGCGTTTGGAGTATGGCGGCTAGGGTATCGAATGGTATGGTGTCGGAGGATAGGGCGGTGGAGAAGGTGGCGGCGTTGGTGGTGGTGGTTGTGGCGTCGGATTCGGTGTCGGTGTCTCGTTCGGTGTCGGTGGTGATTTTGGTGCTGGTTGTGATTTTTTTGCCGGTGTTGGTGCCGGTACTGGTACTGCTACCGGTGTCGATGCCGGTGCCGTCGGGTTGCGGCGGGGTTGGGGATTGGGTTTGTTGTTGTGACTGTGTTTGTGGGTCGATGGTGATTAACCCTTCGCGGTTTAGTATTTCCAATAGCCCTGTGTATGGTTTTGACATGGGCTAGTCCCCCTTCTCCGCT
>CAZJLW010000165.1:1863-6453 GCA_964546895.1 uncultured Eubacteriales bacterium | reverse complement strand
GTGCCCGGCGCGTGGGGCGAGCAGGGCGCGGAAAAGCTGTTCCCCGGCACGAAGCTGACTTGGCTCGAGCATTTCGAGGACGTGTTCGAAGCCGTCAACTCCGGGAGCGTGGATTTCGGCGTACTGCCGATCGAAAACTCGCTGACGGGTGCTATCGGCGAGGTTTACGACTTGCTGCGCAGTTACGGCTGTTACATCGTCGGTCAGACTTGGATTCCGATTTCGCAGTGCTTGCTTGCCAAGCCGGGCGCGGCACTCGGCGATATTCGCGAGGTATTTTCTCATTCGCAAGGGTTCAGCCAATGCCACAGGTTCCTGAAAAATAAAAGCTGGGACTTGACGACATGCCGCAACACCGCCGTCGCCGTCCAGATGGTCGCCGAAAAAGAAGGCACGCGCTACGCCGCAATCGGTTCGCGGCAGGCGGGCGCGCTGTACGGGCTGACCGTACTTGCGCCGGACATTATGGACAATACAAACAACCAGACACGCTTCATCGCGATAGCGAAAGAGCCTCACTACGACGAAACGTCCGACACGATAAGCCTTACGTTTTCGACGTTGCACCGCTGCGGCGCGCTTTGCTCCGTACTCGACACGTTCATGCTCGCCGGTATCAACCTCTCGCGTATCGAATCGCGTCCGGTTTCTGCCGATAAGTACAGATTTTTCGTCGATTTGCAGGCGAAGATTATGAATGAGGCGGTTTTACAGGCGCTCAGCGAAGCGGCCGTTCAGTGCGAATATTTCGAGATACTGGGTTGCCACAAAACACGCCGATAACAGGGAGTTGTAATAAATCTGATCTAACCACGGATTTACACGGATTTTCACGGATTGTTTTGATTTTAATCCGTGTTTATCCGTGTGAATCCGTGGTTAATAATACAATACCTGTCCAAAAAGGAGTTATTTATATGGACAATAAAGAAATTCCAACCCCATTCAGGATCGCGATAATAGGGCTTGGGCTAATCGGCGGCTCGCTGGCGTATGCGCTGGAGGGTTTTCGCGGCGGTGTCGTAACCGGCGCGGACGCCGACGCCGCAACACGCGAAAAGGCGCTGGCGCGCGGTGCGGTCAGCGAGGCGTTCGCCGACGCGGGCGACGCGATTGACGGCGCGGACTTCATTATTTTTTGCCTGTACCCGGAGCAGATTCCGGCGATAATACGCGACAACGCCGCGCGGTTTAAGCCGGGCGCGGTTGTGACGGACGTATGCGGCGTGAAGGCGCGGCTTACCGAGAAAATTTGCGCGGTGCTGCCGCCCGGCGTCGATTTCGTATCGTGTCACCCGATGGCCGGTAAGGAGTTCAGCGGGTTCGACCACGCCGACGGCAGACTGTTCGCCGGTACGGGCTTTCTCATTACTCCCGTCGACGGGTCGAAACAAGACAGCATTACACTGCTCAAGGAAGTAGCTTGGTATATCGACGCGGCGCGGACGGCTACATGTACGCCGCAGCGCCACGACGAAATAATCGCCTACACCAGCCACCTCTGCCACGTGTCGGCGGCGGCGCTTTGCCTGGACTTCAACGACGGCATGACGCGGGCGTTCACGGCGGGCGCGTACCGGGACTGCACGCGCGTCGCTAATATTAATCCGGGGCTGTGGAGCGAGCTGTTCCTCGAAAATCGGGAGAATATTGTGAATGAGATTGACAGGCTGGTCGGTAGTTTGACGACGCTGCGGGAAGCCGTGGGCGGCGGCGATTACGATACGCTTTATGCGCTGCTTGAAAAAGTTCAGCGTAACAAAAAGGAGATGGACGGCAGATGATGCGGCGATTGCACATAAACATACCGGGACATGACTACGATGTATGCGTCGGGAGCGGCATTATGGATGACAGCGGGACGCTTATTAAGGAAATTTATAGCGGAGTGGATATCGCTGTCGTTACGGACGAGAATGTTAACGCGCTGTATGGTGAGCGATTCGCGGCGGCGCTTCGGCGGGCGGGCTTTAAGCCGTACATAATCTCCGTGCCGCCCGGCGAACAAAGTAAGTCTACGGATTGTTTGAATGGTTTGTATGAGCGGCTGCTTGATACCGGCATTACGCCTCGCGGATTGATTGCTGCGCTGGGCGGCGGTGTCGTCGGGGATTTGACGGGGTATGCCGCTGCTACGCTGTTGCGCGGGATACGGTTCGTTCAGATTCCTACTACGCTGCTGGCGCAGGTGGATAGCAGTGTCGGCGGTAAGGTGGCTGTTAACTTACCGCGCGGGAAGAATCTCGTGGGGGCGTTTTATCAGCCGCGGCTTGTTATTGCGGATACGGATTGCTTGAAGACGCTGGTGCCGCGGGTGTTTGCCGATGGTATGGCTGAGGTTGTGAAGTACGGGGCTATTTATGATGCAGGGTTGTTTGAGAGGTTGGAAGCGGCTTATAGCGGGGATGGAGACGGGAGCGGTGCGCCGACGCGCCTTTGGGATATGCTCAGTGAAATTGTCTATAGCTGCTGTGATATTAAGCGGCGGTACGTCGAAGAGGACGAACGCGACACGGGCGTGCGTATGATACTTAACTTTGGTCACACTTTCGGTCACGCTATAGAGAAGCATTACGACTTCTCGGCGTACACGCACGGCGAAGCCGTCGCTGTGGGTATGGTAATGGCGTGCGCTCTCGGTGAGGAACGCGGCGTGACGAAGACCGGAACGGGTGAGCGTGTTGCAAGGTTGTTAAAGCTTGTCGGGCTGCCGACGGACGCGGGCGTAGAACGGCGGACGCTGGCTGCCGGAGTTGGATTTGATAAGAAGCGCGATGCCGACGGGATTAATTTTATTTTCCTACGCGAAATCGGATGCGGTGTCATTAATAAGGTAAAGGAAGTGAACTAATGGCTGATATAACGATAACCCCAAGACTGCTTCACGGCTGCGTAACCCCGCCGCCTTCCAAAAGCGTAGCGCACCGTGCGATAATCGCCGCGGCGCTTGCTGCCGGTGAGAGTGTTATTGAGAATGTGGAACGCTCCGAGGATATACGGGCTACACTGGGTTGCGCGACCGCGCTTGGCGCGGTTTGCCGGTACGATGAGGTGGCGCGGTGTGCGGTGGTGGACGGGACGGGGGTTGTGCGCGGTGCGGCGGTCGACGCGCAGCGTATACTGCTCGACTGCGGCGAATCCGGCTCGACGCTGCGGTTTTTCATTCCCGTTGCCGGTGTTCTCGGACGCGACGCGGTGTTTACGGGGCGCGGACGTCTGCCGGAACGTCCCCTCGAACCTTACGCAAACATTTATAAGAAGCAAGGGCTGCCGTTTTCCAAAGGGAAGGACGGAGTTTTCACGAGTGGGAGGCTGTCTCCCGGCGTGATCGAGCTTCCGGGCGATGTCAGCTCGCAGTTCGTGACCGGGTTATTGATGGCACTGCCGTTGCTTGATGGCGATAGCGAAATTATTATAACGACGCCGCTGCAATCGAGCGCGTATGTTGATTTGACGCTGGATGTGCTGGATGCGTTCGGGATTACGGTTGAGAATGACGGGTACAGGCGGTTTGCAGTTGCGGGAAGGCAAGCGTACCGCCCGCGGAGGTTCGCTGTCGAGGGGGACTACTCGCAAGCGGCGTTTTGGTTAGTCGCGAACGCACTCGGCTCGGGGATAGCCTTCGGTAGTAACGCCGCATCCACCCTGAACCAATCCAGTCGCCAAGGCGACCGCGCCATAGTCGACATCATCAACAACAACGAAGCCATAATCGACGCTGGCGAAATCCCCGACCTTGTCCCAATCCTAGCCGTGCTGCTCTCCTTCCGCAAAGGCGGCGGGCAAATCGTAAACGCCGGACGCGTCAGGCTAAAAGAAAGCGACAGGCTTCACGCCGTGGCAGTCGAGCTGAACAGGCTCGGTGCGCGCGTGCAAGAAGACGAAGCCGGATTAACAATCGGTTACGTAAGCAAGCTCTCCGGCGGCACGGTGGATTCATGGAACGACCACCGCATAGCTATGGCGATGGCTGTCGCCGCCACGCGCGCCGAAGCGCCCGTGGTCATAACGGGAGCAGAATGCGTAGCGAAGTCGTACCCGGGATTTTTCGAGGACTACGCGCGGCTTGGCGGGTTTTGTGAACGCGACGGACGGAGGGTTTCGGGATGAACACATGGGGACACAACGTCAGGCTTTCGATATTCGGCGAGTCCCACGGAGGCGGAATCGGCATCGTTATCGACGGACTGCCGCCGGGTATCGAGCTTGACATGGCTTTCATTAGCCGCGAAATGAAGCGCCGCGCGCCGGGGCAGTCGCCGCTCTCGACGCCGCGCGCCGAAGCCGACGAGCCGGAGCTGCTGAGCGGCGTTTTCGAAGGCCGCACGACAGGCGCGCCGCTTTGTGCCGTAATAAGGAACACTAACACGATCTCAAAGCACTACAACCCCGACGTGCTGCGCCCCGGACACGCCGACTACACAGCGCACGTGAAGTACAAGGGCTTCGCCGATTACCACGGCGGCGGACACTTCTCGGGGCGGCTTACCGCGCCGCTTGTTTTCGCGGGGGCCGTGGCGAAAATGATATTGGCGCAGGACGGTATTTTCGTCGGGGCGCATATTAAGCGGCTGGGCGGCGTCGATGACG
>CAZJLW010000165.1:0-1763 GCA_964546895.1 uncultured Eubacteriales bacterium | reverse complement strand
GTCGGCGGCATAATCGAGTGCGTTGCCGTAAACGTACCGGCGGGCTTGGGCGAGCCGTTTTTCAATTCTGTAGAGAGTGCGGCGGCGGCGTTTATGTTTTCGATACCGGCGGTGAAGGCCGTCGAGTTCGGCGCGGGGTTTGCGTTCGCAGACATGACCGGGAGCGCGGCGAACGACGAGTTCTTCACAGACGGTCTGTCCGTAGAATGCCGCACAAACAACAACGGCGGCATTAACGGCGGCATTACAAACGGTATGCCTATCGTGCTGCGCGTCGCGATAAAGCCGACGCCTTCCATCGCCACGGAGCAGCGCACCGTCGATATCAGCAAAATGCAAAACTGCACTATATCCGTTAACGGCCGCCACGACCCGTGTATCGTGCAACGAGCCGTACCCGTCATAGAAGCGGGGTTGGCGTTGTGTCTGCTGGATTTTATGCAGGGGCGGCGTTGATTATAAAATTTGAGGAGGGTATGTAAATGTTCAGCGTTGAAAATTTGTACAACAACAAAAACATGCTGGAAGTCCTGTCAAGGGGAAACGTAAAGGTTTTTGAACACAAGCTGGATTTGAGCGCGTCGCCGGAGCGCGCGGCCGAGCTGTACTATGCCTCGGCTATGAATATCCGCAAGCGGCAGGTTCTCATTGAACTTAAGGGCGATGCCTATGTCATATCGGCGGGCGCTATGCAGTGGACGCTCGGCAACGTCGGCATGGGCGCAGACGTGAAGGGGATCGGCGACTTGCTCTCAAAAACAATCGCAGGCAAAGTAACGAAGGAGTCGGCGATCAAGCCGCGTTATCAGGGAACGGGGCTGCTCATGTTGGAGCCGACGTACAGGCATATTTTACTCGAGGAAGTAAGCGATTGGGGCGGGCTGATAATCGACGACGGAATGTTTCTGGCTTGCGAGGGCAGCATAAAGCAAAACGTCGTCGCACGCACGAACCTCTCGTCGGCCGTACTCGGCAACGAAGGCTTGTTTAACCTGTGCATGAGCGGTCAGGGCATCGCCGTACTGGAGAGCCCATGCCCGAGAGAACAGCTGATAGAAGTGACGCTGCAAAACGACGAGCTGCGTATCGACGGCAACTACGCAGTGGCATGGTCGTCTTCGCTGGAATTCCGCGTGGAGAAATCCAGCAAGAGCTTGCTCGGCTCGGCAGTGTCGGGTGAGGGATTTGTGAATACGTACCGCGGCACGGGTAAGGTGCTGATGACGCCACTTCGGTAGGAAAATCGATAAATGAAAAGGAGCGCCGCAACTCGTTCTGAGTTAAGCGGCGCTCCTTTTTGCGCGGACTCGCGCGTTATTCGATAACCTCGTCGTCGTTAATACGGCCGTACAGGCTCAGGCAGTAAAGGCTTGCGATACCTACAAGCGCGTAAATAATTCTGCTCAGCCAAGATTCCATGCCTCCGAACAGTGTCGCTACCAAGTCAAACTTGAAAAAACCTATCAAGCCCCAGTTTATACCACCTATAATTACAAGCGTAAGCGCTGTCCAATCTAGCGGTCGTGCTCTCATAATAATCCTCCTTACAAAATTTTTTCGTGAATCCAATTTTGGTACAGCTATAGTATTCCACAAAAATATTTTTTAAGTATGTAAAATTATGATAAGCGCATATTTAAGCACCGTGTTTCAAATCCCAGTGACTTCCAAAAATCAACGCCCCGCGTGTTCCAAACATATACATCTATGTCAATTTTTTCCGTACCGAGGTGAGAAAGCAATGCGCCAAACGCCAGTCTGCC
>CAZJLW010000164.1:1820-6520 GCA_964546895.1 uncultured Eubacteriales bacterium | reverse complement strand
TCGTATTCCAGAAGCAGATCGTCGGCGGCTTAATGTCGGGTTCGGTAAAGGGTTAACAGCTATAAAAACAAGCTATATATTCGGCACTAAACATTGTAATATTTTATTCGGTTTAGTGCCGAATATTTTCCGCTGTTTATAGGAGGGCGTTAATGTTTCGTTTTGTGAAACATTAATGCCACCTATATAAGTAAAAATATTGAAATTTTATACCAAAAATTTTTTCTTTGTGATAAAATTAACCCACGGGCGGTCTTAACCAGCGCCGCTTAAAAATATCATAAGGGGTGTAAACAAATGTCAAAGAGATTACGCATCGGGATTATCGGGTGCGGCGGTATTGCGAACAATAAACACATGCCGTCGCTGAAAGCACTCGGAATCGTAGATATGGTGGCATTTTGCGATATTATCGTCGAAAAAGCGCAGAAGGCCGCAAAGGATTTTGGAACGCCGGACGCTAAGGTTTACTCGGATTATAAGGAGCTTATAGCCGACAAGACTATCGACGTCATTCATGTACTTACTCCGAACAAATCACATGCCCAGATAACGATTGACTCGCTGCATTCCGGCAAGCATGTTATGTGCGAGAAGCCGATGGCTAAAACAGCCGCCGACGCCGAGAGAATGGTTAAGGCCGCTAAGGAATCCGGAAAGAAGCTTACTATCGGATATCAGCATCGCCACAAAGAATCGGCGACGTTCCTGAAAAAGACGGTTAACCGTGGGGACTTAGGCGAGGTTTATTACGCAAAGGCGTACGCTATACGCCGTCGCGGCACTCCTAACTGGGGCGTTTTCCTAAACGAAGAAGAACAAGGCGGCGGCCCGCTTATCGACATCGGTACGCATTCGCTCGACCTGACGCTGTGGATGATGGACAACTACAAGCCGAAAATGGTCGTCGGTACGAAATATAAAAAGCTCACCAACCCCGACTGCGCAAATCCGTGGGGGCCGTGGGATGTTAACCAGCATACGGTAGAGGACTCGGCGTTCGGTTTCATCGTAATGGAAAACGGTGCAACGGTAAGCCTTGAAACAAGCTGGGCGCTCAACACGAGCGAGCCTGTGCCGGAGGGTAGCTTGATGATTTGCGGAACTAAAGCCGGAGCACAGATTAAGAGAGACGTTCTTACAATAAATAAAGACGAGTTCGGTAAGCTGTTGGAAATCACGCCTGACTTAAAGGCCGGCGGCGTAGCGTTCTACGACGGCAAGGCTGAGACACCGCAGTTGACGGAGGCGCGACTTTGGATTAATGCGATACTCAACGACACCGATGTTGTTGTAAAGCCGGAACAGGCGCTGGTTGTTTCGCAGATTCTTGAAGCGATTTATGAGTCGGCTAATACTGGCAAGCCGGTTTATTTCTAAGAAACGTGTAACATTGAAAAACCGCCCGCATGACGAAGCCAATCGTCATGCGGGCGGTTTTTTGCGGTCTTACTATTTCTTCAGCGAAAGTACAACATTCTCGCCATTTACATTCCATTCTCTGACAATCTCGCTACCTGTGACAACAGGCGTGTCATTCGGATTTTCCAGACACGACAGTACCTCGTCTAAGAAAATCCCACTTGCCAGTACCTCATTACAAATCAGCTTGTTATTACTTGTTATAATATTCTTTATAACCTCGTTTTTACCGTACTTGACCGTTATGCGGTCGGTTACGTTAAAGTCGGCTTCCTTACGCATCGTCTGGATTTTGCTAATCAGCTCGCGCACGAACCCTTCTTCAATAAGCTCCTCGGTCAGCGTAGCGTCGATAACGCATGTTATGCCGTAGTTTGCCTCGGCGAAATATCCGTCCTTCTGCGACGCTTCTATAAGCAGGTCGCCCTCTGTCAGTGTAACGTCCGTGCCGTCTATCGTAAGGTTAATCGCACCGGCGCGTAACTGCTGCATTAGGCTGTTGCCGTCGGCGCTGCTTAGCGCTACGCCAATTTTTGGGACGAGCTTGCCGTATTTGGGGCCGAGCGTTTTCAGCTGCGGCTTGAATTTATACGACGTGAACGCTTCTACGTCGTCTACAGCTTTTAATTCTTTAATGTTCAGCTCGCCTTTTATGATATCCAAATCATCGCTGGTCAGGTTAAGATTCTCAGCCTTAATATACATCATGCCGAGTGGCTGGCGGTTTTTGATGTTGGCGCCGTTTCTGGCGGCTCTGCCGAGCGTTACGATTTTCAGGCAGAGATCCATGCGGTCTTCCAGTGCCTTGTCGATAAAGTCCTCGTTAACATCCGGGAAATCACACAGGTGTACACTCTCCGGCGCGTCCGGGTTGATTTTTAAGACAAGGTTCTGGTAAATCTTTTCTGTCATAAACGGTATAAACGGCGCCGCTGTTTTTGCAACCGTCACAAGTACGGTGTAGAGCGTCATGTACGCGTTAATTTTGTCCTGCGTCATGTCCTTGCCCCAGTAACGTTCGCGGCTGCGTCTGACATACCAGTTGCTTACCTCGTCTACGAAATCGTTCAGCGCACGTGCGGATTCGGTTATTTTGTAGCCGCCAAGCATTTCGTCGACGGATTTCACGAGCGAGTTAAGCCGCGACAGAACCCATTTGTCCATGACGGAGAGCTTGTCGTATTCGAGACTGTATTCGTTCGGGTTGAAGCCGTCGATGTTCGCGTACAGCACGTAGAACGCGTACGTGTTCCATAACGTGCCGATAAATTTGCGTTGCGCTTCGTTTACGGCGTCCTCGTAGAAACGGCTCGGCAGCCACGGTGCGCTGTTAATGAAGAAGTACCAGCGCACGGCGTCCGCGCCCTGCTTATTCAGGACAGACCAGACATCTATGCCGTTGCCCTTATGCTTACTCATTTTCTGCCCGTCCTTGTCCTGAACGTGGCCGAGTACGATTACGTTTTTGTACGGCGACTTGTCAAACAACAGCGTCGAAATGGCCATGAGCGAGTAGAACCAGCCGCGTGTTTGGTCGATTGCTTCCGATATGAAATCGGCCGGGAAGCTCTGCTCGAATATTTCCTTGTTCTCAAACGGGTAATGCCACTGTGCGAACGGCATCGAACCCGAGTCGAACCAGCAGTCGATAACCTCCGGCACACGCTGCATTTCGGCGGCGCATTTCGGGCATTTGATTTTTACGGCGTCGATGTACGGACGGTGCAGCTCGATGTTGTCCGGTACGTTAATGCCCATTTCTTTAAGCTCTTGGATACTGCCGATTGCGTGCTTGTGTCCGCACTTCTCGTTTTCGCAAACCCATATCGGAAGCGGTGTTCCCCAGTAGCGTTCGCGGGACAGTCCCCAGTCGATTACGTTCTCTAGGAAGTTGCCGAACCGCCCTGTTTTTACGTTCTCGGGGAACCAGTTGACGGTGTTATTGTTTTTCACGAGACGGTCGCGCAACGCCGTCATTTTTATAAACCACGCGTCGCGCGCGTAATATATGAGCGGCGTGTCGCAACGCCAGCAGAACGGGTAGCTGTGTTCGTAGTCGGCTTTTTTGTACAGCTTGCCGGAAATGCGCAGCTCTTTTATGATAAGAGGGTCGGCGTCCTTAACGAACACGCCCTTCCAAGGCTCGACGCTGTCGACGAATTTGCCCTGCTCGTCCACTAGCTGAATAAACGGAAGATCGTACAGCTTACCGACGCGTGCGTCGTCCTCGCCGAACGCCGGGGCGGTGTGTACGATACCCGTGCCGTCTGTGAGCGTTACATAGTTATCGCAGGCTACATAGCAGCATTTTTTGTCGGCTTTATAGAACGGGAACAGCTGCTCATACTCCATGCCCTCAAGCTCCGCACCTTTTACGGTTTCGATTATTTCGTATTTGTCAGTCAGTACCGTATCAAGCAGCGCGCTCGCCATTATATAAATGTCGTCGCCGCATTTTACTTTTGAGTAGTTCTCGTTGGCATTTACGACCAGCGCTACGTTTGACGGCAGCGTCCACGGTGTTGTTGTCCATGCAAGGAAGTATTCGTTCTGCGTGTCCTTTATTTTGAACTTGACGTAAACGGACGTTTCTTTTACGTCCTTGTAGCCCTGTGCGACCTCGTGGCTCGACAGAGCCGTTCCGCAGCGCGGGCAGTACGGCACTACGCGGTGTCCGAGGTATAATAAATCCTCGTCCCATATGCGTTTGAGCGCCCACCATTCGGATTCGATATAGTTATTATCATACGTGACGTACGGGTTCTCCATATCAACCCAAAACCCGACGCGCGTACTCATTTCTTCCCAGTTGCTCTTATATTTCCAAACGCTTTCCTTACATTTGCATATGAATTCCTGTACGCCAAAGCGTTCTATTTCGGGCTTACTGGACAGCCCGAGAACCTTCTCAACCTCCAGCTCGACCGGTAGTCCATGCGTGTCCCATCCGGCTTTGCGCGAAACCTTGTAGCCCTTCATCGTCTTGTAACGCGGGATTATATCCTTAACTACACGCGTAATTACGTGGCCGATATGCGGTTCGCCGTTGGCCGTCGGCGGCCCCTCGAAAAACGAGAACGCTTCGCGGCCTTCACGCAGCTCGATGCTTTTCTCGAAGATTTTGTTCTGCTGCCAATATTTTATTACATCCAGTTCGTTTTCAACAAAGCTTAGATTCGTGTTTACTTTGTCGTACATTTTTGCACCTCTCTAAATTAGTAATCGCCCGTCAAAGCCCGCTACGCGGGTTTCGCCAAGAAAAGCACTTGGCGACGCGC
>CAZJLW010000164.1:0-1720 GCA_964546895.1 uncultured Eubacteriales bacterium | reverse complement strand
GCTTTGACGCCTCAGTGTCCGGAGAAAAAGCTCGCAAGCGGCTTTTTCTCCTCTTAACAGCATTATACATAATACGCGGGATTTTGTAAAGTTTCAGGAGATTTACAAATAAACGTTGCTGAGGGGGTACTTGTCGTATATACTTTTTATTAGTGCAATTACTCAAGAAAGGCTGTGTGCGAATGAAGAGATTTAATACGACAGGGCTGTGCATACCCGACAAGCATTATATGGTTGATATTAATGATAAGCTTAGAAAAATCAAAATGCTCGTTGACGACGGCGCGTATTTTACGATTAACCGAGCGCGGCAGTACGGAAAGACTACCACGCTTTATTTGCTGGAGAAGCTTTTGGTGGATGAATATGTGCCGGTGTCAATAAGCTTTGAAGGGGTTGACTATACAGGATTTGCCACGCCGCAGGCGTTTTGTAGTGTGTTGATAAAGTTGATTAGCCGAGCGTTAAAATTTACCAATGCTTCACAGGAATACATTGATAGATGGAAGCATGTGGAAGCTGTCAGCTTTACGGAGTTAAGCGAGCTATTAACTGACATGTGCGAAAGAGAAAGGCTTGTACTGCTTATTGACGAAGTTGACAAAATCAGCAATAACGAGGTTTTCCTACACTTTTTGGGGATGTTGAGAGAAAAATACTTAAGTCGGAACGCGAACAAGGATTTCACCTTTCAATCCGTTATTCTCGCGGGTGTGTCGGATATAAAAAACATTAAGCTGTTAATGACCGAAAAAGGATATGTCACGCCTAGGGAAGGGGAGCGGATATTTAATTCACCTTGGAATATCGCGGTTGATTTTAAGGTTGATATGTCGTTTAGTTCAGCGGAGATTACGACAATGCTCGTTGAGTATGAGGGCGAACGCAAAACGGGAATGGATATCGCCGCTGTCGCAAACGAGCTTTATTCATATACAAGCGGCTACCCGTTTTTGGTTTCGTATATTTGCAAATGCATTGACGAAGATTTAGAGAGGAACTGGTCGGCTGAAGGCATTCAAAGCGCCGTGAAAATACTCCTCGAAACGCCCAGCACGCTTCTTGATGACTTGGGTAAAAACCTCGAAAACAATAAAAAGCTGTACGACTTGCTGTACGACGTTCTTATTAAAGGGGAGATCGTGCAATATCAGTTTTCCAATCCGGCGATAAACATTGCGTCAATGTATGGAATTATTAAAAATAATGACGGAAGGATAGCAGTGTCTAACCGGATTTTTGAGGTTTTTATTTATAACCACTTCATATCAAAAATAAGAGAAGAGAGAACCCCCAGTGTAAGCGGCGTTTTGGCGTACGACGTAATTGAAAACGGTCGGTTTAATATGCAGCTGTGCCTTGAAATGTTTGCGAAGCATTTCGCACAGACATTTACGGTAAACGACTCGGATTTTTTGGAACAGCACGGACGACAGGTGTTTCTTACGTACTTGAAACCCCTCATCAACGGGCAAGGCTTCTATCATGTCGAAAGCCAGCTGCTAGACTTAAGGCGAATGGATATCGTGGTTGATTATAACAGGGAGCAGTTTATAGTTGAACTGAAGCTGTGGCGCGGCGAGCGGAAGCACGAGGATGCCTATGCCCAGCTTGCGGGCTATCTCGAAAGCAGGGGAACCGCGTGCGGCTATCTGCTGACGTTCGACTTACGCAAGGAGGGCAATAAGGCTGTAAAAGCAGAGTGGGTTGAAGCTTGCGG
>CAZJLW010000163.1:0-6589 GCA_964546895.1 uncultured Eubacteriales bacterium | reverse complement strand
CTAATAAACGAAATCTTGAAACGAGAGGAGACGATTGCAATGGCAGGTGCATTATTGAAAACCTTAAGCGAAGACGACCATACACGAGCGCGGCTTATGACGGAATATAAGAGCGAAGTGGATTATCAAAGTAAGATGGTTCATGCGAGAAGAGAAGGAATAAGAGAAGGAATAAAAGAAGGAATGAAAGAGAGAAGCATTGAGATTGCAAGGAACCTTCTCAAGCTTGGTATTCCCTTTGAAAAAATTTCCGAAGGAACAGGTCTCACAATTGACGAGGTGACGAACTTATAGACCGGATCTTCTGAACAACAACTACCGTCAACCTTTCCCACCATCGTTACTGCGATAATCGCAAAAAAACTGACCAATCTCTGCGGAGGCTGGTCTTTTTTTGTGATTACATCTAAAATTAGAGGTGAGGGATTACGACCTACAATACCACAACCTACAGGGAGGGCGACTCATGAACAAGAAACACGATTACGTCTTATTTTTGAAGTACATAGTAACGTACGTCATAACGCTCGGCGTTTTTTTCGCGCTGATTGTACCGATTTACCTGAAAACGTACGAGGCGATCCGCAAAAACAGCGTTAACGAAAGCTACAAGAAGCTGAACGCGGCAGTCGGCTCGCTCGATATCATGGTTAGCAAAATGTATGATGTCTCCCGACTCGTCGAGCAGGACACGTATTTTTTCAGGCTGAGCGGCGTCGAGGGCAGCATCGAGCTGAGAGAATATTACAGTCTTTCGAAGGCACAGGAGCTTGTGCGCCGCGCGGCTATTTCTTACGATTTGCCGGTTAAGTTATACGTCATGTTCGAAAAGAATGACATATTTGTGTCTAATATCATTACACTGGACGAATATCAGACGGTTTTTGCCGAGCATCTCTCGTACGAAAAAATAAGCCCAGAAAAATTAAAGGCGGCGCTGTTCGCTCCGGTCGAGCAGATAAGCTTCTTACCGGCGCAGAAAATAAAATATCTCGACAAGAAAACCTACGATGCGATTACTTGCGTCGTAAAAATGGGAATGCGCAGCTACACGGACTTCGACAGTGTCGTAGTGTTCACGCTGGACACAGCGCAGATACTGGACATGGTGCTGTCTCAGCCCGCCGATAAAGACAGCTTCGTTTATATAACCGACACTAGGGGCAATGTTGTTTTTGATTATAACTACGGACGCGAGCCGCTACAGCATTCGGACGGGATAGCGGAGCTCGGAAAGGTAAACGGCATAAAATACACGGTACTATCGTCGGAGAGCAAGCTTGGCCAGCTTAACGTCACGATAGGCATACCCGAGCGCGTGTTCTACGCCGAGACTAAAACTGTCATCAATATCATATGGCTGTACCTGATTATCGCGATCGCGATAGCGCTTGTGTTCAGCGGGCTTTTCGCATTGCGGCGCGTGAAGGGGATTAAACAGATACTCGACGTGCTTAACGTAAAAAACGCGAAGCCGATGTTCGACGAATACGGCTACATAAAATCCGCCGTCGGTGAAGCAATTGTGAAGAACGTGAAATACGAACGCGAAATAGAAATAGCTCGCAACTCCCTGAAAAAAACGGCGCTCGAGCATTTGCTCATGGAGGGCGTTTACTCGGAGAAGGAGAAGGCGAATTTCACGTCGCTGTTCGGGATTGTCGTGGAATACTTCGTCGTTGCGGTGACGGATTTGAAGCGGGTACGCGGGCGCGAGGAGGAATGCCAGATCGTCAACGTCGAGATACTCAAACGCTTTGAGGCGTACATGGGAACGCGCGTGCTGGATTACAACGCGTCGATAACGGAGACGGTGTTTCTTATTTGTCTGCCGCCGGACTATCCTTCGTCGACCAGCGGCTTGCAGGAGTTTATGCTTGGGCTGTCGGAGATGATCGAGGAGAAGCACGGCATAGATATGTTCGCGGGGATAAGCTCAATCGGCGTGGACGCCGACAACGTACACATCTGCTACCTCCAAGCAAAAAACGCACTGCGGCAGATTATCTACCCGTATTCGCAGCGCGTGAACAAGTACACAAAGCAGGACGGTGAGTACAACGCGCTCATGGACTACAGCATAAGCCAGCAGCTGCACGACCTTATAATAACAGGCGACGCTGAAGCGGTTACGGCGCTGTTTAACAAAATCACTAAGCGCATCGACGTGACGTCGTTCGAGACAGAGCAGGACATTATGCAGCTATTTTTCAGCTTGCGCAATCCTGTTTTCAACGCGTACGTCGAGGTGTACAAGGACGACAGCCGAAGCGTAGTGCCGGGGTACAAGGCGAGCTATACGATTTTTGAGATTTTGCAGCTGTTTAACCAGCTTGCGCTTGATATCTGCCTGACGGCGAAGCAGCGTAAAAGAAGCGCTAATTTGTATTTGAAGCAGTCAATACTGAAGCACCTTCACGATAATTATACCGATGTAAGTATTTGCGCGATGTCCGTGGCGAAGGCTTTTTCGATAACAGAGAAGTACGTTTACGCCTTCGTGAAGGAGCAGACCTGCAAGACGTTCGGCGAATATTTGGAAGGCATACGCATGGAGAAGGCGAAATTTTTTCTGCTTAACACGGGCGAGAGTATTAACAAAATTTCGGAGCAGATCGGGTTTAATTCTGTTAACACGTTTTACAAGGCGTTTAACCGGTTTTATGGTATGGCACCCGGGAAATACCGGGAAAACTGTAAGCGCGAGGACTGAATTTTGCAAGTATTGCGGAGTTTTACAAGTCGGTTTAATCGCGATTTTAAAACCCGCGGCGGAAATTTCATGGCCAAAATATTACTACCGCACAATGATGGGATAATGTTTCAATATACAATTTTGAAGGGGACGGCTACGATAACTGCGTAACGTTTTAGAGCTTGCAAAACGCTTGCTACACTAAAAATGAAGGAGATGCAGATTATGAAAAGAAAGTCGAAACTGACAGCCGCTCTTACATGCGCCGCGATAATAGCGGCAGCGATTCCCGTAACGGCAGCCGCACCGGTCGCACCGGTCGCACCTGCCGCCACGCCGAACCCGCTTGCGGCACGTTCCGCACCGGCCGTCGTCAAGAGCCTTGACTACAAATTCAAGGACACGGAGCTAAACCTACCGGGAACATTTCCGATACGTAAGACTCCGATTACGCTGACCGTTGCAATGCCGCAACACGCTAATGTTGCCAGCTACGAGGATAACGAGCTGACGCGTTTTTTTGAAGAAAAGAGCAACATTAAACTCAAATGGGATGTGTACCCTATAGGTAACGAGGGTATGCAAAAGCTGCAAGTCGTAATAGCGTCACGTGCCAAACTGCCGGATATATTGGTGGGGTTCGGCATATCTGACGAAATTACTTTTAACTATGGAAAAAATGGGATAATACAGGATTTGACGCCATATTACAAAAGCGGCTTGGCAGCGAACTTTGACGAACAGGTCAAAAAAGCGGGTGCAGGCGAGGATATGGTACGCAAGATGCTTATTGCTCCCGATGGAAAATACTACTACATATCGAAATACACAGAGCAGAACGGCGGCAACATTTGGACGAGTATGACTGTTATAAACAACAAGTTTTTGGAAGCAGTCAACTTAAAAGTACCAAAGACCACAGACGAATTATACACCGTACTTAAGGCTTTCAAAGAGAAAGACCCAAATAAAAACGGCAAAGCCGACGAAATACCGATGCTTGGCAGCACGGTTGCGCGTCAGGATATTATACAGTGGGTGATGTCGGCATTCGTATACAATGATAATAACGAGCGACTGTTTAGTAAAAACGGAAAAATCAGCGTCGTTTATAATACCGACGAATGGCGCGAGGGGTTAAGATATCTGAATAAGTTGTTTAACGAGGGCTTACTGTCGCCGCTGTCGTTTACGCAGAACTATAATCAGATAATAGCATTGACTGGCGCAAAGGAGCCTACAGTAGGTATGCTGTTGCCGGGTAACGCTTTTGGTGCATTCACTAATATGCCGGACAATCGCGCTTTCGATTACGGCCCGGTTTTACCGCTCAAAGGTCCGAAGGGTGTACAGTACACTATTTATTACGGTCCTGTGCCGATTAATAACTGGAGTATAACAAAGGACTGCAAATACCCCGAGGCGGCGTTTATGCTTGGCGACTATATGTGGAGCGAGGAAGCTACGCTGCGTTCGCGCTGGGGCATACCGGGAGTACATTTCGATTATTTAGAACCCGGTGAAAAAAACTCAATCGGTATTGATTTGCATTTTAAAATACTTAACAATATATGGGGTAGCGTACAGAAGGTACATTGGAATTTTAACAATCCCGGCACTACGCCGTCCGGGTTTACCGAAGCGTTTAAGGCAGCGCCGCCGAAAACGAACGATCCCGATCCGGAACGGTTTAACCGCGAATACGCAAAACTAAGTAATTACGGACCGGAGGAACCGATAATCGTAATAAAGTACGACGACAAGGAAATGAACGAAATAAAGGATATCCGTGCGAACCTCAAAACATACGTAACGGAAAGCATGGCGCGTTTTATAACGGGCGACATGAAAATAGAAACGAACTGGGATGCATATTTGAAGGAGCTAAACAGCATCGGATTAAAAAAATTTGTCGACACAACGCAGACGGCGTGGGATCGCATGAACAAATAAAGTCCGCCAAGGCGATCAAATACAGCTTCGTAACAAAACAGTTGGAAGGGTGATTGGCGTTGCGCCGCAAGGAATTTATTAAAGGCATTATCGAGAATAAGCAGCTTTATGTGTTTATGATTTTGCCGCTCGTTTACGTTATTATGTTCAGATATGTGCCGATGGTTGGCGTACAAATCGCGTTCAAGGATTTTAACGTCACGCAGGGCATTTGGGGCAGTCCGTGGACTGGCTTCGAGAACTTTACGCGGTTCTTTCAGTCGTACCAGTTTACACGCGTCATTGCCAACACAATCTTGCTTTCGTTTTATTCGCTTATCGCGGGGTTTCCGATGCCGATTATTTTTGCGCTGTGCCTGAACGCCCTGCGCAGTCAGCGTTTTAAAAAATTCTCGCAGATGCTTACGTACATACCGCATTTTATTTCAGTTGTTGTGCTGGTCAGCATCGTCATGCAAATGCTTAATCCCGTACTAGGCGTGTTCGGCGTGGTTTACACGGCGATTTTTAATAAGACCGCGCCGGATTTAATGGCTATGCCTAGCGCATTCCCGCATGTTTACGTTTGGTCGGGAATATGGCAGAACATGGGCTGGGGTACGATTATTTACATGGCGGCGCTTTCGAACGTCGATCCCGAGCTGCACGAGGCCGCCGAGATCGACGGCGCATCACGGTTTCGGCGGTGCTTGCATATAGATTTCCCAACGATTCTGCCGACTACGGTCATTATGCTGATTCTGCGCTCCGGCAATATTATGTCGGTCGGCTTTGAAAAGACGTTCCTCATGCAGAATAATCTCAACCTGCGCTCGTCCGAGGTTATTTCGACTTACGTCTACAAGGTTGGACTCGTTACCGGCGGCGGCAACTTTTCGTACGCGTCGGCTATCGGGCTGTTTAACTCCGTCATTAATCTGCTGATGATCGTTTTTGTTAACCAGATTTCCAAAAAAGTCAGCGAAACAAGTCTGTGGTAAGGGGGGACGATAATATGCCAGAAGCTCAGGTAAGATCGGTAAGGCGCAAGCAGCAGTTATCGTTCGACGATAAGGTTTTTTATTTCGTTATTAGTGCGATTACGTTTATTATTACAATCAGCGTGCTGTATCCGCTGTTGTACGTAGTGTCATCGTCGTTTTCGTCGCCCGGTGCCGTTATGTCCGGGCGCGTTACGGTTTTCCCGGTGGAGTTTTCGCTGGACGGCTATGCCGCCGTTTTTAAGAACCAGAACATTATTACCGGATATTTTAACACTTTCATTTATACTTTTTTCGGTACGTTGCTTAACGTTGTCATGACGCTAATGATCGCATATCCGTTGTCGCGCCGTAACGTGCCGCTTAGCGGTGTCGTTATGTTCCTGTTTACTTTCACGATGATGTTCAGCGGTGGTATGA
Source organism: uncultured Eubacteriales bacterium (assembly GCA_964546895.1). GTDB lineage: Bacteria > Bacillota > Clostridia > Lachnospirales > CAZJLW01 > CAZJLW01. The sequence continues at coordinate 541 of CAZJLW010000163.1, read as the reverse complement.
TACCCAGCTATATAGTGTTGCAAAGCTACGGCTTGCTAAACTCGCGGCTTGCTATGATTATCCCGGGCGCGATAGGCGTGCAGAACATGATTATCACACGCACCTTTATGCGAAACGTTCCGCTCGAGCTGCTAGAAGCCGCCAAAATAGACGGCAGTAACGACTACCAGTATTTCTTTACGATACTGCTGCCGCTCTCGAAGGCTGTTATTGCCGTTATCACGTTGTATTACGCCGTCGGGCATTGGAATGATTATTTTAATGCGTTCCTGTATTTGAATTCACGCGAGAAGTTCCCGCTGCAGATTATACTTAGGGAGATACTGATTGCTAACTCGATTGTTAACGTAAATATGGACGACGAAACCGCAGCGGCTAGTAAGTCTATATATGAGCTGCTTAAGTATGCGCTTATTGTGGTCTCGTCCGGGCCGGTGCTGCTTATGTACCCGTTTGTGCAGAAGTATTTTGTTAAAGGGGTTATGATCGGGTCGTTGAAGGGGTAGGCGGGGGTTGAGTTGCAGGAAGAAGTTGGTGAAAT
>CAZJLW010000162.1:3321-6600 GCA_964546895.1 uncultured Eubacteriales bacterium | reverse complement strand
CAAATTTCAAAGGCGGCTGTTTTTAGCATATTCATATTCATTTCGCGAAGCACTCCAAAATACTTTTCAACAACTTCCAAGCATTATCCCCATAATTACTCATTAAAATGACGAGCAATTTCTTTTGAATATCATAGCAAGAAACAAAACTTACACCGGGGTCACAGCCTTGGAAGTACGGAATTAAGTTCTCCCCGCTGCTCCTAAGCCAAATACCGTACCCGTAACATTTTGCTTCCCCGCTGTGATTAGCAATCATGTTTTCAACCATTTGTTTTGATATCAATTTGCCGGACAGTAGACAATCCCAAAACAGCCTAATATCGTTTAACGTAGTGAATGCACCGCCTGCCCCAGTACCTTTGGCATCGACGCTAAAAATATTGGTGCGATACTCATTGCGCTTTTCATCAAAAATATAGTTGGCGGCGCATTTTGCCGGAAGTCTGTCAAGCTCGTAATAACCGGTATCAGTCATGTTACAAGGCTTAAAAACATTTTGTTCCAAATACTCGTCGAATAATTTACCGGTTATTTTTTCAATAATCATTGCCAGCATAACAAATCCCGTATTGTTGTATTGAAACTTGCTTCCACGCGGATACATCATAGGTTTATCAATAAATAATGGCAACAAATCACTGTTCGAGCGGATTTTATAGTTCGGAAAATCTACCCATAATTCTTCATAGTCATCCATAACGCTTTCATCAAAATAATCGGGTATTCCCGAAGTGTGTGTGAGAAGCTCTTCGACCGTAATATTAGGGTCAATTTGCTTTAAGTCGAAATCAAAGATGTCGCCGATTTTATGTTCAAGTCCCAGCAACCCCTTTTCTATAAGTTGCAGTATTCCAACCGCAACAAAAACTTTACCCGCAGAGGCGGTAGCGAATTTGGTGTCGATGTCGTTTGGTATTTTGTTAGGTAAATCGGCATAGCCATATGATTTTTGTAAAACTGTTTCACCGCCAACACATATTAGGACACTGCCCCTGAAATCGTTGCCTATTAGGTTATCAATGTTCATAGTATTAACCACCTCAATCTTTCCGATAATGTGCGAATTAAAGCTGTCCAATTCTTCCGCAGGTACCCACAATTCTTGGTGGTATGACGCGCCCACTGTCTGTACCTTATACTTTGAAATAAACCTATCATCTATTTCAAATCGCGTAACATATCCTTGAAAACCTGAGTTCTTATCTTTCGTATTCCACTTTTGGGCTATCTCGGCGGCATATTTTTCATTTAGCACAGGATAAAAAATAGGCTGCTCGGGTAATCTTGGGGGGAAAGCCTTGTAACCACTTGTAATAATCAAGTCTAATTCTGCCTTGCCTACAGGTCTGAATAAAATCACGTTATCTCACCACCGGTATAATGAATTTGGGTCAAGTATACTGCGAACAAGTCAAATGCACAATAAAAAAAGCCGTCCCAATTAAGCGACGGCTCCGAAAATTATTCTCAAACCCTTAAGATTGGTGCAAATATTTGAATATCGTCCTTTTCATCCTTGAAATGCTTATCATACACTTCAAACAACGGGTAACGGGAATAAGTGTTTCCGTGCTTTGTCGTGACGGCATCAGGTTGGCTTAGATTATTCTCGCTAAGGAATGTTTTGAAAAAGTATTTAAAAAACCTACCGCTTGTTTCATCTTCCAAGGTACAGTCGAACACGGCATATTCACACGCTTCGAATCGTCTGCCAACAAATCCGGACGGTATATTTTCAAGAGTAGACACCTCTACGGCGACAATGTATTTTGCCGTGTCGTTTTCTGTTTCATCGTGGGTCATTCCAAAGGTCAAGCTATCATTGACTTGGTTCGGAATTTTTTCAATAAGCTTCTCCTTACCCCAGCGCTCATACAGCCCAACGATACTGTGCGTTCCGTCGGCGTTATTGTAATTAATATCCGTTTCAATACCGACTACAAAAAACGCATCTTTCTTGACAAAGCGTACTCTTTCAAATGTCTTGCGCAGTTCCATAGATATACCCCTTTCCATAATAAAATTCGGGAGAGGAAATGGGTCTATATGTGAATTCATACGACGGAATTTTGCCGGCGTAACCCCGTATATCTGTGTAAAGCTTTTATTAAGCGCCTGCTGCGAAGAAAAGCCGCTTTCATAAGTTATCGTAATAATTTTCTTGCAGCTATTCACAAGCTCAAGCGCTACCTTATATAAACGATAGCGAATGATATAATCTCTCATCGTATAACCCGTCAGCGTCCTGAACACGGTTGAGAAATAAGATGGCGATAGATGTACATAGCTTGATACATCTGTAACCGTTATGCTTTCTCCGTACTGCTCGTGAATAAAACCGATTGCTTTCAGCACAGAATCAATATGATTCATACCAATCCCTCCTTCCACTAACATCATAGCAAGAGGATTCGTAAAAGTTTTATCAAAACATACTCACTTTCGCCCCAAGTATAATTGGAAGACGTAATCAATTTTATAATTGCCGCCGCTGGCTTCTATCGCTTCCTTTGTTTTCGAATAGAAGGGGATTCTGATATCATCAGGTAGGTTTCTGTGGTCTGAAAGAGTATTTAGCAGTGATATATATTCGTCTGGGGTATATTCTAATGTTACATCATAAAATTTCATTGAGATATCACGAAAACCATATGATTGTAGGCTTTCGAATCTGAAACCTTTGTAGATTTCCTCCGGTTTGTAAAAATCGTTATGAGCTTTTCGAATTGGCTGACTGTATGGGAGTTTATAGTAATGATTGTAGTATTGGTTGCGAATGTTGTAGAGATCGTTAAATAGTTTGTCATCGACAGAAGCTATTTCGTTATAACGAAACAATGCTATTGCTCCGCCATCCTTCAGTAAACGTAACGCTTTTGGCAGCCCGATTTCGGCGTCTACCCAATGAAAAGCAGATGCTGCGTAAATCAGGTCGTAGGAGTTTCCGTCTAATGGCGCATCTTCGAATGAAGAGATCATTATATTGAAGTTATTGTAGGCCTTGAAGCGGTTTGCTGAGAATTCTGCCATTTGCGGGTTTATCTCTATGGCGGTTACATTGTATCCCATGTTCAAAATGGGGGTTGTTGCTTTTCCTGTGCCGATACCTATTTCGATTGCGGTTTTATTTTGATCGGGCTTGGCGTATTTGGTAATGTCGGCAAAAATATCACTTGTCCATTCTGGGCGAATGGTTTCGTATTCTGCTACTATACTGTCGAAGTGGGTTCGGTATTCTCTTTCCCAGCCGGTGTGGTTGCTCATGATTATTCCTCC